>JAFZKU010000217.1 GCA_017551785.1 Bacteroidales bacterium | reverse complement strand
GGTCGAGGCTTATGGCGAAGCCCATATCTCCTCTACTTTCAACAACGTTATCGTGTCTCTGACCAATGCTCAGGGGCAGGTGATCAGCTGGGGCTCCGCTGGCAAGTGCGGTTTCCGCGGTTCCAAGAAGAACACGCCCTATGCCGCCCAGATGGCCGCAGAAGATGCTGCTAAGACTGCTTTCGACGCAGGTCTTCGCAAAGTGAAATGTTATGTCAAGGGTCCTGGTCAGGGGCGTGAATCCGCCATTCGTACCATCAACAACGCAGGCATCATCGTCACCGAGATCGTCGACGTGACCCCTATGCCTCACAATGGTTGCCGTCCGAAAGGCCGTCGTAAAGTTTAACGTTTAAAGACTAGAAACTATGGCAAGATATACAGGCCCTACCACCAAGATCGCCCGCAAATTCGGCGAGCCTATCTTCGGTGCAGACAAAGATTTCGAAAAGAGAAACTATCCTCCGGGACAGCATGGTCTCGCCGCCAAGCGCAAAAAGAGCAAGGAATACGGCAACCAGCTCAAGGAGAAACAGAAAGTGAAGTATATGTACGGAGTTCTGGAGCGCCAGTTCCACAACACCTACGACAAGGCTTCCCGTATGCCCGGCCAGAAGGGTGAGAACCTCGTTCTCCTCCTCGAGAGCCGTCTCGACAATGTGGTTTACCGCCTCGGCATCGCCCCTTCAAGGGCCGCTGCACGTCAGCTCGTAAGCCACCGTCACATCACCCTCAACGGTGCAGTGTGCAACATCCCTTCCGCACAGGTGAAGGCTGGTGACACCGTCGCCGTCCGCGAGAGGAGCAAGAACCTTGAGGTCATCACCGCAGCAGTCGCCGGTGCATCGAAGTACTCCTGGCTGGAGTTCGACGCCCAGACCCTGACCGGTAAGTTCCTCAACATGCCCCTGAGGGCTGATATCCCCGAGAATATCAACGAGCAGCTCATCGTCGACCTGTACTCCAAGTAACCTATTAACACCCATCATTATGGCAATCTTAGCATTCCAGAAACCCGACAAGGTCATCATGCTCGAAGGAACCGACACCCTCGGTCGCTTCGAATTCCGCCCTCTTGAGCCTGGTTATGGCCAGACTATCGGCAATGCTCTCCGTCGCATTCTCCTTGCCTCTCTCGAAGGCTTCGCCATCAGCCAGATCCGCATCACCGGCGTGGACCAGGAATTCGCAACTATTCCCGGCGTCATCGAAGGCATGCAGGACATCATCCTGAACCTCAAGCAGGTTCGTTTCAAGAGGATGGTGGAAGGCGTCGACAGCGAAGAGACCCGCATCGTCATCAGTGGCAAACAGGAGTTCAAGGCGGAGGACATCTCAAAAGGATTGTCTTCTTTCGCGGTGTTAAATCCTGATCAGCACATTTGCTCCCTGGAGCCTTCCGTAAAGATTGAAATCAACATCCTCATCACAAGGGGACGCGGTTTCGTTCCTGCAGAAGAGTCCCGCGACGAAAATACGCCCATCGGAACCATTCCCGTGGACGCTATCTACACTCCTATCCGCAAGGTCAACTGGAGCGTGGAGAACTGGCGCGTGGAGCAGAAGACCGACTATGAGAAACTGAACCTCGAAATCGAAACCGACGGTTCCATTTCTCCTGCCGCCGCTCTTCAGGACGCAGCAAACATCCTTATCTACCACTTCAAACTCTTTACCGACGACAACAAGATCTCTCTCGAGAGCACTCTTGAAACCGAAAGCAAAGAACTTGACGAGGAAAGCCTCCGCATGAGGCACGTCCTTCTCACCAAACTCTCCGACATGGGGCTTTCAGTCCGTGCGTTCAACTGCCTCAAGGCCGCCGACATCGACACTTTCGCCGATCTGGTGTCCTACAGCCGCGCCGAACTCATGAAGTTCCGCAACTTCGGACGCAAGTCTCTCAATGAGATCGACTTGCTGGTCGAGAAGATGAAACTTTCATTCGGAATGGATGTTACCAAGTACAATATTGAACCCAAGAAAAAGAATATCTAACGATGAGACACAATAAAGCAGTTAATCATCTCGGCCGCAAGAGCGGACATCGCAAGGCTCTCCTCGCCAACATGGCTTCCTCGCTGATTCTCCACAAGAGGATTATCACCACCGAGGCCAAGGCAAAGGCCCTGAAGCCTTATCTCGAACCGCTCGTCACCAAGAGCAAGGAAGACACTACGCACAATCGCCGTGTCGTCTTCAGCTATCTCAAGGACAAGAACGCAGTCAGCGAGCTTTTCCGCACCATCGCCCCCAAAGTGGCTGACCGTCCGGGCGGATACCTCCGTATCCTCCACGTCGGCTTCCGTCAGGGAGATGCCGCAGAGATGGCTCTGATCGAATTCGTGGACTTCAACGAGGCAGCCCTCGAAGGCAGCGCCAAGAAGGAAGCCAAGAAGACCACCCGCCGCAGCCGCGCCAAGAAGGCAGAAGCAGCGCCCGCCGCAGAGGCTCCTGCAGCAGAAGCACCCGCAGAGGCCCCGGCAGAAGAGCCCAAGGCTGAATAAGACAAACAACAAAAAAGAGAGGGAGGAATTTCAGTTTCTCCCTCTCTTTTTTTATATTTGTAAGCTATTACGAATATTTAACGTTACTGAAATATAAACTGTATGAATCCTTTATTCTATGCCGTACCGGCAGCTTCGGTGCTCGCACTCCTCTTTGCTGCCATCTTCTATCACCAGATGAAGAAGGAAGATGAAGGTACACCCACCATGCGCAAGATTGCCCAGTTCGTCCGCGAGGGCGCAATGGCCTATCTCCGTCAGCAGTACAAGGTGGTCATCATCGTTTTCATTGTTTTAGCAGTATTCTTCGCCATTCTGGCATACGGATTCGGCGTGCAGAACCCCTGGGTGCCGTTCGCATTCCTCACCGGCGGTTTCTTCAGCGGCCTTGCCGGCTTCATCGGCATGCGCACTGCGACCTATGCATCCGGCCGCACGGCCAATGCAGCCCGCCGCTCGCTGAACTCCGGCCTTAAGGTCGCGTTCCGCTCCGGTGCCGTCATGGGACTCACCGTCGTGGGCCTTGGCCTTCTGGATATCGCCATCTGGTTCGTGGTGCTGAACGCATTCGTCAGCGAAGCGACCATCGCCCAGAAGCTCGTGGTCATCACCACTACCATGCTCACCTTCGGAATGGGTGCTTCCACGCAGGCGCTCTTCGCACGTGTGGGCGGCGGCATCTACACCAAGGCC
>JAFZKU010000216.1 GCA_017551785.1 Bacteroidales bacterium | reverse complement strand
TCGGCGCTCTGATCACCATCGCCCACATCAACGCTCTTAACAACGCGATCCACCGCGCAGAGCGCGCAGCAAGACTGGCAAGCCGTTACGCAGTAGTAATCAACACCAGCTACACTCCCCGCACCTACGCAACCATCGTAGAGGCTATGAATGACGACATCGACTACTACTACAAAGACGGAGTCTTCTACATCATCGGAGCTGACGGTGACTACTACGTGATCGAACCCCCTATCGGAGCCCTGGTTGAGGAAATCCCCGCAGACTTCGAAAGAGTTGTAATCGACGACGAGATCCTCTACAAAGTTGACGACACTCTCTACAAGGTAACGGTAATCGACGGAGTTCCTTACTTCGAAGTAGTTCTGAACTTGTAAAAGTTTGATATAAATGAAAAAAGACGCGCCCCGCGCGTCTTTTTTTTATGCCATGTCGCTACCGTTGTCTTCCCACAGAGGACGGTGCTGCCTGCGCCGGTATTCCTTGCGGGCTTGCTGCGCTGCCTCCACGGCCTCGTCGGTGAAGGCGTATTCCATGAATCGTGCGAAGATCAGTTCCGCCGCCTGGGTCGAAGGGTGGGTCATGTTGTCGGCGTAGAAACGGTAGTCCCTCAACTCGTCCATCATTATCTCGAAAGCGGGGAAATAATGCACGTTCGGGAAGGCCTGCACAAGCTTCTCTGTGGTCAGCAGGAGCGTTGACTTGCTAAGCGAGTTGCCGTAGGCTCCGTCGGCCAGGTGGCGGATCGGACTTACGGTGAATATCCATTCTTTGCCTGGAACAGCTTTAATCATGCTGGACAGAAGGGTTGTGGCGTCTTCGACCGACAGCCGCTCTCTGTGGAACTCTTTCGCGGGAACTTTATTGCAGTTGGCCACTATCTGTCCGGTAGTGAGGTGGCGGAATACCCATGCAGTTCCAAGAGTCACAAGGCATACATCGGCCTTTGCGAAGGCTTCGGCTGCGGTCTGCAGTGCAGCGTTTGCGCCGGCCAGGAAACCTTCAGCTGTGGGGCTGGAGAATTTAGTGTGGTGCCAGAACGAGTTGAAACGGCCGAGAGGTTCGCTGTATATCACGTCGTCTTCTGTGAAAGGCACAGGGGCAGCCAGCCTTTGCACGGCGGCTGCAATGGAAGCCGGGTTGTAGAGGGTCCCGAACGGATTCAGACAGATTTCGATGCCGCTCTGCTCCAGCCTTTCTCCAATCTCTGCAGCGAAGCACGATCCGACAGCGCAAAAGAGGGTATCAGTGCCGTATCGCCTCTCAAGAGGGGCGATTTCAACCTCGGTATGGAGCTTCAGCGGGTTCATCAGGGCTGCTGTTCGCCCGCGGCGATGGAAACCAGACGGTCAGTGGTCAGATAGATGGGGTAGAAGCCATTATCTCCAAGGGGAGAATAGCGGGCAATGAGAGCTCTGACCTGGGGAAGGATGTAATCCCTGGCCCTTTCCCATTCGTCATCCTTCGGGGTAACGCCGTTGGCAGCTGCGAAACTGAGGAAGCCGCTCTCGACACCTTTGCTGTCCAGAAAGTGGTTCAGGCTCTCCAGAGTAGTCTGGGCCCTGAGTCCTGCAGCGTTGCTGTCGAAGAATTTGCTGGCATATTTGTTCTGCAGCCCGAGACGGTTGCATTTGACATAGAAATCATTAGATCCTACTGTGTCCAGAGGCACGAAGACGTCGGGGATGATGCCGCCACCGCCGTATACTGTCCTGCCGCCCTTTGTGGTGAACTTGAGAGAGTCGTCAACCTTGATGCTGTCGGCGTTGAACAGTTCGCCGTTGTTGTAGCGGTGGATTATGTCGTAGTCGTAATCGTCAGCGTAAGGCTTCTGGATGCATCGGCCTGACGGGGTGTAGAAACGCTGGATGGTGAGCCTGATGCCGCTGCCGTCGGTGAAATAGACGGGCTCCTGTACCAGACCCTTGCCGAACGAGCGCACGCCGTAGATGGTGGCGCGGTCGTTGTCCTGCATGGCTCCGGCGAAAATCTCGCTCGATGAAGCGCTGGACTCGTTGATCAGCACCGCCAGGTCGATGTTCTGGCAACTGCCGCGGCCGTCGGCATACATATCTTCGCGTTTGCGGTGCTTGCCTTCCATATAAACTATCAGGTCGCCTTTCTTGAGGAATTCGTTGCTGAGCAGCAGAGCCTGGTCGAGATAACCGCCGGTGTTGTCGCGAAGGTCGAAGATAAGCCTCTTCATGCCCTGCTTGCGCAGGTCGGCGGCTGCCTCGAGGAATTCCAGATAGCTGGTACGGGCGAACTTCGAGAGCTTGATGTAGCCGGTGGTGTCGTTCCACATGAAGGCCACGTCTATGCTGTTGACGGGAATCTTGTCGCGGGTGATTGTGAAAGGAATGAGGTCCGACTCTCCGGAACGTTTCACGGAGACGGTGACCTTGGTGCCTTTCGGCCCTCTCATCAGTTTCACCATGCTGTCCTGATCCATCTTGACTCCTGCGATGACAGTGTCGTCGACTTTGATGATCCTGTCTCCGGTCAGCAGCCCGGCCTTTTCAGAAGGGCCGCCCACTATTACGCTGGTGACTATAGCCGTGTCGGCGGGTACATTGAACTGGATGCCGATGCCGTCGAAGCCTCCCTGCAGGGATTCTTCGGCTTCCTTGAGGTCAGACGGCGGCAGATAGACAGAATGCGGGTCGAGCTCCTTCATAAGGGCGGGAAGGATGTCTTCCGTCACTTTCTTATGGTCGATGTCGTCCACATAATTGTCATCCATCGTCTTAAGGATGACCATGAGCTTCGCCCAGTCGCTGTCTATTGAAGACACATCGACTTTCTGCCTGCCTTTGATGGCATTGGAAATCAGAATTGCCGCAATAAGTATGGTGATAACCCACAGGACGGTCCTGAGAAGTTTGTATTTGTTCTTGTCGTCGGTCATGATTTAATCGATTGAATCGTACTTCACTACTTCTATGCCTGCGCGGCGCAGCAGGTCCAGCCCGTCGGTGATGCGGTATTCGTCGTGGTATACGACACGCTTGATGCCGGCCTGGATTATCAGCTTTGCACATTCGATGCAGGGCGAGGCGGTGACATAGAGGGTGGAACCGTCGCTGCTGTTGCTGCTCTTGGCAACTTTGGTGATGGCGTTGGCTTCGGCATGAAGAACGTAAGGTTTGGTAACGCCGTTTTCGTCTTCACACACGTTCTCGAAGCCGGAAGGAGTGCCGTTGTAGCCGTCGGAAATAATCATCTTGTCTTTGACGAGAATAGCTCCCACCTGTCTGCGGGCACAATAAGAATTCTTAGCCCACACCGTCGCCATCTGAAGATAGCTCTTGTCGAATTTTGTCTGTTTGTCAGTCATGATGCCGTAAAATTACGAAAAATCCTGCAGCTCGCACAAATGGCTGTACAGTCCTCCAGCTTTTATCAGCTGGTCGTGAGTGCCACGCTCGGCGATGCGGCCTCGCTGGAGCACTATTATCTCGTCTGCGTGACGGATGGTGGAGAGCCTGTGGGCTATCACAAGGCAGGTGCGGTTGGACATCAGCTTGGTCAGCGCGTCCTGCACCAGTCTCTCGCTTTCTGTGTCGAGCGACGAAGTGGCTTCGTCAAGGATGAGGAACGGCGGGTTCTTGAGCACTGCGCGGGCGATTGCCAGCCTCTGCCGCTGTCCTCCGGACAACTTTGTGCCCCGGTCGCCTATGTTAGTCTGGAAGCCCTTCTCCATCCGGGTGATGAACTCGTCGGCATTGGCGATGGCGGCAGCTTCTTCCACCTGTTTCTGGCTCACATTCTCCATGCCGAAGGTGATGTTGCCGAATACAGTGTCGTTGAACAGTATCGGCTCCTGGGTGACTATGCCCATGATAGATCGCAGCGAGGCTATGCTCAGGCTTCGGATGTCGTGGCCGTCGACGAGGATCTCCCCTTCGGCGCAGTCCCAGAAGCGGGGGATGAGGTCGGCGAGGGTCGATTTTCCGGCCCCGGAAGGTCCTACAATGGCCACCGTCTTCCCTTTGGGGATGGTCAGGTTGATATTATCAAGCACAGGTTCTCCGCCGTAGCTGAAGCTGACGTCCCTGAACTCTATGTTGCTGCTGAATCCGTCCAGCTCGAGCGGTTTTTCGTTTTCTTTGATGTCGTTCTCTGCGTCCAGAATCTCGAATATCCTTCCTGCGGAAACCAGGCCTTTCTGGATTGCAGCGTATGATGCCGCCATTGCCTTTGCCGGCTCCAGAACCCTCCAGTAGAAACCGATGTAGACCACGAAGGCAGCCCAGCTCATGCCCAGCTGGCCGCGGTAGTTCAGCCACCCGCCGTAGAGAAGCACGATGGCGGCTACAGTGACGCCGAGGAATTCTGACACCGGAGATGCCAGCTCCTGTCTGTTGGAAACGGCGAGGCTGATGCGCCTGTGGGCCTCGTTGTCTTTATCGAACTGCCCCTCTACATATTTCTGGGCGTTGAAGGCTTTGATGATGCGGGAGCCGGAGATGGCCTCTTCGAAGTGGCTCAGTATCCTGCCCATTAGGGTCTGGGTCTCGACCGCATCCTTTCGCAGCCTGCCGGTAATCTTGCTGATGACGATTGCCGAAACAGGCAGGGCGACCAGAGAAACCAGAGTCAGCTTTGGCGACATGAAGAACAGGGCGGCCAGAAAGCCGAGCACCAGCAGGGGCTCCCTGAAAAATATGTGGAAACTCCCGGCGATGGAGTTCTGCACTTCGCTAACGTCGTTCGATATGCTTGACAGGATGTCTCCCTTGCGGCGGTTGTTGAAATAGCCTACGTCCAGCCCTGCTACTTTCTGGAAAAGGTCGCTGCGCAGGTTGTACATAAGGCGGGTCTTCATGCTCACCAGTATCCTCTGGGAGAGATATCTGCAGATGTTGGAGAGCAGAGTGGCTGCGACAAGTGCCAGACATACGAACACCAGTCCCTTCAGAAAACCGCTGCCGTTGATTATTCCGTATAGGATGTGGTTGCAGGCCTGCTCTACATACTCCAGAGAGAAACTGCCCTGGGGAGCTGCTGCAGCGGAGGCTGCTTTACCCGGCTCGAACAGCATCGACAGCACTGGACCGATCAGGGCGTAGTTGGCTACGCCGAAAATGACGGAGAGTATGGATAATAAAAGATACGGCGGCCAGTATTTACCCAGAGGCTTTGCATATGACAATATCCTCTTGTAGGTTTCCATACCGGCCGCTGAATCTGGATGCCTTTACGGCAGATTATTCCTGGTTGGCGTGTTTTACTTCGAGAAGGTCGATTTCGAATACGAGGGTCTCGTTAGGGCCGTTAGGGCCGTTCTCGCCGTATGCAAGGTCGCTCGGGATATAGAGCATGATCTTGCCGCCTTCATCGATGAGCTGCATACCTTCGGTCCAGCCTCTGATGACACCTGTAAGAGGGAAGGTGATAGGCTCGCCCATGTCGAGAGAAGACTCGATCTTCTCGCCGTCAACTGTGGTAAGAGTGTAGTTTACAGTAACGGTATCGAGAGCTGAGGTGGCGAATACGCCGTTACCGCTGTTGATGATCTTGTACATCAGACCGCTGTCAGTGGTGACTACGCCGTCTTCCTTAGCTATCTTTGCGAGGAAAGCTTCGCCTTTCTCTTTGTTCTCTTTTCCAACAGCTTCCCTTCTCTTACCCATGAAGTTGTTCATCCTGTCATTAACAAAATACTGGTCGAACTGGTCGGCGTCCTTCATATAATCTTTGTATCCTTTGAGGATCTGTCCGAGGTTCATGTCGCCGAGATTGTTCATCTTGATCATCTGGCCCATATAAACACCGAAAGCGTAGCTGGCGCTGTCAACGTCGGCTTTGGTTATTGATTTGGGCTGGGGATCTACTTTGGGTGAAGAAACACCGCATGCAGTGAGCATAAGAGCTGCCAATGCTGCTGCTGAGATTAATTTGATGTATTTCATTTCTTTAAAAATTAATTTGCCGATTTTTTGTCACGCAAAAGTATGAAATTTTATCGAATTCTTTTGTTACTGAACTGGAGTTTTAGTACATTTAGGTTTACAATCGGTCATTGTCGATGAACATTACTTCAGCAGATCTGCACGCCAAGCTCAAGAGCTTTTTCGGCTTCGACGCTTTCAAAGGCCTCCAGGAAGAGATCATTATGCATCTCATCTCGGGCGGCGATGCTTTTGTGCTGATGCCGACGGGAGGAGGCAAGTCGTTGTGCTACCAGCTGCCTGCTCTGTGCATGGAAGGAACGGCCATTGTCATATCCCCTCTTATCGCTCTGATGAAGAATCAGGTCGATGCCATACGCGGTTTCGTGCAGAACAAGGAGGGCATAGCCCACTTCCTCAATTCATCCCTCTCCAAGTCGCAGATCCAGGTGGTCAAGGACAACCTCTCCGAGGGGCTGACGAAGTTGCTCTACGTGGCGCCCGAATCTCTCACCAAAGAGGAGAACATTGCCTTCCTGAAGACGCTCAAGATTTCTTTCTACGCCATAGACGAGGCGCACTGTATCTCTGAGTGGGGCCACGACTTCAGGCCGGAATACCGCCGCATCCATGAGATAATCGAGAGGATAGGCCGCGCTCCTGTAATAGCCCTGACTGCAACGGCCACCCCGAAGGTCCAGTCCGACATCCAGAAGAACCTGGGCATGATGGACGCTCGTGTGTTCAAGTCTTCTTTCAACAGGCCTAATCTCTATTACGAGGTGAGGGACAAGTCCAATCCCAAGAGAGATATAGTCAAGTTCATCAAGGACAACCCCGGAAAGAGCGGCATCATTTACTGCCTCAGCCGCAAGAAGGTCGAAGAGCTTGCAGAACTGCTCAACATGAACGGCATCAAGGCTCTGCCTTATCACGCCGGCCTCGACGCGGCAACCCGTTCGCACAACCAGGACGCCTTCCTGATGGAGGAGATTGACGTGATAGTAGCTACAATCGCCTTCGGCATGGGCATCGACAAGCCGGACGTGCGTTTCGTCATCCACTACGACATCCCCAAGAGCCTTGAAGGGTATTACCAGGAGACTGGCCGTGCCGGAAGGGACGGAGCGGAAGGCAAGTGCATTGCTTTCTACAGCTATAAAGACATACAGAAGCTCGAGAAATTCATGCAGGGCAAGCCTATCTCCGAGCAGGAGATCGGCAAGCAGCTGCTGCTGGATGTGGTGTCATACGCCGAGACCAACCAGTGCCGCCGCAAGATCCTGCTGAACTATTTTGGTGAAGACTATACGGAATGCAACTGCGGCGCCTGCGACAACTGTCTGGTGCCGAAGACCCAGTTCGACGGTCAGAAGCAGATGTGTCTGGTGATGGATCTGATACTCTCCCTGAAGGAGAATTTCAAGGCCGAGTATCTCGCCGATATCCTTTCAGGTGTGTCGAACTCCGTCATCAAGTCATACAACCACCACAAGCATCCTCTCTTCGGTGCAGGAAAGGAGAAAGGCCCGAGGTTCTGGGCCGCTGTCATCCGCCAGGGGCTCGTGCTCCATTTGCTCGACAAGGACATCGAGCGCTACGGCCTGATCTTCGTCACTCCGGAGGGTATGAAGTTCCACGAGACTCCTTACACCATAATGCTCACCGAAGACCGCACCTTCGTGGACGGCGAGGATGATGACGACAGCGACGCCCTCATCAGTCCCAAGCATATCCCTTCAGGTGAAGGCGGCGACCCCGTGCTGCTCGCCATGCTGAAGGATGTCCGCAAGTCGGTTTCCCGTAAGGCCAACCTCCCTGCGTGGATAGTCTTCTCCGACCAGTCGCTCGAAGATATGTCCATCATGTATCCCATCACCCTCGACGAGCTGAAGAAATGCCAGGGTGTGGGAGAGGGCAAGGCCCGCAAGTTCGGTCGTGAATTCGTCAGCCTCATCGCCAAGTATGTCGAGGAGAACGACATCCTGCGTCCCGACGACTTCGTGGTACGCACAGCCGCCAACAAATCTGCAGTCAAGGTGTTCATAATCCAGAGCATCGACCGCAAGATTCCGTTCGAAGACATTGCCCGGGCAAAGGATATGGAGATGAGCGAGCTTATCGACGAGCTTGAGAGCATCGTGAACTCAGGCACCCGCATCAACATAGACTACTACATCCGTCAGAATCTGGACGAGGACAAGATGGATGAGATATATGAATACTTCAAGGAAGAAGCTCAGAGCGATTCCGTCCTGGATGCATTGAAAGAGCTTGGACCCGACTTCGAAGAGGAGGAAGTGCGCCTGGTGCGCATCAAGTTCATTTCTGAACTCGGCAACTGATCCTCGCCACCCTTTTTGTTTTTGATGTAACCCT
>JAFZKU010000215.1 GCA_017551785.1 Bacteroidales bacterium | reverse complement strand
GGAGACCGACCAGGGCGGAAATGCCATCCTCGATGTGATCGACCGTTCGGGCGGGGACATCGGCTACTACATGAACGAGAAGGCCGGCGGCAACAGGGGAGATTTCTCTGCGCTGCGCAGCGTGACTTTCGCTTTCGAATATGACCTGGCGGATACTCCGGACCTGATCGGCCCGCTGCTGATGCTGGCTTTGCGCAGCGAGGGTACCAGCGTGTTGACTGGTATATCGCGGCTGAGCGGCTGGGATCTGGAGCGGCTGCGGAATTTCGTGGCTGCGTTCCGGCAGCTGGGCGCTCAGATAGTCCTGGAGGGCGACCGGATGGAGGTCACCGGCAGCTTCAACAACCGTCTGCGCGGCGGCAAAGCCCACTGCTGCGGCGACCCGCTGCTGGCCATGGCGCTCTCCGCCGCCCGCCTCATCAGCGACGCCGACATCGACATCGTCGACATTGCCACCGCCGAAAAGCTCTGGCCCGGGTTCAGATGTTAGTTTCTTGTTTACAAAATCGGGGCGGAGTTTTGCTCTTTCTATAGACAGATAGAGTAACTTGCATAGAACATTTTTCGACCTTTTCTAGAACATGAAAACCTATAACTTTGACGAGGCGCTGGCTTCGTCGAAAGAATATTTCCGCGGCGACGAGCTGTCCGCATCTGTGTGGGTCAGCAAATACGCCCTCAAGGACTCTGCCGGCAACATTTATGAGCTCAATCCCGACATGATGCACCACCGCATCGCTTCGGAATTCGCGCGCATCGAAGACAACTATCCCAACGCGATGAGCGAGGCGGAGATCTACGAGCTCCTGAAGGATTTCAAATTCGTCATACCGCAGGGTGGCCCTATGAGCGGCATCGGCAACAGCCACCAGGTTGCCTCGCTGTCGAACTGCTTCGTGATCGGCCACGACCATCCTGCAGACTCCTACGGCGGCATCCTGATGATAGACGAGGAGCAGGTGCAGCTGATGAAGCGCCGCGGCGGTGTGGGCCACGACTTGTCGCATCTGCGCCCCACCGGCACTCCGGTGCTGAACAGCGCGCTGACGTCCACCGGCGTGGTGCCGTTCATGGAAAGGTATTCCAACTCCACCAGGGAGGTGGCGCAGGACGGCCGCCGCGGTGCGCTGATGCTCACCATCGCCATCAAGCATCCTGATGCCGGCCGTTTCATCGACGCCAAGATGGAGCAGGGCAAGGTGACGGGTGCGAACGTGTCAGTGAAGGTCGACGATGAATTCATGAGGGCCGCGATGAACGGCGATCCGTACATCCAGCAGTTCCCCATCGATTCGAAACATCCGCAGGTGGAGAAGGAGATCGACGCTGCGGCGCTGTGGAAGAAGATTATCCACAATGCCTGGAAGGCCGCCGAGCCGGGCGTGCTGTTCTGGGACACCATCCTTCGCGAGTCCGTGGCCGACTGCTATGCCGACCTGGGCTACCGCACCGTCAGCACAAATCCCTGCGGCGAAATCCCCCTCTGCCCCTATGATTCCTGCCGCCTGATAGCCATCAACCTCTATTCATACGTCGTCAAGCCGTTCACCCCGGAGGCATATTTCGACTTCGACCTTTTCAAGGCGCACGTGCGCAAGTCGATGCGTCTGATGGACGACCTGCTCGATCTGGAGATGGAGAAGATTGAATCCATAATGGCCAAGATCCAGCAGGACCCCGAGGATGACAATATCAAGAGGACTGAGTACGACCTGTGGCGGAAGATCCGCGAGAAATCTCTGGGCGGCCGGCGCACCGGACTCGGCATCACCGCCGAGGGTGACATGCTGGCTGCGCTGGGCCTGCGCTACGGCAGCGACGAGGCCATCGATTTCGCAGTGAAGGTACAGAAGACTCTGGCAGTCGAGGCCTACCGCTCTTCAGTGGAGATGGCGGAGCAGCGCGGCGCCTTCCCGATCTATGATCCGGAGAGGGAGAAGGACAATCCCATGATCCTGCGCATCAAGAATGCCGATCCGGCTCTGTATGAGAAGATGAGGACTGTAGGCCGCCGCAACGTGTCGATGCTCACCATCGCCCCGACCGGCACCACCTCCCTCATGACGCAGACCACCTCCGGCATCGAGCCTGTCTTCAGGGCTTACTACAAGCGTCGCAAGAAGGTCAATCCCAACGACAAGAATGTGAAGGTGTCGTTCCGCGACGAGGTGGGCGACTGCTTCGAAGAGTATTTCGTGTTCCATCACAAGTTCCTGGAGTGGGCTGCAGTGGCCGGCTACAGCGAGGAGGCCGTCCGCGCCATGGACCTCGAGCAGCTGGATGAGCTGATGGCCAAGTCTCCGTACAACAAGGCTTCCGCAGGGGACATCGACTGGGTTGCCAAGGTGCGCATGCAGGGCGCCATCCAGAAATGGGTGGACCATTCCATCAGCGTGACTGTCAATCTGCCGGAGTCCATCACCGAAGAAGTGGTGAGCGAAGTGTACCGCACGGCATGGGAATGCGGCTGCAAGGGCATGACGGTCTACCGCGAGGGTTCCCGCAATGATGTCCTGGTCAATGTGAAGAAGAAGGAAGAGGCTGCTGCCAGGCCGCGCAAGCGCCCGGTAAGTCTGGAGGCTGACGTGGTGCGCTTCCGCAACGGCAAGGAGCAGTGGATTGCCTTCGTGGGTATGTTCAACGGGCAGCCCTACGAGATCTTCACCGGTATCCTCGACGAGGAGACGCGAACCGTGCCGCAGTCTATAGAGCATGGCTGGATTGTGAAGGAGAAGAATCCTGCCACTGGCCGCAGCCGCTACGATTTCCACTACGTGGACACCTACGGCTACCCGAATGTGGTGGGCGGCATCTCGCACATGTTCAACAAGGAGTACTGGAACTACGCCAAGCTGATCTCCGGGGTGCTGCGCAACGGCATGCCGGTGGTGGATGTACTGAATCTGGTGCATGGGCTGGAGCTTGACAGCGAGAGCATCAATACCTGGAAGAACGGTGTGGAGCGCGCGCTGAAGAAGTACATCCCGGACGGCACCCGCGACGAGAGCGGCAAGAAGTGCCCGATGTGCGGCGGCAATAATCTCGTCTACCAGGAGGGATGTCTGGTGTGCCAGGACTGCGGATATTCTAAGTGCGGATAATTATGGTCTGTCCTGGGGCGTGTTTTGTAATGCGCTGGATATGAGCAATTTCGACAAAGTCCTACCCCTCGAAATCGGGGGTAGATGTTTGGATAAAAGATTGATAATCAGAAGAATGTAAATCACGCGCGAGATGGTAGTATTTCCGAATGCGAAGATTAATCTGGGGCTGAACGTTCTGCGGCGGCGCGACGACGGCTACCATGATATCAGTACGGTCTTTGTGCCCTACAAGGGTCTGAGCGACGTGCTGGAGGTGGTGTTCGCCGACGGGCCCGGGCAGAATGCAGGTCCGGGAACAAGTCCGGCGAAGACTACGCTGACGGAGTACGGGCTGCTGACCGGCTGCGAGCCTGAGAAGAATCTTTGCTTCAAGGCCTGGCGGCTGATGACTGACAAGTATGGTGTGCCGCCCGTGCATATACATCTCTACAAGAACATCCCGTCCGGTTCCGGCCTCGGCGGCGGCTCTTCCGATGCAGCCTTCACCCTGCGCCTGCTGAACGATCTGTGCGGGCTGGGGCTCAGCGACGAGACCCTTGCCGCGGATGCCGCCACGCTCGGCAGCGACTGCGCGTTCTTCATCTACAACCGCCCGATGCTGGCTTCCGGCCGCGGCGAGATCCTTCGCGACTGCACCCTCTGCCTGGACGGCTACCGCATCGAGGTCGTAGTGCCGCCCGTGCATGTCAGCACCGCCGAAGCCTATCGAGGCGTCACCCCCGCAATTCCCGCCGTGCCCATCGATGAAATCCTCGCCCGCCCCGTCGAGCAGTGGCGCGGGACGCTCGTCAATGACTTCGAGCGGCACATCCTGCCGGCGCATCCTGAAATCGCTGCCGCCAAGCAAGCCTTCTACGACCGCGGCGCCCTCTACGCCTCCATGTCCGGCTCCGGCAGCTCCGTCTTCGGCATCTTCCGAGCCTAAAGTTTCTGGTGCCTAGCGATACTTCGTCTGGTCTTCGAGCATGCCGAGATAGGAATTGTAGCGCTCGGGGGCGATGCGGCCATCTTCGACGGCGGCCTTCACGGCGCAGCCGGGCTCGTGAGTGTGAGTGCAGGGCATGAAGCGGCAATCGTCCATGACGGCCAGCATCTCGGGGAAATAAGTGCTCAGCTCCTCCTTCTTGAAATCGATGAGGCCGAAGCTGCGGATGCCGGGCGTGTCGATGATGAAGCCGCCGGTGGAGATGGGGTGCATCTCATAGAAAGTGGTGGTGTGCTTGCCCTGCAGGTGCGCCAGCGAAATCTCCCCGACGCGGATGCCCTCCAGCTTCGGATCGATAGCCTTGATGAGCGACGACTTGCCGACGCCGGACACACCGGAAAACATATTGATGCGACCCTTGCAGGCCTCCCGGACAGTGTCGATGTTCTCCCCGGTGATGGCCGAAACCTCCAGCACGTTATAGCCCGCCTGGTCGGCATAAATCTCCTTGAACACCTTCAGCAGCGCCATCGAATATTCATCGTCGATGTCCCGCTTGTTCACCACTATATTGACGGGCACGCCATAGGCCTCGCAGGTGACCAGGAAGCGGTCGACGAACGGCAGCTTGACCTCCGGGAACTGCATGGTGACTATGAGCCAGACGCAGTCGAGATTAGCAGCGATGATGTGCGCTTCGCGGGAAAGATTGGTGGAGCGGCGGATGATGTAATTGCGGCGCGGATGGATGGCATCGATGGTGGCCATGACGTCAGCCCCTTCAGCCCCGGCGGCCGCCTCGTCGACGCTGTAATCGACCACATCACCCACGGCGATGGGGTTGGTGTTGCTGGACTCCTTGAGGCGGATGCGGCCCCTCACCACGGCGGGAAAGAGATCCCACGCGGGCAGTTCGCTCAGCAGATAATGGCTGCCGGTGTGCTTCACTACGGTCGCTGTGCCTTGTTTCATACGAAAAACAAATATAAGGTTTTCGCGGGAAATTGCTATATTTGAATCTTAATCAACAGCAATCCATGTACAGCCAGAAAGACATAGAAGACATAGTGCGCAAGGCAATCTGCGCCATCGAATTCAAACAGGAACCCGCGACTCTCTACGAGCCGCTGGAGTATATGATGGCAATCGGCGGCAAGCGGCTGAGGCCAAGGCTCTGCCTTACCACCTACAGCCTCTTCAAGGACAACATCGACAACAACATAATCATGCCTTCGCTGGCGCTGGAGCTTTTCCACTCTTTCACGCTGATGCACGACGACATCATGGACAACGCCGAGCTGCGCCGCGGCAAGCCCGCCATCCACGCGAAGTGGGGCGAGAACAGCGCCATCCTCTGCGGCGACGCCCTGTCGATCCTCTCCCTGAAGTTCCTGGAGGGCTACAAAGGTCCCGAGTTCCGCCGCCTGGTGGAGCTTTTCTCCGACATGGCAGTGCTGGTGATGGAAGGACAGCAGTACGACATGGACTTCGAGGACATGCCGGTCGTTACAATGGATGACTACCTGAAGATGATCGGCCTCAAGACAGCCGCCCTCATCGCATGCGCAGCCAAGATGGGCGCCATAATCGGCGGAGCTGGCGAGCAGGTTTGCGACGCGCTGTATCAGTTCGGCTGGGAGCTGGGTCTGGCCTTCCAGATCACTGACGACTACCTCGATACCTTCGGCGACCCGCAGATCTTCGGCAAGAAGGTGGGAGGAGACATAGAGAACAACAAGAAGACCTGGCTGCTGGTGGAGTGCCAGAAGCTTGTGAGCGGCGACGACCGTCTCCGTCTGGAGGCGTTGCTGGCGCAGACCGACGATATGCCGGGCAAGGTTGCGGCCATGCAGGCGCTCTATAAGAAGCACGACGTGGATTCACGGGCCATCGAGGCCATCAGCAAATACTATGACAGCTCCCTCGCGGCCCTGGACGGCCTCGGCCTGGACGAAGACCGTCTGGCCAGCCTCACCGAATTCGCAAGAGGCCTGGTCTACAGAAAATACTAGGAAGATGGAAGCCGCGCAGTTGGAGATAATGGCCCCTGCGGGCAATTTCGAGTGCCTGCACGCCGCCATCCAGGGCGGTGCGAACTCAGTATATTTCGGCATCGGCCGGCTGAACATGCGTTCCCACTCGGCCAACAACTTCGCAGCTGAAGACCTTAAGGAGGTGTGCCGCATCTGCCGTGAGAACGGAGTGCGCAGCTACCTCACCCTAAACATCACACTTTACAACGAAGACCTTGAAGACATGAGGCAGGCGCTGCGTCTGGCCGCTGAAGCGGGGATTGACGCAGTGATAGTGTCGGACATGGCAGCCATAGCGTATGCCCGCAGCCTCGGCCTGGAGGTGCACATCTCCACCCAGCTCAGCATATCGAACAGCGAGAGCCTTCGCTTCTACGCCCAGTTCGCCGACGTGGTGGTGCTGGCCCGCGAGCTGACACTCTTTCAGGTGAAGGAGATAAAACGCATAATTGACGAGGAGCACATCTGCGGCCCGAGCGGCAAGCCGGTGCGCATCGAGCTGTTCTGCCACGGTGCGCTGTGCATGGCGGTTTCCGGCAAATGCTACCTCTCGCTCCACGAATACAACGCATCGGCCAACCGCGGCAGCTGCTATCAGGTGTGCCGGCGCGGCTACGAAGTCACCGATCTGGAGACGGGCAGCCAGCTGGTGGTGGACAACAAGTACATAATGTCACCCCGCGACCTCTGCACCATAGAATTCATGGACCGCATCATAGACGCCGGAGTGACGGTGTTCAAGATAGAGGGCCGGGCTCGTTCGTCAGAATATGTGAAGACTGTGACGCAGGCCTACCGCGAGGCTGCTGATGCGGTGCTGGCCGGCAGCTACACCCCTGAGTTCGCAGCTGGGCTGAAGGCAAGGCTGGAGACCGTTTTCAACCGCGGCTTCTGGGACGGCTACTACCTCGGGGCGAAGATGGGGCAGTGGAGCGAAGTCTATGGCAACCGCGCCACCCGCCGCAAGACATACGTCGGCAAGATCACCAACTACTTCGAGAAAATCGGAGTGGCGGAGATTCTGATGGAGACCGGCAGCATTTCGGTGGGGGATACAATAGTAATTTCCGGGCCGACCACCGGAGTTTATGAGGGTGTCGTCCCGGAAATAAGGGTTGATTTGAAGCCCGTGGAGAAGACCGTGAAGGGAGAGCTCTGCTCTATCCCCGTGCCGCAGAAGCTTCGCCGCAGCGACAAGGTCTTTCTGTTTATGTCATTCTGAACGGAGCGTAGCGAAGTGAAGAATCTGTCC
>JAFZKU010000214.1 GCA_017551785.1 Bacteroidales bacterium | reverse complement strand
TGAACATCTTGAAAGCTGCCTGTGGTTCCGTGACGAAGATGATTTTAAGGTAGCAATGAATTATGTGGCCATTCAGGCTGCGTGCTGTCCGGATGTTGACGTCCTTGCTTTTATCTTGATGTCAAATCATGTGCATTTTGTGTTATTAGGTACCAATGAAGACGTGCGTCGGTTTGCCGAAATGTTCAAAGGCCGGTATTCCAGATATTATGGAAATAAATATGGTGTCAAAGCATTCCTGAGAAGGAATGATGTTGACGTGAAATTAGTTGAATATGAGTACGATTCCTGGGAGAGAGTGATTGCATACGTCCAAATGAATTGCGTAGCTGCAAATATATGCGCGCATCCTAGTCAGTATCAGTGGGGAACTGGAAATCTGTTTTTTACGCAGACAAAACCGTCAGGGAAATGTTTGGAAGAGATGTCTGCGAGAGCTAGACAACGCATATTGCATAGTAATAATGAAGACTTGCCTTTGAATTGGCGGGTTTTGGAAGATGGATATATTGATCCACGCTCATACGTCAATAAAGAGATGGTTGAGACAATGTTTAGAACACCCAGACGTATGAACTATTATCTAATCACTTCTTCGAAAGCAAAAAAGAAGATTGAGGCTGTGGAAGATAATCTTCCGTCGTTCCGCGACCAGACCATTCTGAACATTCTTCCTGAATTGTGCAGAAGTTTGTTCCAAAAAGATTCGTTCGAGTATTTGACTGAAACAGAACAATCGGAATTTGCACGGCAGATCCGTTTTCGTTTCAGCTCAGATGCAAATCAGATTGCACGTGTATGTGGAATTACTTATGCTAAGGCAGCTCGTCTGTTGGATAGTTTATGATAAAGGTCGTTTGGGGTGCGGTTATGCTGCAATTTCTTGGACCCATAACAGCAAATAAGGCCGAAATTGCAGTTATACTGCGATTTTTTGGACCTATAACCGCACCCCCGCCCTGAAACAGCTACTCTTCTGCTTCTTTCTTGGGAGTTTTCCTGGATCTGGATGACTTTTTCTCCTGAACGTCTGCTTTAGAGGCATCTTTCGCTGCAGCTTTTGCGGAATGCTCAGCTTTGGCGGAGTCTTGGCCTTCAGCATTGGCTGAATGTCGGGCGCCGGCTTTCTCGGCCTGCTCCTGAGCCTTTTCGGCTGCCTTTGCCTCTGCTTTAGTGGCCTGTTCCTGCTCCTTTGCGGCCTTCTTCTCTTCCTTCTCTTCTTTCTTTTTCTCGAAGAGGGAAACTATATGGCTTACGATGGAGGTGGCGCCATCCATGTAGGAGGCGGGGCTGGTGTAGAACGATTTGGCTTCGCCGAAGCTCTGGTTGATGCGGCACTCCTCGCGGGTCAGAGCGACTTCGTTGCGCAGGATTGCCTTCTCGAGATCATTCTGGTTGCGGGCGACCTCATTGCCATGCGGGAAGAATGACTTCACGAAGGACGAAACGAGGGTGTTCCGGAACAGTACTTTGCGAAGCAGGAATACGACAACCAGGATCAGCAGAAGGGCGCCGGAAACTATGAATGCGCCGGCGGCATAGCTGCCGAGAGCTTCACCGATCCACAGCACGAAGGCGAAGGACAGTGTAAGCACCAGCACTGCTACCAGTATAAACACGAGTACGACCCAGAATATCTTCCCGGTGCCGGCAGACAAGGCTTTAACTGAGCGCAGTTTGACATTGTCCCACTGAGCACCGACATAGTTGCGGGCGTCGCTGGCCAGATTCTCTGCCGGACGTGCGAAATTGGAATCACTCATACGCAGGGGCCTCCTTTCCCTTTGAGGGCTCTTCAGCGGCAGCATCGCCGTCATCGGCGCTGCTACTGCAATCAGCCTTGGCGCTGCAGTGCTTGTCGAGGAATTCATCCACCTTACGGCGGAACTCCTTGCGGTTCTCCTCGCCGTTGCCAGGAGCTATCATGATGCCCAGCACGACTCCGGCAGCCAAGCCGGTCATAAGGGCCAGAAAAGTGTTAGCTTTCATATTATTTCAGTTTAAAATATATCAAATCAAGCTTTAATCCATGCTATCAGCACAATCACCGCGCTTATAAGCAGCAGGAAAAGGATGAACAGCCCCAGATAAAACACGCCTGTTTTAAAAGTCAGGCGGAAAGCCTTGCCGCCGCTGACACCTAACCACTGATAGTAATCGATAGTCATCAGTATAGCCATGAGGCCTACGCCGATCGTGGTGTTTTCTCCAAGTGACAACAGCAAGGCGAACAGCATGAAGAAACTGAACTGACATAGGATATACGCCGAACCTGCAGCGGCTGCGGACATCCCGATCTTGTATTTCCGAAGGGCCAGAGCCATCGCCAGCCATAGGAAAATGAACTTGCCGAGGAACAGAGGGATGCCCTGGCTCCTGAGCTTCCCTTCAAGGGCGGCGACTGCCGCTTCCGCACGCGTGTCCACCTCATCAGGGTACTGGTCCAGAAAAAGGAACAGATAACCGCGTTTGACGATATCGATCGTATTGCGGATAATGCCTGATCCAAGCTCCTCATCCGTGTCATACGACATCTTCAAGATAGCTGGCTCCGACTTCTCTTGCTGGATAGGCTGCATGATGGCAGAAACCAAAGCGAAGAATGCGTAGAAAATGATCAGTGAGGCAAGGGGAGCGAGATAGTTGTCATGCTTGCCCCCGATGTAATCACGAATCATATAGCCGGGTCGCAGCAGCAGGTGTGAAAATGTACGCTTGCCGTCTTCGTTCATAAAAGGGATCGAGTCGAAAGCGCCCTTATAGAAACCTCCGGAACCCTTGCTGCGGGTCTTGGCAGCTTTCCTCCATGGAAAGTATCCCAGCTTCTGCCAGATCCTGAAAGCGCGGCGTCTGGCCGCAAGGTCGTGTTTCTTCTTCTTTCCCATCTTTCAAATGGCTTGTGATTCCGGACACTAAGATACTCCCTTTGTCACAAAAATGATTAACTTTGGTAAGAAACTTGATATTCAGACGGTCATGTCACGACTCTTTAAACTTCTGCTGCTCGCCAGCCTGCTGTTCGCCGCCATCCCCGGCCGCGCTCAGACCATCACCAATTCCAACTACCAGACGGTCGCCAACATCAAATCTGACGGCACCATCCAGGACAAGTCGTACCGCACCATAGGCCACATCAAAAGCGACGGCACCGTCCAGGACTCCAACTACCGCACCATCGGCCATCTGAAAGACGACGGCACTGTGCAGGACTCCAACTACCGCACCGTCGGCCACATCAAGTCCGACGGCACCGTCCAGGATTCCAACTACCGCACCATCGGCCACATCAAGAGCGACGGCACCGTCCAGGACTCCAACTACCGCACCATAGGCCACGCCAAGGACATCCCGACCCGCTGGGCTGCGTTCTATTTCTTCTTCAGTTCATTTTAATGTATATTTGCCGGTGACAATACCTGCAATATGTACAAAACCCAAGGCCTCAAGAACAGCCGCATCGAAGTGGCTGACGCCCTGAGGGGAATCGCCGTAATCGGCATCATCCTCTACCATTCCGTTGAACATTTCAACCTCGGCACGCCCGAAACCTCACTGTCACTCGCATGTGACGGCACTGTCTTCAATATCCTCACGGTGCTTCTGTCGGGCAAGATGTACGGCATATTCGCACTGCTGTTCGGCCTGAGCTTCTTCATCATGCGGGACAACCAGGCCCAGAAGGGTAAAGACTTCTCGCTGCGCTTCGCATGGCGCATGCTTCTGCTGCTGGGCTTCGGCATAATCAATCTGGTATTCTACGACGGCGACATCCTCACTTTCTATGCCCTCTGGGGCCTGCTGATGATACCTGCGGGTTACCTCTGCACTCCGCTGCTATGGGTTGTCACTATCCTGCTGCTGATCCAGCCTGTGGAGATTTACAGCCTTCTCAGCGGATGGCGGCCTGACATCTCAGCGATGGGCAAATATTATATGGAGATCGGCCGCACCGGAGCGGACGGAACCTTTTTTGAACACGCCGCAGCCAGCCTGCAGTACGGCTTCAAGGCGTCATGGCTCTGGTTCGTTATGAAGGGCCGCGTCACACAGACCATCGGCCTGTTTTTCCTCGGCATCCTTTTCGGACGGCACCGCCTCTTCTACAACGAGGGCAATCACCTCAAGATCTGGCGCGTGGTCTGCATCGTCGCTGCTGTGGCTGTAGCTGCCGGCTCAATCTTCGGCCATTGGAACAACGGCAATGTCTTCTTCGGCAAGGTCGATTCGCTGATCCATCCTTTGTACAATCTGGCCATGCTGCTTCTGATAGTTTCCGGCGTCGTGCTGCTCTGGTACGCTTTCGAAGGCTTCCGCAAAGGCCTGTCACATATTTGTTTCTTCGGCCGCATGTCGCTGACCAACTACCTTATGTCGTCCCTCCTCGGCAGTTTCATCTTCTACGGCTGGGGACTGGGCATGCACTACGTCTTCGGCACGACCTTCTCCTTCCTGGCCGGAATTGCCATCGTGGTGCTGCAGATAATCATACTGCGCCAATGGGCCAAAAAGCATCAGCGCGGCCCTCTGGAGACCATCTGGCGCAAGCTTACCTGGCTTGGCAGCAAGTAAAACCTGAACCACATTCTTTACTATGAAAAAAATGAATATCCCCTTGATGGCCGTTCTGCTCGGACTGTCCATCATTGTATGTCCTATTCTGTATTTTACGGTGGGTCCCAAGCTGGACGCCGCCCAGATGGACGCGTTGAGAACTCTCCTTATCATCGCCGGCTGCAGTGCGGCATTCTGCTTTATCGTAGGTGAGGCCACCGGCAACAACAGCCAGATGGACAAGCTCTGGAGCCTGCTGCCGATAGCGTACACATGGATTATCGCAGCCAAAGGCGGGATGAGTCCACGTCTGGTGGTGATGGCCGTCCTGGCTACGGTCTGGGGCATCCGGCTGACCTACAATTTCGCTCGCAAGGGGGCCTACAGCCTGAAGTTCTGGGAGGGTGTGGAAGACTATCGCTGGGCTGTGGTGCGCTCGGGGAGCGGCTTCAGCAAGCGCTGGAAATGGACTCTGTTCGACCTCGGCTTCATCTCGATATATCAAAATGCGCTGGTGCTCATGACTACTTTCCCGGCACTTGTGGCAATGAAGTCTGACGCTCCTTTTGGGTGGGTGGACTGTGTCGCAGCTGTCCTGATGCTGGCGCTGATAGTCTGGGAGACAGTCGCTGATGAGCAGCAGTGGGCATTTCAGACCCGGAAGCACGCGCTGCT
>JAFZKU010000213.1 GCA_017551785.1 Bacteroidales bacterium | reverse complement strand
GAGCAAGCAGCTTTACTTGCAGAACGACCTTACGCTGGCGCAGCTGGCAGGTGCCATCGGCACAAACAGGACTTATCTGAGCCAGCACTTCGCTCAGCAGGGCATCACCTACAACGCTTACATCAACGGACTTCGCATCCGTCACTTTGTCCGCCTGTTCGAGAAGGCGGTGGCCGACGGGCGTGACTTCACAGCCCAGCAGCTTGCCTCCGAGAGCGGCTACCGTAGCTACAGCACTTTCATTGCCACGTTTAAGCAGAACATGGGAACCACTGTGACGGCGTGGATGCACAGCAGGGAGAAGTAGTTTTTTTCGCCACACACTTTCAGAATTTACAAAAATAGTTTCAGAATTTGCAAATCTTGCATTCTGAGACCTACTGACCTATTGGAAAAATGGGTCGGGGGGGGGGTATATT
The DNA here is from genome assembly GCA_017551785.1 of Bacteroidales bacterium. GTDB lineage: Bacteria > Bacteroidota > Bacteroidia > Bacteroidales > UBA932 > Equibacterium. The sequence goes on along the minus strand of JAFZKU010000213.1, from coordinate 12,400 downwards.
TGCTCTTTTGAAAGGATAACGCAAACAATAAATAATCATAGTTCGTATGAAGAGAACAACCCAATTCCTAACCTTCACAATGACCGCCCTTCTAGGACTGTCATCCGTAGCCTGGGGGCAGGAATCCGCTGCCGGGGCATTGGCTCCCGTGGAGAACCCCTGGTATATAGGTGCAGGAGGCGGCACATCCTTCGGGCAGTGCACCTTCTACAGTATCACGGAGGACGGTATCCGCAGCTGGGGCTTGCAGGGCGGCCTGTTCGGCGGTTATAAGTTCAACCGCCTCATCTCCCTGGAAGCCGGCTTCCAATATGGCGGTCAGAGCCAGTTCAATCTGGACTGCTGCCCCTATTGGCTGTCAACCGACGGCGTATGGAAAGCCACCCAGATCCTGGACAAAGACGGCTGGTATTTCGATGACCTGGAAGTAGCCACCCGCTGGTTCAAATTCGCCGTTCAGGGAAACTTCAACATGCTCTCGTTCATAAAAAGCAACGAGCGCTGGTCACTGGATCTCTCGCCCCAAATTTCCCTTGTGAACACCAAGTCCACCTGGAAAGGCAACCTTTCCAATGGGCAAGGACATCATGAGGAAACGCAGGATGCCAACTGGCACTTGGGCCTCGGCGGCCAGATTGGCGCAGGCTATGCCATCACGCCCAACTGGAAAGCCGGAATTTACGGCGGCATTACCGCCCTTACCGGAGAGCGCTTTGACCGGATTCCCAATAACTATCACCAGACCAACCTGATCTGGGATGCCGGGATAAAAGTGACTTATACCTTCGGCAACAGCAGGAAGAAGCATGCCGAAGCAGAGCGTCTTGCCGCCCAGGAAGCCGCCAGGCTGGCTGCAGAGCAAGCTGAACGGGATCGCCTTGCTGCACAGCAGGCCGAACGTGACCGCCTTGCCGCAGAGCAGGCCGAACGTGACCGCATTGCTGCAGAACAGGCAGCGCGCGAAAAGGCCGAGCGCGAAGCCGCTGAGGCTGCCGCAGCAGCAGAAGCCGCCAAGTACTATCACGGCACCTTTGAGAGCATTTACTTTGCCGACAACAGCATCAAGTTGGGTGCGGAGACCGCAAAGCTGGACGAGGCAGTCCGTATCCTGGAACAATACCCCAACACGGTGGTTGCCCTGTACGGCTACGCTTCCAAGACCGGTGAAGACTCCTACAACCTGCTCTTGACCGACAAGCGAGTGGAGAAAGTGAAGGCCTATCTGTTGGAGAAGGGCATTGACGCAGCCCGTATTAACCCTGTTGTGGGCAAGGGTGTAGACCGTAACGCCAACTGGAACAGGGATGCCCGTCGTGTGGAAATAGTAGTTGTAGAAAAGTAAACGCGCCATGAAACAGACCTACATACTTTTAATGGCTGCAGCAGCGCTCACACTGGGCGCCTGCACGCACAAAACGCATTTTGAGGTGGATATGCCTCAGGACGAACAAACGGACAAGTATCCTACTCCGGACGGACTGGGTTATCTTGGCAACGACCTCTCCTGGGAGGACATTGCCGATATCATGAGTGAAATCTCGCATATCAGATTCACGGTAACCGGCGCAAACGGTGTGCTGGAGACACACGAATTTGCCTCTCCCGCGGAAGCCAGCGAGTGGATGATTCCCCTTCCGGTTGGAGAATATGACGTCCTTGTTGCCGCAAACATGAATGCGGCCAACGGGTTTGAGCTCTCGGAAACAGTTCCCACCAAGGCCTCGCACACCCTGCCGGCTACCTATGCCAGGCTCAAGAATGTGTCGTCCAACCCGGCTCAAGCATGGAATGGCATTGCACACGTTAAGGTGGAAGAGAATCAGATGGCAACCGTCCATCTGGACCTTGACCGCCTAATGGCCCTCTTTACCCTCAAGATTAACAATGTTCCCGAGAACTCGACGATTGACGTGACTGTCCAGAACGCCGCGCACTACGTGACTTTGACTCAGGAGCGTTCCGCCGGCCACTGGGGCCTTCCTTCGGAGGAAGCGGGCGATGATATTGTTTTTGAGCAGCTGAACGCTGCCAATGCCGCATCGGCCATCAACGAGTTCAAGGTATTCCCCACGGTTTCCAGCCTGGACAAAACCGTCATCCTGTTCCATATCAAGACCAGCGCCGGTTTGGAGGTGGACTATGTGGGAGAAGCCCCCAGGATGGAAAACGGCAAAAAATACACCCTGGAACTTGATTATGACAAGCTCTCGCCTTATATGTACATTACCTCCACCGCCATCAGCGACTGGGAGGACGGCTGGGCATACAGCGGAGAAATCCTGAACCCTTCGAATAATTAAATACCAAACGATATGACAAAGACAGTACAACTTGCAATCCTGTCTGCGGCAGCCCTGCTCATGGTAGCAGCATGCAACAAAGAGACAGGAAAAGACAGCGGCGCCGATGCCAAGTACATTACCGTGCAGGCGTCGATTGCCCAGACAAAAGTGGCCGTCAGCGGCAATTCTTCCTTTTTTGAAACAGGCGATGCCATTTCCCTTTACGCCTGGACCGGCAGCGACGCCGTGGTGGCCGATGAGAAGGTGGTAGATGGCGTAGTGAACACCCTGCAGGGCGACGGGTCGTGGACTCCGGCCGTGCAGATGAAATGGGCCGACATGGTGACGCCCCACTACTTCATCGGACTCTATCCCACCAGAACCGTGTCCGATTTCAAGGCGGACCCCTTCACGGTGGACAACACGGATTATGTGGCATCCGACCTCTTGGTCGCCCGCAACCTTGCCGGGCTCAAGGCCACCCAGAACCCCGTCTCGCTGACCTTTGACCACGCCATGGCCAAGCTCCTGGTAAACCTGAACTTCCGGAATCAGTGGGATGAGACGCCCGCCATCACCTCCTGCGAGGCTACGGCTGCAGGGAGTTGCACCATCGATTATCTTGCCGGAACTTACGCTGTTGCCGGACAGTCTGCCGTGGCCCTTACTGCCAAAGAAGCTGCCGAAGGCTATGCCCGCAGTTTCAGCGGCATCATGATTCCGCAGCAGGGTTTCCGCAGTGTCACCATCACCATCGCCGGTCAGGCCTATGTCTATACGCATACTGAAGACATTGCTCTTGAGGCCGGGAAATATACTATTTTGAACCTCATTGTGGGCCGCAACAAGATTGAAATCGGCGAGGTCAGCATCAACGACTGGACCGAAGGAACCACCCTTAGCGGAGGACAGGCTCTCCAATAGTAAATAATTATAAATAAAATACTTAATAAAAACAGTTATGACCATTAAACATTTACTTCTTGCCTCGACTGCCCTTCTTGCCGTCGTGGCTTGCAACAAGGAAGTGTCCGAGCCCGTCCAGTCACAGTTCCCCGAGGACGGCGTGATGCTGTTCACCACCAACCTCAACGCTCCTGCCGAGGTGCAGACCCGCGCCAGCATCACCAACAATGATCTGGGCGAGTATGGCACGAAGTTCCAGGCGAAGATTGTCAACCCCGCGTCGGCCACCTACAGCTACTTCAAGAACATTGAGAACAATGGCATGGGCGTATGGCGCAACGACGACATCGACCCCATGCTCTGGCAGAACAACACCGCTCCCATCACCGTGACCGCCGCCTACCTGAAGGGCAAGACGTTCACCGATGCTGAGTTCCAGAACGGCGCCGCCATCACCGTGGCTGCCGACCAGAGCACCGAGGCCAAAGTGAAGGCTCAGGACCTGCTGACCATGCCTACCAAGACCATCGCCAACCCCTCGACGGAGCAGACGCTGCTGCAGGGCGGCAAGCTGGTCATCAACTTCTACCACGGCCTCACGAAACTCGACGTGACGCTCGACCTGGCCAATGAGTTCTACAACAACACTCCGAAGCTGAACAACGCCACCGACATTACCGACGTCACCATCAGCGGCATCAACCTGGGCTACACCTTCCAGCCCATGCAGACCGCCAACGAGAACTACGGCACCGTCAGCGTCACCGCCTCTACGGCAGCCGACCTGCAGCCCTACCAGTATGACTTCACTGCCGGTACGGAGACCAGCATGCACAGCCTGGCCAAGTACGAGAGTATCGTCGTGCCGCAGGAGATTGCCGCAGGTGCCCTGACCGTCTCGTTCAAGGTCGGCACCCGCTCCTTCTCGTGGACCAACACCCAGGCCTACACCCTCGAGCAGGGCAAGCTCTACACGCTGCCCCTCACCGTGGGCTACGACACTGTGACCTCGGCCCCCAGCGCTTTCTCAGCATCTGCCTGGGCTGGCGGTACCGGCAGCAATCTTGGAACAGAATAATGAACTTGCAAAGAGACACGTATTATGAAAACCATTAAATTATCCTTTGTGCTCCTTGCAACTGCATGCTTGTTTGCAAGCTGCCAGAAAGAAGATTTTCGTCCCAGCAACGCCGTTAATATTTCCTTATCTGTTGGCGCGCTTACTAAAAGCAACGCCCTCGCCTCTGACGACAGCCAGAAGCAGTTCAACGCCGGCGACCAGGTCAGCGTCAGCGCCACCGGTCAGGATGCCGTCATCTACCAGTTGCAGGCCGACGGCGAGACATGGCGCGAGACCGTAGCCAACAAGTTCCTGCTCTGGAACGCCAGCCAACTGGAGTTCCAGGCCTACTATCCCGTGACCGAAGGCACCTCGATGACCGCCTTCACACTGCCCACCGACCAGAGCAGCGAGGCTAAGATCAACGCCGCCGACTACATGACCGCCACGCAGACCATCTCTCGCCCCGACGGCGGCAGCGATATCGCCCTCGAACTGCAGCGCCAGACGGCCCGCGTCATCGTCACCATCACCGGCTTCGGCAATGAGTACTACGAGTGGTACGGCTACGGCGACAACGTGCCTACCCTCCGCATCAACAGCGCAGCAGCAGCCATCGCCGACGGCGCAGCCACCGGCAGCGTGACCACCGTCACCCCCTTCGGCCGCCAGAACGGCGACGACGAGTGGTACATAGGCTGCTCGTTCACAGCCCTCGTCATCCCCGCAGCAGCCAATGCCACGGCCGACTTCATCACCCTCACCGACGGCCTCGGCCACAACCTCAGCGTGAAGGGCATCCCCGCCATGGAGGCCGGCAAGAGCTACAACTACAACCTCCACGTGGGTAAGGACCTGATCCAGATTTCCAGCGTCACCGTCACCGACTGGACCACCGGCGAGACACTCGCAGGAGGACAGGCCGAAGAGGCAACTGGCCCGACAACAGTTCTCTGCGGTGCACTGGTTGACGGCGCCACAATCAAAGTGAACTTCAAATGGCGTGGTCAGAACTCCGGTGATTATGTTCAGGGTGTCTACAATGCTGCGTCCGGCACGTTTACCGTCAGCAAGGGCGGTAGCTACTGGGGATGTGACAAAAGAGCCGTGTACAAGGTAGAAAAGAGCGGTGACAATATCATTATCGGAGCAGGTTTCTACGATTACACTTTCGAAAGCATGGTGTGGACGTTCAATACAACGAACGACACATACACAACCACGAATGGTGCAGCCGTTGATGAAATGTATGGTCTCATTTCCGTCACGCTGAACGGCACCGACATTACCAGCCAGCTGACGGAGCAGTGATAACATTCCGCTGACAGAAACATCGTTCTTTGAACAAATGACACAGATTCTTGCAAGCACAATACCGTCTGACGGCACAGACTGGTCAGCCGGTAAGGGCAAAGTCACAGCGTGATGTGGGAGTAACCCCTCACACCCCGTGACCATAGCAAGAATCAACGAACCCAAGGAGGGCGGCCCCGCAAGCCACGGCGCACGGCAGTCCGCCCTCCTTTTATATAGCACAAAGCGGTCACTCGATGTGGCCGCTTTTGTTGTTTACCAGTGCAGGGGTGTATGTCTTGTGGTGAGTGGGAGGAGGGGGGGGGATATGTACGATTTTTCGCCTAAAACTTGCAAGATCCGGAAAAAGTCACCATATTTGCGGTGAGTTCATTCCTCATTTGAGGAAAGGAAATCGAAGGACGCAAGCCTCGAAGCTATGCGCCCTTTGCTTTTTTAATAGAGCACCGATAAACGCCTATTCCATTTCTTTCGAATCTTGTCACGCTTGATGTCCTTACCCTCAACGTAATATGCGGAAAGAAGGAAATAGTCCCCTGTCTTCATTTGTGGCTCCATAACAATGACATACCTCTCATCTTCATCGTAGATGTAAGTTCTTATTCCTTCAGGCTCTTCGGCGCTGAAAATGAGCATATTGTCCTGCTTATGTTCCTCAATGTGATATCTAATCCAGTGAAGCCGCTGAGATCGTTTTATGTCGAATTCCCTATGACGGTTGGCTTTGTCTATGATTGCGATAACAGTGGTAAGGTGAGTAAAGAGCCGTTCCATGTAGTCCTGGCCTTCTGCAGGTGTAGGCTTAATCTTCTTGCCCCGAAAAGCAAGACCAGGATTGTTGGTGAAATCCCTGTCGAACACTCCCCGAAGTGATTTCATCCTCTGAGCCTCATTCAATGCAGCCAGATCCAGAAGAGCATTATATTTTTTCAGCAGATTAATCGGCATGGCTACTTGAGGTCTATAAAAAAGATGTTTAATTTGGACGAATAGTTGGTTTTATCGAGATCCGGGAGATTGGCGTGTCTCTTTATTTTCTCGATTATTTGTACTTTGGCTGGGTTCTGCTTCAATTCATCATTAGCATTATAGGAGATGGCCCCCATCAGGAAATCGGCCAACTGAAGAAGCAGACTCTCTTCGGAGCGAATACTCTGAACATTGCGGAAAACGCCGAATTTGACATTCAGTATGTCTTTCAGTCGCCTGACCTTTATAGCGCTGAGTGTGTCTTTGATATCAAGATAGACATTGTAGTGGTTCAGCGTGTCAATCCTGTAATTGAGCAACTGATAATACATCCTATAGTAGAAATCATCATAGGAATAGCCGAAATCCTCACAATGAACCTGTTCTTTTTCAATACCTATCGCTCTAAAGCGCAAGTCGGTATCGAAGAAATAATCTACAAGATCAAGATAGAACTTGACTTTGGATATAGATACGTTGGACCACTTGATTTCCGCATAAAAATTGTGTTTCCGTTTCAACTCATCTATGCGCTCGGTATGTCTTTTCACTTGGGGATAGGCGCAGCTGACGGAACCGAGAAACATAAAACGCTTGTGATCATGTTGTATGTGACAGCTCTCGTCACAGTATATGTTGAAGGTCTTGCTCATGGCAATGCATATTAGTTGGTCTGACAAAGTTAGCAATCTTTCTGGTCAAACGTCAAGGTGTTTCAAGAGTTTTTGCTATACTTCCCCTGCGCCACGCGGATAAGCTGCCCAGCCTTGCACCAGGCGGTGATGTATTTCTCGGCGGTCTTGGGGGCGATGGCAAGGGCGGAGGCGGCCTGGAGGAAGGTTTGGGTGTCGAACTGGGGCGGGAGGTCGGACCAGAACTTCTGCTTGCTGAAGGTGCGGGCGTCGGCAGGGGCTTTGACGGGAGTGGAGACGTGAGGAAGGGTGTTGTACACGCCGATGATGTGCTCCAGGAGGATGCGGGCGATGTGGAGGGCGTTTTCGTAGTCATCGGCCCTGCAGGTGAGGAACTCTTCGAAGACGCCGTCTTCCATCATCCGGAGGGCGGAGAAGATCATGGCGATGCGGAAGGTGACAAGGCCCAGGCGGCGGACGGAGGAGACGATATCGACATTGCAGCGGAGGACGGTTTCATACTGGAGTTCTTCAAAGACTGCGTTGAACTTGTCCTGCTGCTCTTCGGTGAAGGAGAAGACTATTTCCGGAGCATTCTTGAGCTCTGTGTAGAAGTCGAAGAATTCGGCTCCTAGATTGGCGAAGTACTCGTTGATGCTGCCGTCTCCGCTCTTGGCAAAGACGTTGTGCCAGGTGATGCGGGTGGGAAGGCGGTAGAAGACGAATCGGCTGAATAGGCCATTTTCGGTGTCTGTGATGAGGTTCTGGATCTGGCGGGGCGTGCCGGAGAGGACGGCAGAGAGGCGAGGCCGTTTGACATTGACGTATTCCCGGTCCTTGCGGCGGGAGTAGGAGATGGATTCGTGCTGGAATGCCTGACGGAAGCCTTCGGAATAGTGGCCATGGTCGGCGGCGAAGGTGTTGGCAAGGGTGTCGCCTTCGGTCTCGAACATCAAGCCTTTCTCGTCATTCTCGCTGAGGGTCTGGTAGAAGGCTGTGGCGCTGGAGTTGGCGGGAATGAAGAGGATGCGAAGGGGCGGGGCCTTGGGTTTGTCCAGGTTCTGCTTGTTTTTGGAGGCGTTGTAGGCGGCGAGTTGCTTTTCGTAGTCGGCATTCTCGGCCTCGTTCTGCTCCCGGAGGGCTTCGTGGATGGGCTCTGCAATGGCGCGGCAGAGGGAGAGTCGGCCTTTGCCTGCCGATGCGTTGCCGGTGACGAAGAGGAAGAAGTTAGGGTAGAAGACGAGTTCATCGTATTCTCCGCTGATGCCGGGAAGGCAGGCCGATATGACAGCCAGGGCGCCAAGGAGGAGAAGGTCGGCGTCTTCGGTGGATTTCTTGCGGGCGATGACTTTCTGGAGGAAGTCGGGGAGCGGATACGGCAGGGTGTCCGTGATGGTCGGTCCCTCCGTTTCCTCTGTTCCCTCCATTCCCTCTGCGGATGAGGCGGAGGGAATGGTATGGGCGTTTTCCTCTGATATTGCGCCGGAGGGAACGGAGGGATTGGAGGGTTTGGAGGGAATGGAGACGCAGATGCCGTGGTCTTTGGCCAGCTGGAAGAAGGTCTTGATGGTAATGCCGTGGCCGTGGGCGTTGAGGCAGGCGGTGTACTGTTTGTCGCATTCTGCCTGATTGTAGTCCTTGTTGAAGCGGCTGAGGCGGTGGTAGTAGGAACGGCCGTCCTCGCCCAGGGCATCGGCAAGGGCGAAGCCGAGGTCTCGCCAGGGGGCGTAACCGGCGGTGATGTCTTTGCCGGCTTCCTCAATGCGGCGGGTGACGGTTTCGATATCGGCCTGGATGCCGGTGGCAGCAGGTTTGATTTCCGGTTTGGGGGCGGGGTTATTATCGGCCTTATTGAGCCATTCGCTGGGATTGAAGGTTTTCTTATTCATGGCTGGGAAGGAGTTCAGGGTTGATGTAAACGTCGGGGTCGAAGGGCAGGAAGCAGGCGCGGGAGACGTCCTTGCAGTTCCTGTCGGGCTCGTAGCCGTAGGTGGCCTGGCAGTAGGCGGAGACGGCGTGGAAGTAGTCCTCGTGGGGCATTTCGGCCAGGTTGACGGGGATAATCCATTTGATGCCGTCGCCGGATGGGCTGCGGAAGAGGAGCTGGGTGGCGAAGTATTCGTCACTCAGGAGGGCGTCGTGGAGGACCTGCCACTCCTGGATGTGGTCGAAATCCACGCAGAGGAGGCCGGAGTGCTCGATGAGGGCGCTGTCGGCCCGGGAAGAGAAGGTTCCGCTGAAGGTGCAGTAGTGGAAGTGGGTGCGCTTATAGAGACGGGCACGCTTGAGGTCCGTGAAGCTGCGGAGCTCGGTGGTCTCCTTGCGGGCATAGTCGCCGCGGATGTAGTTGAAGGCATCGACAAGGGTAATGGGCTTGTGCGGGACGGTGTTGGTGACCGGAGCCTTGAAGAAGGAGAATCGGACGAGTCTGGCGTCGCGGGCTGCGGCGGTCTGGATGTCCTTGGGGCCGTAGGGGCAGTAGCCGTCCTCCAGGTGGAGGTGCAGGTCTTCGTTGATGGCGAGGAGGAGTTCCTGGCCGACTTTCTTCCAGTAGAGCTGGGCGAAGTCGAAGCAGTCGCCGGGCGGAATGGAGTCGAACTGGTCTTTGTGGCGGGAGATTTCCGGGGAGAGTTTCTGGTCCGGGTAGATCTTCTCGTGCCAGATGTGGAGGGTGGTGGCGCCCCCGGCGTAGGGGTTGCGGCAAATGCCGCAATCCCGTCCGGAGATTTTTATTACGGTCTCGCTGGGGTAGAACTGGCGAAGGATGTAGGAGTAGATGCCGGTGCCGTAGTGGGTCTTGGCAAGGATGGTGTCGCGGGTGATCATAGCTCGCCCTCCCGCTCTTTGAAGAGTTGCATGGCCATATCTACATCGACCACAATCTTTCTTCCGTTCTGCATGCAGGCGGGTGCGAGGAAGCCATCCTTGTAGCGCTGTGCGGTAAGGTGGCAGACGCCGAAGAGGTCCTGGATTCCTTTGAGCCCATAGACGTAGCGTTTGCCTGTTGATGTGACAGGCGGAATGGTGGCGCTCTTCTGCTCCCGGGCATAGTCCTTCAGCAGTGCTTTGAGGTCTGCAACCGTAAGGGCTGCGATGGGTGTCGTGTCTTCGATAATCATGGTGCGAATCACAATTTAGTTAATGAAAACACAACCGGTTGTGCGTGTTACGCAGATTAATCTAAGGCAAATATGGAAAGGAAAAATCGGCCCTGCAATAGCGCAGAAAGCCGATTTTACAGTTTGTCACAATGTTGAAAGGGTATGAAATCCTATGTCCTCATATTACACTATATTGCACCCCTAACTTGACAGAATTCGGCAATTCTGTCAAATTGAATGTGCAACATTATGACATTTGGTATAATGCAGTTCGTATAAGTTCAACATTCGTGTCAAAGTGTCAAATGATGAAAGGTTACTCGGCTTCTTGGGATGAATAAAAAGATGTACCTTTGTAAAAAAGAGATCAATCATATGAAGAAGCCAAAACAATCTTATGTGGGCTGGTATGTTATGACGGGTGTAATCATCTTGTTTGCACTATTCGCGCCAATAATCTTTACTCGCCCTGGCATGATAGATTTTACAGAGACGGGACAGATAGGAGATACTATTGCTGGAACAATGGGGCCATTCATTGCCATTGCAGGGGTAGTAGTCACATTTCTTGCCTTCCTGATGCAAAAGAAGGCAAACGATTTACTCTCATCTCAATACGAAGCAGATAAGATAGCCGAGAAAGAAAAGGACTCCGAGTTGTTCAAGACCCGCATTAAATTGATGTTGTCTGATATAACTATGGCCCGAAATGATATTGGTTCTCGCATTGCCAAAATTGAAGAATTCAAGCAAAAGCTTTCTGATAATCCTTTTAGAACTTTTCGCTTGGAAAGAGCACCCTCTGATCTCTATCGAAGGATGAGTGAAAGTGATAGAGAGGATTTGCTCTTAGCCCTGTTGGGCACATCTGTCCAGAATCCAACTCTTGCCCTAAATAAGTATTATAGCATCTCTGATTATATGTCGTCAGCTGTTGATTTAATCAACAATATGTGCGATGGGCTAACAAATGAAATACATGACAAACTTACAATAATTGGAGAGTCAATAACTGCTATTCAAAGTATGGCCATGTCTTACGGGTGGTTAGGACACAATAAGAAGGAGTGTGTTCAAAGATTTGTTCAACTTCTCAGAGATAACAACAAAACCGGAGAAGGTGGAGAAAGCGACTTTATGAGTTATTGGAAGGCTATTGACAATCTTCGCGTCTCTTTGAACATTGAAATATCGAACCCTGAAGATGAAGAATCTGCCCCTTTGATAGACAGAGCCATATCACTATGCGAAAGGGCATTGGAGCAGTATCAGAGGATTAATAATGCTGCCACTCAAATGATTAATACATTGGAGCGCTCAAAAAGTGATCTTCAAACAATCGCTAATACGTGCGAAGAAACTCAGAAGCTAATCACAAATCAAGAATAGTCACTTGCGCTTGTTGAACTTCGCCATGGCCTTGCTCTTCTCGGCCTGGGCAATGTCGATGTAGGGCTTCATGGCGGTGTAGTCGGAGTGGCCGGTCCATTTCATGACGATGTCGGCGGGGATGCCCATGGAGAGGGCGTTGCATATGAAGGTGCGGCGGCCGGCGTGGGTGCCAAGGACTGAGTATTTGGGCTGAGTCTCTTCAATGCGCTCGCCGTTTTTGTAATAGATCTGGGTAACGGGGGCATTGATGCCAGCCAGCTCGGCCAACTCCTTCAGGTAGTCGTTCATCTTCTGGTTGCTGATGACGGGAAGGATAGTGCCGCCGGGGAAGACTTGGTCTTTGTATTTCTCCAGGATGGCTTTGGAGTATTTGTTGAGTTCGATGGCAATCTTGTCGTGGGTTTTAACCGTGGTCACGTTGATGACGCCATCGACAATGTCGGAGCGCTTGAGGTTGCGCATATCGGAATAGCGGAGAGAGGTGAAGCAGCAGAAGCAGAACATGTCCTTCACCCGATCCAGGCAGCCGGAAAGGGAAACCGTCTTTTCGTACTCCTCGCCCTCATAGGTCTTCAACTTGACCTTGGTGCCGGTCTTGGGAACCTTGTAGTTGTACAGGCGCATCAGTTCTTTCCAGTCCAGGAAGACGATGGTTTTGTCCGTAGTCTTGAACTTGGGATGGAAGCGCTGGTAGTCGGTGGTGGTATTGTAGCCCTTCCTGGTTGCCCAGTCCAGGAACCATTT
>JAFZKU010000030.1 GCA_017551785.1 Bacteroidales bacterium | reverse complement strand
CCGCCATCCCCGGCACGCTGCTCTGCGGCTGGCTGTCCGACAAGCTCTTCCACGGCAAGCGTGCGCTGCCGACCATCCTCTTCATGTCGCTGGTGATGGTGTTCGTGCTGCTCTACTGGGCTTTCATCGACAATCTGACCGTCGTGATAATCTGCCTCATCGGCATCGGCTTCTTCATCTACGGCCCCGTGATGCTCATCGGAGTCCAGGCCCTCGACCTCGCCCCGAAGAACGCCGCCGGCACCGCAGCAGGCCTCACAGGCTTCTTCGGCTATTTCTTCGGCACCTTCCTGCTGGCCAACACAGTAATCGGCCTGGTCGCCCAGAACGCCGGCTGGAGCTGGACCTTCGTCCTCCTCGTCGCCGCCTGCCTGCTCTCCATCCTCTTCATGGCCCTCACCCTGAAAGAGGAGAAGCGCTAATTATCTCAATATGGCAAAATAAAAGAGGTGACCTTGCGGGGCCACCTCTTTTGGTTTGTGAGTGCGCTGGAGTCGAAGCAGCGAGTTTGTACTGACGTCTAGGCTGCGGGGACGAGGTCCATGTAGTCGATGTCCGGGATGGCTCCGCGATCGTTGACGATGCGGACAGTGTTGATGCCGGGCTCCAGATGTACTGTGAGAGTTATGTCCTGCCAGCCTTCTGCCTGGGGAACTCGGACTGATACGGCTCTGTCGGGATTGACGGACAGGTAGAGCATCGAGCGGGGATCGGTGGCACGGCAGCGGAGGGTGAGGGTGTAATCGCCGCCCTTCGGGCTGTAGACGTCGCGCCACTGGATGTCGTTGGTGGGCTTGTATCCAAGCTGGGTGACGGCAACTCCACCGGAGCACTCAGGCACGACTGTGTAGGTCGCAGTCCTGAAAGCCTGGTTGTTGTAGAGCTCCTGATAGTCGCTGAGCCATGCGGTCTCGGCTTCGTAACGCACGCGTTCCAGACGCTGCTTGGCGTCGAGACGGTAGATGCGTGTGCCGTGGGCCGGAACGTCAGCTTCCAGACGGTCGGTGACGCTGCCGATGTCCTTGCGCTCAAAGAGGTCGCGGACAGCAGCTCCGCCAGCCAGGTCGAGGTCCTTCAGGTCGATGCCCATATGGCAGGGCTCGTCAGTCGGGTTGTAGAAGGCCACAGCACGGACTGTGCTGAAGCGCTTCTCGATGTCCTTTACGAATACGAAAGTCTCACCTTCATGCTGAGCTACGTAAGCCTGCAGGCCAAGAGGATCCTGGTCAAGCGCCAGCAGATCGCGGTTGGTGAGAAGGTCGAAGGCATCGCTGCGGAGAGTAGTCATGTCGCAACCGATCAGCAGGGGAGACGACATTATGCACCAGATGCCGAAGTGGGTCTTGTCCTCTTCGGCCGACATCGTGCGGCCTACCTCCAGCATGTCCATGTCGTTGTAGTGGCCGCCGCCGGCATAAGCCGACAGGTAGAGGCTCTGGTTGATGATACTCTTCACAGACTGCCAGCGGTCAGCAATGTCATGAGACATACGCCATGAAAGGGCGACGTCACGCACCCAAACGCCAGGAAAATCCCAGCGGCAGACATTCAGACGAACATCCTTGCGGCCGGTGTTCTCGATGGCGCGGCAGATGGCCGTATAGCGCTCCTGCGGGTCGAGGGCGAGGCGGTCGGAGTTCTGGGGAGCGTTGCCGCCGCAGAAATCGACCTTTATGAAGTCGAAGCCAAGTTCCTTGAAGAAGAAGTCGGCGTCCTGCTGGTCGTGGCCGTAGAGACCTACGCCGCGGGCGATAGTGTCGCGGTTGTAGTAGCTTCCGCAGGTGTTGGCTCCGGCGTCGCTGTAGATGCCCGCCTTGAGGCCGAGAGAGTGGATGTGGTCCACAACCTTCTTCATGCCGTTAGGGAAGCGGGTAGGGTGGATCAGCAGCTGCCCGGTCTTGGGGTCGCGGCCTCCGAAGTAACCGTCGTCTATGTTTATGTGGTTATATCCGGCGTCGGCCAGACCGGTTGATACCATGGCATCGGCCTGACTCATGATCAGAGAGTCGGAGATATTTACGCTGTAGGTGTTCCAGGAGCTCCAGCCCATGGTGGGCAGAAGTATTTCGGTGGAGCGCTGCTTAGGCGTGCAGGCAACTGCAGCAAGCAGGGTGAGGAGAACGATATACTTTGCTTTCATAACAATTAATAAAGGTCGTCAGTCTGGAGGGTTTTAACTTTTTTCAGGAACTCAGACACGCGGCGGGTGTATTCTTCCGGATGGCTTGCATATGCGTTGGCATGCACGGCACCTTCGGCCACCCACATCTCTTTATAACCGGCGGTCTTGGCGTCGTAGTTCTTCTGCAGATGGTCGAACGGCACGAAATCATCGGCGTCACCGTGGATAAAGAGCATCGGCAGATAAGACTTGGCCAGCTGGTTGACAGAAGAAGCCTCCTTGAAATCCCAGCCGTAACGTTTCTTGCAGACCCTGTTGGCACTGTAGAGGATGGGGAACGGAGGAAGGTGGAAACTGTCGTGCAGGTTGGTAGAGAACTGGTCCCATACTGAGCTGTAGCCGCAATCCTCCACGAAGGCCTTGATGTAATCGGGCAGGTTGTCGCCGCTCATCATCATGGTGGTGGCGGCACCCATTGATACGCCGTGTACTACAGTAAAGTCGTTGTGGAAAATCTCATAAGCCTTGTCGGCCCACATTTCCACGTCGAAGCGGTCGAACCAGCCCATCTGGACTGCGTCACCCTCAGAATAGCCGTGGTACTGCAGGTCGGGCACCATCACGTTGTAGTTGAGCTCGTCGCGGTACATGCGCACCAGATAGAGGAATACGTAGTGGTTGTCGGTGTAGCCATGGACAACTACGGCAGTGCCGTTGGCGTTGGCCGGGTCGGCGGCGGGAGCATATACTGCATGCACCTTCTTGCCGTTGTAACCGTCTTCATAGATGTCTTTCAGGATGCCTTTAGCCTTGAGGTTGTCATACCATGCCGTGCTGCCGTCGAGCAGCGAATCGGCTTTGTAACGGGTGCGTTCTATGTCGTCCACACCGTGCGGAGTCGGCTTGAGGGCGTAGTTGCACATGAACTTTCCGGCCAGACAGCTGGTCATGCTGAAAAGCGCCAGCAGCAGCAAAGCTGCGTTCAGAAGTCTTTTCATATGCTAGAAGATGTAGTTGAGACCGATGTTGATGCCGAGGCCGGTACCGTCGTTCGGGTCGAAGCACTTGCCGAACTCGAAGTTGATGTTGAAGTTCTGGTTCATGATCACGTGCAGACCGACACCGGCGCTGGTGTGGAGCTTCTCAGCTTTGCCAGAATAGAAGGCTGAAGAGAGCTTCTTCATCTGCTCGAGGTGGTAGGGCTGTACTACCATACCCAGGTCGAAGAACGGGTTGAGGGCAAGGGTCCAGTTCTGGTTGATCCAGCGGAACTTGGCGAAGCTCCAGCGGATCTCGTTGTTCATCCATGCATATCCGTCGCCCTGCAGACGGTTGGTAACAGTACCGCGGAGGGTGCAGGTAGAACCGAGGCCTTCGGTGTTGATCTGCTTCATGTTGATAGACTGGATGGTCTGCAGCATGTAGAACGGAGCGTTGCCGGCTACGAGGCCCTGGTATGCCAGGTGGGTACCGAATACGAAGCGCTCACCCAGCGGAACGAACTGTTTGAAGTGAACAGCCAGTTTGAGGTAGTGGTTGTTGTGATGAGAGATGATGTCCGGGCTGCCGAACATGTAAACTTCGAGGTTGGTACCGCGGGTCGGGTTGTTCTCGTGGTCGCGGGTGTCATAAACGACGCCGGCCTTGAACT
>JAFZKU010000004.1 GCA_017551785.1 Bacteroidales bacterium | reverse complement strand
AAGGACAGCAGAAACGAGAACTCTCTTCATCTTACAGTTTTTTTAGAGCCCTTGCGAGCTGGTCGGGGCAGCTGGTGCCGCGGCCATTGCAGTCTATGCCGTCGAGCAGGGCAATTACTTCGGCCACGGGGCGGCCTTCGCAGAGCTTTGCGACGCCCTGAGTGTTGCCATTGCAGCCTCCGGTGTAGCGCACGCTACGTACGATGTCACCTTCCGTCTCAATGTCGATCTGGGTGGAGCATACAAAGTCGCAGGTTTGGAAGGAAGTCTTCCTGACGCCGTCGGCGGCAGTGTCGGAAATAAGCTTTACGTCGTACATGGCAATGTAATTCTATAACAAAACGATGCAGCAAAATTACACTAATTATATATACAATGACTAAATTTGTCAGAAACAACGATAAACTATACCGGATTATGTTCAAAAGGATCCTCCCTCTGCTCGCTCTGATCTTCGTGAGCCTGCACTCTCAGGCACAGACGCCTGACCCCAATTTCTTCATCTATCTCTGCTTCGGCCAGTCCAATATGGAAGCCGGCGCCCGTCCTGCCGAGCAGGACATGGATTTCAACGACCCCCGTTTCCAGTTCATGGCAGCTGTGGACATGCCCCGCTATGATCGAGTGCGCAACCACTGGTACACTGCCGTGCCGCCCATCTGCCGCGAGACCAACAACATGGGTCCGGTCGATTTCTTCGGCCGCAAGATGATTGAAGTGCTTCCCAAGCAGTATAAAGTCGGCGTCATCAACGTATCTGTTGCCGGCGCGAAGCTTGAGCTATGGGACAAGGACGCCTGCGAAGATTATCTGGCGATGGAAGCTGCCGACCCTTCACGCAGCTGGCTCATCGGGATGGCGAAGGAATACGGCATGAGTCCCTACCAGCGTCTGCTCGAGACAGCCCGCGAAGCCCAGAAATACGGTGTCATCAAAGGAATGCTGCTGCATCAGGGCGAATCCAATCCTGACGACAGCACCTGGTGCGGCCGCGTGAAGAAGATCCACGACGACCTCTGCGCCGAGCTGGGTCTGGATCCCGCTAAGATTCCGCTGCTGGCAGGAGAGTTGAAATATGCTGAACAGGATGGTGTCTGCGCCGCTTTCAATGACGTGGTGCTATCCCATCTGCCGGAAGTGATGCCCAACGGTTATGTAATCTCTGCCCTCGGCTGCGAGAGCACGGGCGACCAGTTCCACTTCAGCACCGAAGGCATGCGCCTGATGGGATACCGCATGGCCGACAAGATGCTGGAGCTCCAGGGTTTCAAGAAGCCTGAAAAGCGCACCCTCACCCTCAGTCCGAAGAAACTCGGCATTAACATCAGCCCCACCCTGGCCGGCATCTTCTTTGAAGACATCAACCAGAGCGTGGACGGCGGCATCAGCGCACAGCTGATCCAGAACAACTCGTTCCAGGCATACAACGTACCGGATGCCCCCAACGCAAATGAATTCTCCTCAAGCGACACAGTCTTCTTCGGATGGACTGTTATCAGCAAGGAAGGTGCTAAGGGACAGGCCCGCACGGTAGATGACAAGCCGCTGGTGAAGAATCTGCAGCGCTGGTACGATTTCGACCCGAACGACAAATATGACGACGCACTGCGCTACGAGCAGTACTCAGTCCGCTTTGACATAGAGGATCCCGGCGAAGGCTACGGCATCGCAGCCAACGGCTTCGGCATAGCCGAATACAAGCGCGGCCCGGGAGCTTATTATTCAAACAACACCCAGACTCCTTCTATCCCTGCAGTGCAGGGGGTAAGTTACGATCTCGGCCTCTACCTTCAGGGAGCAAACTACCATGGCAGCATCTCTGTCTATCTGGAAGACGCCCAGGGCAATGTCAATTCTAACGTAGTGCGCTTCTCTGGCCTTGCCGGCGAATGGAAGCAGTATCAGGCCCAGCTCAGGGCAGAACGCTCCGCAGACAGCCGTCTGGCCATCGTAGCTGATGCGCCCGGCACCTTCTGGCTGGACTTCGTCACCCTCGTGCCGGAAGCTTCGCAGCTCTGGAAAGACGGCAAGTACGGCCCGTTCCGCAAAGACCTTCTGGAAGCTTTGGAAGCCCTCCACCCCACCTTCATGCGTTTCCCTGGCGGCTGCGCGTCAGAAGGCACCAACTACTTCGGCCAGGTATTCTGGAAAAACTCCATCGGCCCGCGCGAGGAACGCCTCGGCTTCCGCAACCACTGGGGCTACTGGACCTCACAGTACATCGGCTTCTATGAGTATTTGCTGATGGCAGAAGGCCTCGGGGCTACTCCCCTGCCCGTGTTGAACGATGGCGTCACCTGCCAGTTCGCAGGCCACCAGTATATTGCCCCTCTTGACACTCAGGAAGACCGCGACCGTTTCTACAGCATCTTCGTCAAGGACGCCCTTGATTTCATCGAATTCTGCAACGGCGGCACCGACACCGGCTGGGGCGCCATCCGCGCACAGCTCGGCCACCCGGAGCCCTTCAACCTCAAATACCTCGGCATCGGCAACGAGAACCAGGGTCCTGAGTTCTGGGAGCGCTTCGACATAATGTACAAGGCCGTCAAGGAGAAATATCCTGATATTATCATCGTTTCCACTGCAGGAGCCGCAGATGCCGGCAAGGAGTTCGACACCAACATGGCCATCATCGATGCCAAATATCCCGACACTATCGTCGACGAGCATTATTACAAGACTGACGACTGGTTCTACACCAACCGCGACCGCTATCTCCCGGGCAAGGTACGTGGCGCAGAAGGCAAGAAATATGACCGCAGCAAGCCCACCCGCGTGTTCGTAGGAGAATTCGCCAACAACCGCGACAACAACGCATACTCATCTGCTATGGCCGAGGCCGCTTACTGGACCAGCCTGGAGCGCAACTCCGACATGGTTGTAATGGCCGCCTATGCCCCGCTCTTCTGCAAGAAGGGGTACAACAAGTGGAACTCCAACCTGATCTGGTTCGACAACCGCGGAATGTGGCGCTCCACCAACTACTGGTACCAGCAGTTGTTCTCACAGGCCGGTGACCGCGCCTTCAAGATGACTGACGTGATGGACGGCAAGAAAGCTGACGACAACGTATACACCTCTCCTACCATCGATAGCAAGACCGGCAAGATTTATATCAAATTCGTTAATGCCGAGGCTGTTGACAAGCTTGTTACAGTGAATACAGGCAGCAGCGATGCATACGAAGTTTCTGTTGAATTCGTTTCATCACATGATACGTCTGTGAAGAACCAGGGAGACCAGAACTACTATTCAAGCCATCCTGATTTCGCCACTCCGCCTTCATTCGGACGTCCCGCAGCCGGCGAGAGGCCCGCTCTTGTAAGCATGGCATCCCGCTTCGGCCGCCGCATCAAATACACCGAGCAGGTGGTTCCCCACACCAAAGACCTCGGCACGGTGACCAAGTCTTTCACATTCACTATGCCCGAGAACTCAATCGGAATCATCACTCTTACACCGAAAAAATAATTTAACGAATGAAGAAGATACTTTTCGGTGCAGTCGCCGGTCTGGTGATAATCGCCTCCGTGATTGCATGCAAGCAGTTGGGATCGAACGCACAGCGTCCCGAGGGTCCCTGCGACATCTACCGCCAGGGCGGCACGCCATGCGTCACTGCCCACAGCACCACCCGAATCCTCGACTCACAATACGACGGCCCGCTCTACCAGGTGGTACGCGCCAGTGACGGGGCTAAAAAGGACATCTTTGCAGGCGCCGACGGCATCGCCGATGCTGCTGCCCAGGACGCTTTCTGCTCCGAAACCCTTTGCTACATATCAGTCATATACGACCAGTCAGGCCTTGGCAATGACCTGCTGCCGGCTCCTCCGGGAACCTTCGTAGGTCCTGACATGGGCGGTTTCAACACCAGTTCCATCGCCGACATGGCCCCTGCCCTGCTGCTCGGCCACAAGGTATACGGCGCTTACATAATGCCCGGCATGGGATACCGCTGCAACAACGCCCGCGGCCTTGCCATTGACGATGAACCGGAAGGCATATACTACGTAATCGACGGAATGCACTTTGACAGCGGCTGCTGCTTCGACTACGGCAACTCATCTACCAACGGCCGTGCTGTAGGCACTGGCACTATGGAAACCACTTATTACGGCACCTCTACGGCATGGGGCCGCGGCAACGACGAAGGTCCGTGGATAATGTCTGACATGGAGGCCGGCCTCTTCTCTGGCTACGGTGCAAAACAGAACGATGTGCCGGCAATCACAGACTGGCGCTTCGTGTCTGTATTCGTTAACGGTGGCGGCGGAAACCAGTGGGACCTCCGCGGCGCTGACGCAGCCAGCGAGACTCTGACCACTTTCTACAGCGGTCCCCGCCCGCACAGTGTTGAAGGCAGTGACGCCTATTATCCCATGCACAAGAAGGGCGGCATGCTGCTAGGCAACGGCGGTGACAACGGCAACGGCTCGGCAGGCACCTTCTTCGAGGGCGTCATGACAGTCGGCTATCCTTCTGAGGAAAGCATTGCGGCCGTGCAGAAAGACATTGCTGCAGCCGGCTACCGCGAATACCCGCTCAGCATCTCCCGCATTACATCATTCACCCCCGGCAGCGAAGCTCAGGTAGGCGTATTCTTCACCAATACTACTGACAAGCCTGTCTCAGGACTGAGCGTCAAATCATCTCTCCCCAGAGGCTGGAAACTCAGCGGCGGTGGCAGCATGCCTGCCGAGATAGCTCCTGGAGAGAGCTTCAGCGCAATGTACACCCTGTCCTCACCTAAGAAAGGACGTTCTTCCGGAGAAGTATATTTCTTCGCCAGCTGGAAAGGCGGTAAGGCTTCTGTCAGCAGCCGCATCCGCAGCGCCGAAGCCATAAAGATCAATGAAGTAGCGATGTCCGGCAAGGAGACTAATCCTTTCATCGAGCTTTATAACGCAAGCACTGGCGCAATCGACCTTTCGGGGCTCGAACTGCTTGTACGCCGCAGCGGACAGGAACAAGTGCGCAGCCTCATCATCCCGAAGGGAACTGTCGTAGCCCCCGGTGACTTCCTGCTGCTGGAGCAGGCCGAAGACGCCGTCCTCACTGCCCCTACTACCATCTTCATCCCTGTTTCAACCGGTCCTGTCCTCACCTTCCCAAAAGGAATCGAGACTCTCCCCGTCACTGACGTTGCAAATTTCGCCGTCGGCCAGAAGATGGGTATCGACCTTGGCGGAGACTACGAGGTAGTGACCGTAACCCGCGTGGGTAAATCAGCCACCCAGACCAACCTCGCTCAGGCTGCTGCCAAAGGTGACACCCAGCTCTATCTGGAAGAATCGGCCAATCTGGAAGCCGGTTCCGAATTGACGGTAGATACCGGCGACCGCATCGAGATTGTTAAGGTAAAGAGCGTAATCAAGAGTGTAGAGCGCTACGTCCGCCGTTTCGGCGGTCCCGAGATGCCCCGCGAACTAGGCGTAGTGGAGCTTGAAGCCCCGCTGAAGGCAGACCATGCCGTAGGAGTTGATGTTTCATGCCCCGGCAGCGGCATCAGCTTCAGCCCCGCCACCCGCTTTGCACATGTGAGCGGCGAAGCCTTGCAACCGTTGGGAGATGATCCGAAGGGTCTTTATGCCACCGGCAAGCCTGACAATGCCCTTAAGTTCCGCTACACCCTCTCCGCAACTGCCGGTTCCATTGCCCTGTTCGATCCTGCCACAGAGACTGTCATCGACGCAGTAGTATACGGCTCTCAGCAGAGCAACTCCAGCGGCAACGGCACCATCGCCAGTCCTGACCTGGCCACCCTCGAGGGCGATCAGAAAGGCGGCGGCTGCATCGCCGTAGTGCCGAGGGGAGCATCTCCCTTCATGCTCATGCGAAACCCTGACATGCCCCAGCCGCCGGTAGCCATCATGCGCTGGCCGGACGGCGCCGACACAGACCAGCTCTGCTCAGACTTCCGCCAGGACACGGCTCCTACCCCCGGCGCTCCCAACCGCGCAGAATAGCTTACCGGCGCGTGTAATTTACGATCGGCTGACTACCAGCCCATAGCACAAAGTCCTACCCTTCATTCCGAGTGGTAGGACTTTGTTTATAAACCCTATTATGAGCACTTTATAAAACACGCACGATGATTACAGCTCGAATCCCCAGTACTTTTGGAGCCTCTTCAGTTCTTTTTCTGTAATCTGGACAACCGCACCGTGTTTAGGTGACTCGAAGTTGGTGGTTTTCATCACCCCTTCGTTGAAATGGCCGAGATCGGTGTAATGGATAAAGTCGGTAGTCTCGCAGAAACCCATATTGTT
>JAFZKU010000029.1 GCA_017551785.1 Bacteroidales bacterium | reverse complement strand
AGCACCGGGGCAATGGTATCCCTTGCCACGCAATAAGAGCCCGAACGCACCGAGGCGCTGAGCACCCCGTTTTCAACCTTGCCGCCTGCGCCGCCAAGCCTGCCGTTGGAACCCACGCTTGCCAGCAGCAGCCGGTCTTCATTCCCCACCGGGATTGACACAATGAAAGGCTGATGAAGCGCCAGCCTGTCGTCGCCCAGTTTCCATACCGGCGAAAGCCTGCCCGCAGCTGTATCAGCCTCTGCGACCTTGCCGTACTGGAACTGCACATTATTGTAGAGCGCGCCGAGGGGCATGATGACGCTGAATTCATCTGTCTCAAGGACGTTCGGGGCATACCAGAGCATGGGGTATGTCGAAATCCTCTCGTCAGGCGTACTGTCAGCCAGAACGGCGTCGTTCCTTCTCAGATACAGCACGGCGGTGGTCTTGTTGCCGAAGATGTCGCTGGCCTCCACGGTAACGCTGTGACGCTGGTAATCGTCCAGACAGATTATGCCGCCGTTCTCCGCCTGGATCTTGTACATCGCATAGAGATTGCCGGGATCCACCTGGGTCTTGATGAAGTCCATGCCGGTCTCTCCCGCCGCGACTGTACTGCGGATGTATTTGTCTATGTCGTAGTTGAAATCTCCTATGTTGAGCTCGAAGAACGGCTTGCCGTCGAGCAGCACCCTGTATTTCTCCACTCCCAGACGACCAGTAGACCCGTCCATCTTGTCGATGGCGTCTATGCCTATGTAGCTCTTGGCCGGAACCAGAGTCTCGCCGTCGGAATAGCGGCCGGACATCATCTTCAGCTTGCGTGACACAGGGAAGCCGGTGCTGTCTTCATAGGCATACACCGCAATCCTCTGGATCACCGGGGTCATGTTGTCGGGCAGCCAGTAATAGCCGTCCCTGAAATAGTTGAACGGGGTGTTGCCGTCGTCGCGGCGGACTTCCATGTGGAGATGCGGCCCTGCCGACGAGCCGGTATTGCCCACCTTGCCGATTATGTCACCCTGCTTCACGGGGAATTCCTCCGGGCCGGGAAGTATGTTGACAGCAAAAGAATGCTTGTCGTACTGCTCCTGCAGCACTCTGGAAGCGATGTCGCTGCGGAATGCAAGCAGATGGCCGTAGACCGACATGGTGCCGTCCGGATGGGTGATGTAGATGCCGTTGCCGTAGCCTGTGGTGGACACGCTGATGCGGCTCACATAACCGTCTTTGATGGAGTGGATGGGATCGCCCACCTTGCCGCCTGTGCGGAAATCGACTCCTCCGTGGAAATGGTCGTGGCGCAGTTCACCGTATGAACTGGCGAAGGACATCGGAATGTCGAGCGGACGACCGTGACTTAGGACTGCAGTACTGTCAGCCGCCGCGCATACCAACGGCACGAGCGCTGCGGCAGTCACGAGAACGGCTATGAGGAGCTGTCGTCTCAAGAGAAGAACTTTTTAACTCTTTCGAAAAGATTCTTGTCGTCCTGGCTGGGATTGGCCTTGAAATTATCGCTGGACTCCAGCTTAGTCATCATTTCCTTCTCAGCCTTGTCGAGCTTCTTGGGGATCCATACCTGCACGAAGACCAGAAGGTCGCCGGTGCCGTAGCCATTGACTGAAGGCAGGCCCTTGCCGCGCAGGCGGAGTACCTTGCCCGGCTGTGTGCCGGGTTCTATCTTGATCTTCAGCTTGCCGTCTACTGCAGGTATTTCAACCTGGCAGCCGTTGACAGCCTGGGGGATTGAGATGAACAGACTGTAGATGAGGTCGTCGCCGTCACGTTCCAGTTGAGGGTCGGGCTCCTCTTCTATGACAACCAGCAGGTCGCCGTTTACACCACCGTGGCGGGCGGCGTTGCCCTTGCCCTGGATGGTGAGCTGCATGCCGTCGCTGACGCCGGCCGGGATCTTGAAGCTGATCTCTTCACTGTCCTTGACGAGGCCTGAGCCGCCGCACTTCTTGCAAGGAACCACTACCCTGCGGCCCTCGCCGTTGCAGTAAGGACAGGGCTGGGTGGTCTGCATCTGGCCGAGGATGGTCTGCTGCACCTTCGTAACCACGCCGGTGCCGTTGCAGTGCTCGCAGGTCTTTATGTCAGCCTCGCTGGCTGCACCGCGGCCGTGGCAGTCGGGGCAGACCATCATCTTGTTGATCTTGACCCTCTTCTCCACTCCGTGGGCTATCTCGGACAGGGAGAGCTTCACCCTGATGCGGATGTCACTGCCGCGGGCCACACGCTGTCCGCGCGACGAACCGCCGCCGAACATGCTTGAGAAGCCGCCGAAGCCGAAACGTCCGCCGAATATGTCGCCGAACTGCTCGAAAATGTCCTCCATAGAGAATCCGCCGGCCTGGCCGCCTGCGGCGCCGCTCATGCCGGCATGGCCGAAACGGTCGTAACGGGCGCGCTTGTCGGGGTTGCTGAGCACATCATAGGCCTCTGCGGCCTCCTTGAACTTCTCCTCAGCCTCCTTGTCGCCCGGGTTCTTGTCGGGGTGGTACTGGATGGCCTTCTTTCGGTAAGCCTTCTTGATCTCTTCCTCACTGGCGTTCTTCTCTACCCCGAGGACCTCGTAATAATCTCTTTTCTCTGCCATATAAGCCTCCTTGCCAAAGCTTAGATTCCAATCACTACCTTGGCATATCTGATTACCTTCTCACCCATGGTGTAACCCTTCTGGGTGACGTCGATAACTTTGTTTTTCTTGTCTTTGTCTTCAACCGGGAACTGGGCCACTGCCTCGTGGAAATCAGTGTCGAAATCCTTGCCGACGGCCTCGATTTCCTTGACTCCGTTCTTCTTCAGGAACGCTACCAGCTTGTTGTAGATGAGCTCCACGCCTTCCTTTGCAGAATCGGTGTCGTCGGAATCCTTGATGGCTGCGAGAGCCCTCTCGAAATCGTCTATTATCGGGAGCATGTCCTTCACCAGATTTTCGTTGGCCAGAGAGATCAGGTCCATACGCTCCTTGGCGCTGCGGCGACGGTAATTGTCGAACTCTGCAGCCAGACGCAGATACCTGTCATTGGCTTCTGCCAACTTGTCCTGAAGGTCATCGGCCGGAGCTTCCGCCGGCTGTTCCTCAGCCTGCGCGGCAGCCTCTTCCTGAACTTCTTCAACTTCTTCCTGAGGAACCTCAGATGCTGCTGCAGCCTGCTGTTCCTCGACTTTGTGTTCTGTATGTTTCTTTTTCATATTCGCTTTGTTAATGCTGCGCAAAGATAATCAAATTGTTTGCCAACGGACGGCAGTGCGACAAATTGGCAGTAATGGGGCATGCATTTGAAAAAAAGTGGTATTTTTGCGCCTCGGTACACAACGAAGAAGATATCATGGACAACCAAGGGAACGCCATTCTGCTCATCCACTGTCAGGACACCCCGGGCATCATCGCCGAAATCACCAATTTCATCACCGTCAACAAAGGCAACATCGTCAACCTCGACCAGCATGTAGACCACCGCGCCAACGCCTTCTTCATGCGCATCGAGTGGCAGCTCGAGCATTTCCTGATCCCCAAGGACCGCATCGGAGAGTATTTCCAGACCCTTTACGCCAACAAGTACGGCATGGAGTTCTGGCTCTATTTCACCGACCAGAAGCCGCGCATGGCCATCTTCGTGTCGAAGATGTCGCACTGCCTCTACGACATGCTGGCCCGCTATTCTGCCGGTGAATGGAACGTCGACATCCCTCTGATCGTCAGCAACCACGAAGACCTGCGCCCCATCGCAGAACAGTTCGGCATCCCCTTCCATGTGTTCCCCATCACTCCCGAGAACAAGGCCGCCCAGGAAGCCGAGGAGCTCAAGCTGCTCAAGGCCAACGGAGTCACCTTCATCGTGCTGGCCCGCTACATGCAGGTAATCAGCGACGACATGATTGCCAGCTATCCCAACAAGATAATCAACATACACCACTCCTTCCTGCCGGCATTCGTCGGTGCGAAACCCTACCACCAGGCCTACGAGCGCGGCGTCAAGATCATCGGCGCCACCAGCCACTATGTAAACGCAGAGCTTGACGCAGGCCCCATCATCGAGCAGGACGTCGCCCGCATCACTCACAAGGACAGCGTGGAGACCCTCGTCAGCAAGGGCCGCGACCTGGAGAAAATAGTGCTCTCGCGTGCAGTCGTGAAGCATATCGACCGCAAGATCCTGGTGTTCCGCAACAAGACTGTGATTTTCGACTAAAGTTCCGTCACGAACGGAGGCCAGTCGACAGGCGCTGTAACGGTGACCTCTTCTTTCCGCGTGGGATGCGGGAAGGTGATGCTGCGTGCGTGCAGGCAGATGCCGCCGTCCTTGTTTGAGCGCGGAGCGCCGTACTTGAGGTCTCCCTTGATGCAGCATCCGATGGCCGACAGCTGGCAGCGGATCTGATGATGGCGGCCGGTGAGCAGCTCGACCTCGACCAGATAATACCTGTCGAACGACTTGAGGAGCTTGTAGCGCAGACGGGCTTCCTTGGCACCGGGTTTCTCCTGCAGGCTCGCATAACTCTTGTTCTGCTTCTCGTTGCGGACAAGGTAGTGCTTCAACTCCCCTTCCTCCGGCTTCGGAGCTGCGCAGGTCAGAGCCCAGTAGAACTTGTGGACGGCTCCGCTGCGGAAGGCCTCGTTCATCCTTTCCAGGCTCTTGCTGGTCTTGGCGAAAAGAGCCACGCCGCTGACCGGTCGGTCCAGCCTGTGAGGCACACCCATGAACACGTGCCCCGGCTTGCCGTCGCGCTGAGCCACGAAGCGCTTGAGCGTCTCGCTGAGGGCTTCGTCGCCGGTCTTGTCGCCCTGGACTATCTCTCCTACCCTCTTGTTTATCACAAGCACATGGTTGTCCTCGTAGAGTATGCGGGAGGCGATGTCTTCGTACAATTCAGCCGGAAGTTCTTCGTATATCATGTCTGCTGGTGTTTTTCCTGATGCGAATTAACTAAAATTAATCGGTTATTTCCTACTTTTGCCCCGTTAAAACATTCCAGATGGACAGACTTCTCGCCATTAAGATAGGCAGCAATGTGCTCACCCGCGCCGACGGCAGGCTGGATATCACCCGCCTCTCAGCCCTTGTCGACCAGATCAGCGACCTGCGCCGCGAAGGCTACAAGGTAATCGTGATCACCTCCGGCGCCGTAGCCAGCGGACGCAGCGAAATCAAAGTCGACCACGAGCTGGATGACGTTTCGCAGCGCCAGCTCTTCTCGTCAGTAGGCCAGGCCCGCCTGATGCACAACTACTACCAGTTCTTCAAGGAGCAGGGCTTCAACTGCGGCCAGGTCCTAACCACCAAAGACAACTTCACCGACGAAACCAGCTACCTCAATCAGAAGAACTGCATGCAGGTGATGCTGGACGCCGGCATCATCCCCATCGTCAACGAGAACGACACAGTCGCCATCCACGAGCTGATGTTCACCGACAATGACGAACTGGCAGGCCTTATCGCCACCATGATGGGTGTCAGCGAGCTCATAATCCTCAGCAACGTCGACGGCGTGTTCACCGGCGACCCTGCAGATCCCGCCAGCAAGCTCATCCGCAGCATCGACCCGACCGACGATTCCATCCTGGAATATATCGGAGAGAAGAAATCCACTGCCGGACGAGGCGGCATGAAGACCAAGTTCAACATGGCCCGCAAAATAGCCGGCCAGGGCATAGAAGTAATCATCGCCAACGGCAAGAGAGACGACATCCTGCCCAGCATCATGCACGGCAGCGACGCCGTTCCCTATTCCCGTTTCAAAACCCTCTGAATCCATGACTGATGTAAGAATGATGCTCGCAGCTGCTGCAAAGGCCGCAGGCTGCATGTGTGACATAGACGACGCCACCGTCAACTCCGTGCTGAACGACCTCAGCGCAGCCCTCGTGGCGAACACCGACTTCATCCTCGCCGAGAACGCCCGCGACCTCGCCAGGATGGACCCCTCCAATTTCAAATACGACCGTCTGAAGCTCACTGCCGAGCGCATCGCCGGCCAGGCCGCCGACATCGCCAACGTGGCGAAGCTCGAAAGCCCGCTGGGCAAAGTGCTGTCGTCTGCTACCAGGCCTAACGGCATGACCATCGACAAGGTGAGCGTGCCCATCGGAGTGGTCGGAGTCATCTACGAAGCCCGTCCCAACGTCACCAGTGACGTCTTCTCGCTCTGCATCAAGTCCGGCAATGTGACAGTGCTCAAGGGCGGAAGCGACGCTTCTTATTCAAATGAAGCGATTGTTTCTGTTATAAAGGGTGTCCTTCTGCAGCACGGCCTCGACGCCGCCGTCTGCACCCTGCTGCCGTCTGACCGCGAAGCCACCGCCGAGCTGCTTGCAGCCCGCGAATATGTGGACATCATAATCCCCCGCGGAAGCTCGTCCCTCATCCAGTATGTCAGGGAGAATTCCAAGGTGCCGGTAATCGAGACCGGAGCCGGCGTATGCCACACCTATTTCGACACGGCCGGCGACCTTGCCAAGGGCCGCGACATAGTCTTCAACGCCAAGACCCGCCGCGTGAGCGTCTGCAACGCCCTCGACAGCCTGCTCGTGCACTCTTCAAGGCTGGCAGACCTTCCGGCTCTCTGCGCTCCGCTGGCTGACAAGGATGTCATGATATATGCCGACGAAAGGGCTTATGCCGCTCTGGAAGGCAGTTATCCCGCAGCGCTGCTGCAGAAGGCGCAGCCGGAACATTTCGGCAAGGAGTTCCTGTCCTACACAATGAGCATCCGCACCGTGGATTCGCTGGAACAGGCGCTGGAGCACATCGCCGCATACGGCTCAAAGCACAGCGAGGCCATAGTCTCTGAAGACGAGGCCGCCAAAGAGACTTTCCTGCGCAGGGTCGACGCCGCCTGTGTCTATGCCAACGTCTCCACCGCCTTCACCGACGGAGCCCAGTTCGGCTTCGGTGCTGAAATAGGCATCAGCACGCAGAAACTCCACGCCCGCGGCCCGATGGCTCTGCCCGAGCTTACTACCTATAAGTATCAGATAAGGGGAAACGGCCAGACCCGCTGGTCGTAGAAATTCGTCCTTTGGCCAAAAACCGAATTTCACGGATTGTTGCTACCCTTTCTGCAGCTATCCACAAAGGGGTTGCCTCAAATCTGTGGCAGGAAATCGTGCCACGGATTCATCCAATGTGCCCTACAATAACCCGTAGGGCATGTTCGAAAAATCCGTGAAAGTTGGGTTTTGAAATAGCACAAGAGCTGCTGCTACTTCCCCGCTTTCTCGCCGGCAAGGATGCCTTCGATGACAGCCTTGGTGAAGCCGTTGGCTTCCATGGCGTTGATGCCTTTTATGGTGATGCCGCCGGGGGTCGTGACCTTGTCAATCTCAGCCTCGGGGTGGTTGCCGCTCTCCTGAAGGAGTTTGGCTGCGCCTTTCACGGTCTGGATCACTATATCTTCAGACAGCTTCGGGCTGAAGCCGAGGGTGATGCCGCCCTGCATCGAAGCCCTGATGTATTTCATGGCGTAGGCGATGCCGCAAGATGACAGCGTAGTGGCAGCCGGGAACATCTTTTCCTCTATCTCCATGACAGATCCGACAGAGCCAAGCAAGCCAAGCACTGCGGCCTTCTCTTCTTCTGAGGCGCCGGCAGCCTGGACGAAGGTCATTGACTCGCAGTACTCCGCAGCTGTGTTGGGGATGACTCTGAACATGGCCGGGGCCTTGCCGCCGAACCATTCTTTCAAAGAGTCGACAGACACTCCGGCAGCTATCGAGATGACAGGGCATGACACGGCAGATGCAATCTGACGCACTACCTTCTCCGCGATCCACGGCTTGACTGCCACAATTACGCAGTCTGCGCCGCTGACAGCTTTTACGTTGTCGCTGCTCAGGACTATTTCAGGGTTGAAAGCACCGATTCTGGCGAGATTGGCTTCACTTACGTCAGACACAGTGACATCTTTGGCACATACAGCGCCGGATTTGACAAATCCTTTCACGAGGGCGCCGCCCATATTGCCTGCTCCAATGACCGTTATTTTCATATTTTGACAAGTTTTCCGCAAAGATAGTGTTTATTATTTCATCAAGGTATGACACAATGTCAGTTTTTTTCGGTGGTTTTGGGGTTGGCACAATCTTCGTTAAACAGATGGGTCGAAAACGAAAAAAACGAAACAATTAAAAAATAAATATCATGGGAAAAATTATCGGAATAGACCTTGGCACCACGAACTCATGTGTTGCCGTTATGGAAGGCAATGAGCCTACCGTTATCATCAATAGTGAAGGCAAACGTACTACCCCGTCAATCGTAGCATTCGCTGACAACGGCGAGCGCAAGATCGGCGACCCTGCAAAACGTCAGGCCATCACCAACCCTAAGAAAACCATCTTCTCAATCAAGCGTTTCATGGGTGAAACCTATGACCGTGTACAGAAAGAGATCAGCCGCGTGCCCTACCAGGTAGACCGTGGCGACAACAATACTCCTCGTGTAAATATCGACGGCCGTCTGTATTCTCCTCAGGAGATTTCAGCGATGATCCTCCAGAAGATGAAAAAGACTGCCGAGGATTACCTCGGAACCACAGTTTCTGAAGCTGTCATCACCGTTCCTGCATACTTCAGCGACAGCCAGCGTCAGGCCACCAAAGAGGCCGGCGAGATTGCAGGTCTTACTGTAAAGCGTATCATCAACGAGCCGACTGCCGCAGCTCTGGCATACGGCCTTGACAAGAAGAACAAAGATATGAAAGTCGCCGTGTTCGACCTCGGTGGCGGTACCTTCGATATCTCAATCCTCGAACTTGGAGACGGTGTCTTCGAAGTTAAGTCAACAAACGGTGATACCCACCTCGGCGGTGACGACTTCGACCACAAGG
Source organism: Bacteroidales bacterium (assembly GCA_017551785.1). Taxonomy (GTDB): domain Bacteria; phylum Bacteroidota; class Bacteroidia; order Bacteroidales; family UBA932; genus Equibacterium. The sequence goes on along the minus strand of JAFZKU010000029.1, from coordinate 3,288 downwards.
TTATCGACTGGCTGGCTGACGAATTCGCAGCTGAGAACGGCGGCCTCGACCTCCGCAAGGATGCCATGGCTCTGCAGCGTCTGAAAGAAGCTGCCGAGAAAGCCAAGATCGAGCTTTCAAGCCAGACCACCGCAGAAATAAACCTGCCGTACATCATGCCGGTTGACGGTGTTCCTAAACACCTTGTTAAGACTCTTACCCGTGCCAAATTCGAACAGCTCTGCGACCCTCTGATCAACGCCACCATCGAGCCTTGCCGCAAGGCCCTTGCCGACGCAGGTCTCCAGGCCAGCCAGATAGACGAAGTACTGCTCGTGGGCGGTTCAACCCGTATCCCCGCCATCCAGGCCATCGTCGAGAAGTTCTTCGGCAAAGTTCCCAACAAGGGTGTCAACCCTGACGAGGTAGTTGCAGTAGGTGCTGCCATCCAGGGCGGTGTGCTCGCAGGCGACGTTAAAGACGTGCTGCTGCTCGACGTTACTCCGCTTTCTCTCGGTATCGAGACCCTCGGCGGCGTGATGACCAAACTCATCGACTCCAACACCACAATCCCTACCCGCAAGAGCGAAGTGTTTTCTACCGCAAGCGACAACCAGCCTTCAGTTGAGATCCACGTTCTCCAGGGCGAACGTCCCATGGCCCGCGACAACAAGACCATCGGCAACTTCCACCTCGACGGCATTGCACCGGCTCCTCGTGGAATCCCTCAGATCGAGGTTACCTTCGATATCGACGCCAACGGTATCCTCAACGTATCTGCCAAAGATAAAGCTACCGGCAAGGAGCAGAAGATCCGCATCGAGGCTTCTTCAGGCCTGAGCGACGACGAGATCAAGCGTATGCGTGACGAGGCCAAGGCCAACGAGGCCGCCGACAAGGCCAAGAAGGAAATGGTCGACAAGATCAACGCCGCCGACGCAATGATCTTCCAGAGCGAGAAGAACCTCAAGGACTACGGCGACAAGATCCCTGCCGACAAGAAGGGTGTAATCGACTCTTCACTCGCAGCCCTCAGGGAGGCCTACCGTGCAGCCAAGGACGAGTACGACGCAGGCCGCACTCCGAACATCGAAAGGCTCGACAAGGCCAGCGAAGACCTCAACAACGCATGGCATGCAGCTTCTGAAGACATGGCCCGCGCAGCACAGGCCGGCCAGGGTGCAAATCCGGGCGCAGGCTTCAACCCCGGCGCAGGCGCTCCCGGCGCTGACAATTCAGGCAGCAGCAGCCAGGGCGGCGGTGCCGAAGACGTAGACTTCGAGGAAGTGAAATAATACTCCATAAGCAATACTTTAAGAGTGCGACCTTCACGGGGGCCGCACTCTTTTTTATATCAATAGTTTTATATCTTTGTAGTTGATGATTTCCGCCCTTATCATAGTTGCGGCCCTGACCGTCGGAATATCCTTCCTTTGCTCGCTGCTGGAGTCTTCGCTTCTGTCCGCCCAGATTTCCTATCTGGCCATGAAAGAAGATGAAGGCTACAAACCTGCGATCCGCCTGAAGGAATACAAGAGCGACATAGACCGCCCCCTGTCGGCGATACTGATCCTGAACACCATAGCAAACACTATGGGAGCTGCGGGTATCGGTGCTATTGTCGGCAAGATGTACGGGAGCGCCGCGGTAGGAATCGCTTCCGCAATAGTCACGGTGCTCATCCTGGTGTTCTCCGAAATAATCCCCAAGAGCATCGGCTCGAATTACTGGAGGCGCCTGATATGGTTCACCGCAGCTACCATAAGGGTCTTGATAATAATCACTTATCCGCTGGTAATAGTTGCCGAATGGATCACCGGCCTGATCTCTCCAGAGAATCCCGACTACACGGTTTCCAGGGAGGAAGTGTCGGCGATGATTGACGAGGGCGAGGAGGACGGAGTCTTCGAGGAAGACGAGAAGCGCCTCATGCACAACATAATCCGCCTCGACGACATCACTGCCAAGGAGATCATGACTCCCCGCGTCGTAGCGTCCATAGCTCCGGAAGAGATGACCATCCGCGAGTTCTTCAAGGAGCATGACCTGCACCACCATTCCCGCATCCCTGTCTACAAAGACGAGAACGACGAATATATCACCGGCTATATCCTGCTTGTGGAGGCCCTGGAGCTCATGGGCCGCGACAAGTTCGACGTGAAGCTCTCCCAGATACGCCGCAACATATCTTCATTCCACGAGACCACGCCCATCAGCGAAATATGGGATTCCCTCGTTCCCAAGAGGGAGCACATAAGCGTCATTATCGACGACTACGGCTGTATGCAGGGAATAGTAACCCTTGAAGACATCATCGAGACTACCACCGGCGTCGAAATCATCGACGAAATTGACGAGGCTTCCGACATGCAGGAGTACGCCAAGTCCCTTTGGATTAAAAACCGAAAGAAAAAATAAAATGAAACGCATTCTTCTTATGCTGGTCGGACTGTCGGCAGGCCTGTGCGCCATGGCAGCTCCGAAAGACACTATCGCAGTCAAATCTTTCCGCTATGCCGGTCCCTTCGAAACCGGCGCCCCTGTCTTCGTCGACAGCACGGACGTGAACGGCAAGGCATACAATGACACCAAGACCCAGCTGGACGCTGCCTTCTCTCCGGACGTGATGAAATATGCCGCCACGGTCAGCGAACTGCCGGCCATAAGCGACAGACGGCAGATGCACTTCGCAGCCTTCAATGTCGAGACCATGGACTTCGCCAAGGTTGACATCAATGTGGACGGTATCAAGGACTGCCGGATCTTCATCGACGGAAAGAAGAACGAAAGCGGCAAGGCCAGCTTCGAGCCCGGCACGCATGAAGTAGTCATCAAATATCTGACTGACAAGGAAAGCTCGGACGAAGGCATCGAGGTGACTGTCGCCAGCGCTCAGAGCAAGACCCTGCGACTGAGGGAAGACGGCCGCAAGATATACTCTCTCGACCTGAACACCCACGGCGACGGCTGCGGCGGCGTGAGCCTGTCTCCCGGCGGACTCTACTATTCGATACGCCACTCTATCCTTGCCGAAGACGGCAAGACTACATCTTACACTGAAGTCTTCGATACCGCTTCCGGAGAGTTGCTGCTCCGCACGCCAGACCCTATCCGCTGGATGCCCGTCCGCGACGAATATTTCCTCACCCAGAAGTCCGTTGCCGGCAGGGACCTGGTCAGCGTAAACCCCAGGACCAAGAAAGAGACAGTGATTGTCCGCAACGTGCCTGACGGCCGCTTCGAAATCGCTCCGACAGAAGATTTCCTAATCTACACCATGCAGCAGCAGGGTCCGAAAGAGGGTGAAGT
>JAFZKU010000212.1 GCA_017551785.1 Bacteroidales bacterium | reverse complement strand
TTCCCGTACATGGTAAATACCGCATCGTATACTATGCTGGGCAAACTTTTGAGCGTTATTTTTTTCTCTCTAATGCAGGGGATAAATTTTACTCTTTCATTGATTTGACTAATATTATTTCTATTGAAACAAAAGATTTTCGTATTGTTGATGATAATACTTTCCAATGGAAAACAACGAAAGACGTTTTGTGGGATACATACATACGTAAATAGCTATGAAAAAACATATACTTTCATTATTTGTCGCCTTAATATCTTTGTGTTCATTTGGACAAAGCAAAGGATATGAATTTACAGTTGATGCTACTGGAGCTCTTGGTTTATCCAACTTATCGAAATACAATATTGGCATATCGTTAATTAACGGATATAGGTTCAGTGACATGCTATCGATGGGGCTTGGTATCGGATTCCGTTATGCAGAAACTCTATACTATTACTCCAATGATGAGAGATTAGGAGATTATGAAAGTCGAGACAATAAATATTTGGTACCTATTTTTGCTCATTTAAAGTACAACTTCTCGGACGGTGTAATTTCTCCTTTTATCATTGGGGATGTAGGTTATACTTTCGATATCGGGTACAATAAGAATAAAAATCTTGAAGCATTATTTGTTGAGCCTATCATTGGCATCGATTTCAAATCGGCAAATTCAATATACTATCTTGGTATCGGAGCCAATGTTCAACAACACCATTATTCACACTTCCGAATCTCAAACACTTCAATGTCCGCTGATCGAACTATAAAAGGAGTTGTTCCTACCATTGCGCTTCATTTTGGAATCCAATTATAATAGGACGGTTTCCAAAGGAACTTATCAGGGCGCATCAGCGCCGTGGCGGAGTGTGCGAGTGTCCGAAGGACAGGAGCCACGGAGGCACCCGGGTTCTGCGAAGCAGGTTCCGGCATTCTCCCTTGAGGGAGATGTCGCGACAGCGACAGAGGGTGAAATACCGCTTGCAGCACGCTTCTGCGTGCCGGCGCCACGCGCCGCAGGGGTTTTAGGGGGCAGAGCCCCCTGTAAGAAAGCGGCGAAGCCGCTGAGTCCGCCCATCTCCAATAGAACGAAAAAAGAGTCCCGAAGGACTCTTTTTTCGTGGAGATGGGCGGACTCGAACCGCCGTCCAAACAAAGCACCAACAAGCTTTCTACACGCTTATCCTCCCTTTGATTGTCGGCGACGCACTGCCGGGCGGCAGGCCATGCGAAGCTTATCCTCTGAATCTTGGCGGGCTTTAGAGACATCCACCCGTGCAGGAATTGCCTGATGATATCCCGAACTCCGGAGCGACATTCCAAGACCCCGGCGGGATACTCGTCAACTGGTCCTGGACCAGTTGATTAAGGAGTCGAGCTTAGCTCAAGACTACGCAGCGAGTGCAAAGTTGTTGTTGCCAGTTATGGCTTGAGGTCTGAGATTTACGAGAGGGGCCACGACTCTCGGCGTGCTTACCGGTCAATGTCATTTGCTGTCAAAACCAAAACATCCCCATTGAACGATACCTTGCAAAGATGCAAAAAATACTCTGATTGTTGCGCCGGCTATGAAAGTAATTTCGTAAATTTGAAGGAATCTGTACACAAATCAAAGATAAAACCCTCAACCATATGAAAAAACTAACCCTGATGATTGCTGCCATGCTGATTTGCTTCAGCGCAGCGGCCCAGCAGTCCCTTCAGAGCCGGGCAGCAGTAAAATCTCCTGAAATCAACCCGGACAAGACCGTAACCTTCCGTCTCGTAGCCCCCAAAGCCGTCAGAGTACAAGTAACCGGTGATTTCCTCCCTGCCGGCCCCAACGGCCAGCAAGGCATCGCAGACCTCGTGGAGACCGACGGTGTATGGGCATACACCACCGAGAAACCCCTCGACCCGGAGCTCTATTTCTATAACTTCCTCGTCGACGGCCTCAAGATCAACGACCCCAACAACGTCCACATGATCCGCGACGTGGCCAACGTATTCAACGTATTCCTGATTGACGGAGGGCGCGCAGACCTTTATAAAGTAAACGACGTTCCCCACGGCACTGTAGCCCGCGTATGGTATGACAGCCCCGTAGTCGGCTTCGACCGCCGTCTGACCATCTACACTCCTCCGGGATACGAGCAGAACCCCAAGGCCAAGTACCCCGTATTCTATCTGTTCCACGGAGCCGGCGGAGACGAGGAAGCATGGATTGCCCTCGGCCGTACCGCCCAGATCATGGACAACCTCATCGCCCAGGGCAAGGCCAAACCGATGATCGTGGTCATGACCAATGAGAACATGAACCAGGAAGCAGCCGCCGGCGAGTCTTCATTCGGCTTCACCCAGCCCAGCATGGGAGCCTCCTCAGCAGCCCGCACCATCCCTCAGGGAGTCGATTTCGTAAAAGCCTTCCCCGACATCCAGAAATACGTCGAGAAGAACTACCGCACCATCAACAAGAAATCTTCACGCGCAGTGGGCGGCCTTTCAATGGGCGGCTTCTACACAGTTAGCGTATCGAAAGAATATCCCGACACATTCGACTACATGGGCGTCTTCTCAGCCGGCCTGAGCCTGTCGCAGGATCCCGCCGACAAGGCAAAGACCGAACAGCAGCTCGCAGTGCAGTTCTCTAAGAATCCCAAACTCTACTGGATTGCCATCGGACGCACCGACTTCCTCTATGACTCCACCAAGAGCATGAGGGCATATTTCGACGAGAAGGGCTACCCTTACAAATATTATGAAAGTGGAGACGGCCACATCTGGCGCAACTGGCGCATCTACCTGACCGAGTACGCCCCTCTCCTTTTCCAGGACTAATTACTAACCAAAACTAAAAAATAAGATGAACAAAGACATCAGCAGAAGAGACTTCCTTCAGAAGAGCGCTCTTGCCACCGCAGGCGCAGTTCTGGCAACCTCACCCCTGTTGGCCAGGAATGCAGCCGAAGTTGCAGAAGAAATGGCACAGCAGGTTCGCAGGCCGTCTGCAAATGACAGACTGAACGTAGTCGGCGTTGGTATCGGAGGCCGTGGAGGCGCCGACATCGACGGACTGGCCAAGACAGAAAACATCATCGGCCTTTGCGACGTTGACTGGGATTATGCAGCCCCCAAATTCAAACAGTATCCCGACGCCCAGAAGTTCAAAGACTACCGCGAGATGTTCGACAAGCTCGGCAAAGACATCGACGCTGTAGTTGTCGGAACTGCCGACCACACCCACGCAGTCATCTCTGCACAAGCCCTCGAAATGGGCTGGCACGTATACTGCGAGAAGCCCCTCACCCACACCGTTTACGAGACCAGGCTCCTCACCAAGCTTGCCGCCAAGAACAAAGTTGCGACCCAGATGGGTAACCAGGGTGCTTCTGGCAACGGCGTACGCAAGATCTGCGAAGCCATCTGGACCGGAATGATCGGAGAAGTGACAAGAGTCGATGCTTTCACCGACCGTCCTATCTGGCCGCAGGGTCTCGAAACCCCTACCAAGATCGACAAAGTTCCCAAGACTCTCGACTGGAACCTCTTCATCGGTCCGGCCAAGTACCGTCCCTACAACTCAATCTACCACCCTTGGAACTGGCGTGGCTGGTGGGACTTCGGTACCGGAGCCCTCGGCGACATGGCTTGCCACATCCTGCAGCCCATCGTTCAGGCCCTCAACCTCAAATCTCCGACAGCCGTTCAGGGAAGCTCTAACTGCCTGATGGTAGACTGCGCTCCCGACGCACAGGTAGTACACTTCAAGTTCCCGGCCCGCGACAACATGCCGAAGGTTTCAATGCCTGCAGTTGACGTGACCTGGTACGACGGAGGCCTCAAGCCTGACTATCCTGCTGGCTGGCCTGAAGGAAAAGACATGAACGACGGCGGCGGCGCCTGCATATTCTACGGTACAAAAGACATCCTCGTATGCGGCTGCTACGGACGCAACCCCTGGCTGATTTCAGGCCGTGAGCTTCCCGAGCCGACTATGACAAGGGCTATCCCCAATCAGGACCACCACCTCGACTTCGCTCGCGCCTGCAAGGAATCTCCGGCAAGCCGCGTAAAGACCGTATCTGACTTCGAATTCGCAGGTCCTCTGAATGAAATGGTAGTAATGGGTGTGCTTGCAGTACGTCTGCAGGGCCTCAACCGCGAACTCCTCTGGGACGGCGAGAAGATGGAATTCACCAACATCAAACCGGACGACACCATCCAGATGAAGGTAAAGGACGGCTTCACCATAACCGCCGGCCACCCTTCATTCAACAACGAATACACAGATCCGCAGAATGCCCAGGCCTTCGCAGCCGAGCTTATCCGCCACACTTATCACAATGGCTACTCACTCCCTGACATGCCCAAATAAAAAACGACCATCATGAAAAAGATATTAGCAATAGCATTATTAGTATTGACAGTGGTGTCCCTGACTTCCTGCAAGAACAAAAAGAAAGCTGCAGATGCTGACGACCCCAATGTAATCGTACTCTTCGACGGCAGCAGCACCGACGGCTGGCGCGGATATGACAAGACCACCCTTCCCACCGCATGGACCATCGAGGACGGCTGCCTCAAAATCAACGGCAGCGGTAACGGCGAGGCCGGCGCAAAAGACGGCGGTGACATCATCTACGACCGCAAGTTCAAGAACTTCGAGCTCAGCTTCGAATGGAAGGTAGGCAAAGGCTCCAACTCCGGCGTCTTCTATCTGGCGCAGGAGGTTCCCGGCGAACCTATCTACATCTCAGCTCCTGAATATCAGATTCTTGACAACGCCAATCACCCCGACGCAATGCTCGGAGTCGACGGCAACCGCCAGTCAGCCTCACTGTACGACATGATCCCCGCCAAACCGCAGAACTCTAAACCCTGGGGCGAGTGGAACACCGGTAAGATCATGGTCTACAAAGGCACTGTAGTTCACTACCAGAACGGCCAGAACGTACTTGAATATCATCTCTGGACTCCCCAGTGGAAAGAGTTGCTCGACGCCAGCAAGTTCAGCCAGGACAAATGGCCGCTCGCTTACGACCTGCTCATCAACTGCGGCGGCGAGGAACATGAAGGTTACATCGGCCTCCAGGACCACGGTGACGACGTTTGGTACAGGAACATCAAGATCAAAATCCTCGACTGATGAAGAAGCTGTATCTGATATTGGCAGTAGCAGCCGTATCGTTGCTGGCCGTAGCCTGCAAGAAGGACAAGCCTAACGACAACATAGGCCTGCAGCTCTACTCCATAAGGGCAGAATGCAGCAAGGACATCGTCACAGCCCTTCAGGGAACGGCAGACGCCGGCTACAAGATTGTCGAGGCTGCATCCTACAACCAGGGCGAAGGTACCTTCTACGGCCTGGCACCCAAGGCATTCGCAGACCTCTGTGCATCTAAGGGCCTGAACTTCCTGTCTTCACACACAGGCGGTCCAGACCCCAACACTACCTCTATGGAGGAATGCCTGGCATGGTGGACCAAAGCCATCGCCGACCACAAGGCGGCAGGCTGCAAGTTCATCGTCCAGCCCTCGATGCCCCGCACTGCCTACGAGTCTCTCGAAGGCCTGCTGAAGTACTGCGAGCTCTTCAATCAGGTCGGCGCGATGTGCAAGCAGCAGGGAATCCTTTTCGGCTACCACAACCACAACCGCGAGTTCGAGACCATGTTCGATGTGAACGGCACTCAGACAAGGCTCTACGACGTGATGCTGGCCAACTGCAAACCCGAGAACGTATTCTTCCAGATCGACCTGTTCTGGATCTATCGCGGCGGCGGAGACCCCATCGAGTATTTCAAGGCTAACCCGGGCAGGTTCCTGCTCTGGCACGTCAAGGACGACCTCGAAGTGGGATATTCAGGCAAGATAGATTTCCCTGAAATCTACAAGCACGCCACTCTTGCCGGCATGCAGTACCAGATCATCGAGCAGGAAGCTTTCGGCGAGGGCATCGACCCTTACACCAGCATTAAGATGTCCTGCGACTATGTGAAGACGCTCCGTCCCGAATAGAGACTTGCGGCGCCTTAATGGATGAAGCCTGACGGAAACTGACCCGTCGGGCTTCTTCTTTTTTCAGATATTCATTAAATTTGGGGTCAAATTTTCAGAAAAATGACACTCAAATCCAATTTCATAGCAGCTGCGGCGTTCTGCCTTATACTGTTGAGCAGCTGCAAAGGCTCTGAAATCAAGACCCGTACATTCAATTTCGACAATACCGGCGAGCGTTCGGACTTCACCATGCTGGTGGAGCTTCCCTTGTCTACTAGAGGTGTGGCCGGAGAGATCCGCAACCAGCTCATAGACATAATGGACCACCAGTTGTCATCTATCGGCCTGTATGACGGTGGCCGCATGTTCCCAAAGTATGACGGTGATTTGTCGAATACGGCCGATCTGCTGGAATACTACTGCCGAAAAGGCAGCGAAGCGATCGAGACCCACGCCATGGATTTCTACAATGAGGTGAAACAGAACGTAGAGGACGAAGAAGAACTGGAATTCATCCCCCGCTGCGAATATGACTTCACCCTGGGGAAAGTATATGAGTCAACCAATTTCGTCGTCTACCTTTCTGAAGATTACAACTACATGGGCGGCGCCCACGGCGGTGTATCAGGAATGGGCGACATCACATTCGACAAACGTAACGGCAAGATATTCGACAATTTCCTCAAAGCAGACGCTCTGGAGCCTATGCAGGGCCTCCTTGAGAAAGGACTGGCAGAGTATTTCGAAGAGCCCGACGGCAGTGACGATGCAGCCAGCGTCCGCGAACGTCTCTTCCTCTACGATGGCGACACTACTATCCCCTTCCCTGCCTGGACTCCATCTCCTGACGAATACGGTCTGAGCTTCACCTACCAGCAGTACGAAATTGCCGCATACGCCATGGGAATGCCTTCATTTACAATTCCCTATGACGAAGTGAAACCGTTCCTCACCCCGGAAGCAATCGAGCTTCTGAACCTGAAATAAACTACACCTGAACTATTCTTGATGAAGCAGAAAAACTACCCTATCTATAAAACCACTTTTATAGATGACATGCGCGCCCTCGTGGAGGAAGCGGCGGAGAATTTTCCTGACAAGACAGCCATTTCATTCAAGGAAAGCCCCAACGACAAAGAAGTAAAAAAGATATCATTCCCCCAGTGGAGAGATGACGTAAGGAATCTGGGCACTGCCCTTATCTCCAAGGGATTCAGAGAGAAGAACATCGCCCTGATAGGTGAGAATTCCTACGGCTGGTGCTGTTCTTTCTTCGCAATCATGGCCTGCGGCTCAGTAGTAGTTCCAGTCGACAAGGACCTTGCAGTAGAGGACATAAGGGGCATAATCGACGCCACTGCCTGCGAGGCGATCATCTTCGGCAAAACCGCCGAAAGCAAGCTGACTGAAATGCTTGCCGGCGACTTCCCGAAATCTGTAGGAACCATGGTAGCGATATCTAACCGCTGCGGCCTGGAGAAAGAACAGCTCGGCAAGGTAGAACTCTTGACTCTCAGCAACCTGGAAGCCGAAGGAGCCACCCTCTTCGAAGGCGGGGACCGTTCATATTACGACTACAAGATCGACCCGCGCAAACTCGCTTCGATAGTCTATACCTCAGGCACTACCGGGAAAGGCAAGGGAGTCATGCTCTCACAGGCCAACATCGGGCTGGACATGACCCTCGGCATGTATAACTTCGACATCACGCGCAAGACGCTGCACGTGCTCCCGCCCCACCACACCTTCGGTTCTACCGTCAATTATGTCGGCCACCTGGCGCAGGGATGCGAAGTATACATTTCCAGCGGTCTGAAGTATGTCAGCGACGAAATCCGCGAGCAGCAGCCCACCCACCTGATCCTTGTTCCAGCCTTTCTGGAGGTGATGAACAAGAAGATCTGGTCATCGGCCCGCCAGAGCCACAAGGAAGGCCTGCTGAAGGCCATGATGGGCTTCAGCAACTTCTTGAGGAACTGCGGCATCGACATCCGCCGCAAGCTGTTCAAGAGCGTCCTGGCGGCATTCGGAGGCAAGCTGGAGCTGATTATCTGTGGCGGCGCCAAGCTCGACGAGGACATAATCCACACCTTCGATTCTCTGGGCATAACCATCCTGAACGGCTACGGCATCACAGAGTGCTCTCCGCTGATCTCGGCCAACCGCAACCTCTACCAGAAAGCCGGCAGCGTCGGCACCCCTATCCTGGCCTGCCGCGTCAGAATCGACAACCCAGACGAGAACGGCGAAGGCGAAATCTGCGTCAAGGGCCCGAACGTTATGCTGGGATACTTCAACGATCCTGAGGCCACCGCAGCAGCCTTCGACAAGGACGGCTTCTTCCGCACTGGAGACTACGGCCGCCTGGACGAAGAAGGCTGGATCTACATAACCGGCCGCAAGAAGAACCTCATAATCCTGTCTAACGGCAAGAACGTTTATCCCGAGGAGATCGAGGCTGAAATCCAGAAGGTTGAAGGCGTCAGCGAAGTAGTGGTCTATGCCGGAGAAAGCCGCGTACAGAAAGGCAAGATCACAATCGTAGCCGAGATATTCCCGGACGCAGACCTGCTCAAGGCAAAAGGCATCACCGATCCTCAAACATATGTCGAGGATGCTGTCAAGAAGATCAACGAGAAGATGCCGCCCTTCAAGGCTGTCAAGACCGTCAAGCTCCGCGACACGGAATTCCAGAAAAACACTTCCCGCAAGATCGTCCGCTACACTATAGACAAGACCGTAGACTAACGCACAGAGAAAGTCTGAGCAGCCTTCACAGTAGCCTTGAACTGCACAGGAATGTCGCTTACATTGCGGCCGAAGCCGAAAGTGTAGGTGCCGGCGGCTGCTTCCCAGCGGTTGGCAGCCTCATTGAATGAAGCAAGCTCGTAAGGGGTCACCTTGAACGACAG
>JAFZKU010000028.1 GCA_017551785.1 Bacteroidales bacterium | reverse complement strand
TCGCACTGGCGGAGGTATATCTTGCGGACATTTTTCTGGAAGTCTATGCTTGCCTCGTGGATGTCGCTCTTGCCTTCGAGATAATCGCGGTCGCTGCCGCTGCGGCTATGCTTGAGCTGCCTGTCCACGAAATTGATAGGAACGTCGAGGAAAATGTTGAAATCGGGTCTGGGAATACCGGAAACGGTATATTCATAATTGAAGATCCACTCCCGGAGCTGGTCTGACTGCTCGCCGTCGGGCAGCTTGGCGCATTGGAAGGCTATGTTGGAATACACATATCTGTCGAGAATGACGCAGTAGCCCTCGTCGAGCCATGATTTGATAGTAGGAGCGGCGTCTATCCGGTCGAGGGAGTAGAGCAGGGCTACCAGCTGGGGATGCACGGCGTCGTTGCCTCCGAAATCGCCCCTCAGGAATCTTGCGATAAGGTCTCCGTAGATAGGGGCTTCATATCTTGGGAAATGCAGGAATTTTGTTTTCTGACCTGCCGACTGAAGATATGCGTCGAGCATTTTAACCTGAGTTGATTTGCCGGCTCCGTCCAGCCCTTCGAGCACTATAAGCATAATTATGTATATATTTGTGGTATGCACAAATATACTAACATAATAGGAATCATTAACCTGAATGACGATTCATTTTATCGACACAGCAGGGTTGAAAACGCAGAGTCTTTCCATGCCAGGGTGGAATCCATGTTCGAAGACGGCGCTGACATGATAGATATAGGGGCGTGCAGCTCCCGTCCGGGCAGTATATATCCAGGCGAAGCAGCTGAGTGGAAGAGGCTGAAATGGGCTCTCGATGAAGTTGCGTCAAGTTTCCCAGGGCGTATCTTTTCTGTAGATACCTTCTCTTCCGAAATAGTCAGGCGTACATATGACCGAATCGGGCCCTTCATGGTCAACGACATTACGGCAGGAGAGGCCGACGAGCGCATGCTGGCTACTGTGGCGGAACTGGAACTGCCATATATTGCAATGCACAGCAGGGGAAACGGCCAGACTATGGATTCCATGTGCGATTACAAAGACGTCGTCGGTGACGTCAAGGATTATTTCAGGGAGTTCGGCCGCAAGGCGGAGGCAGCCGGCGTGACCGACTGGATACTCGATCCCGGCTTCGGCTTCGCCAAGACAGCCGGGCAGAATCTCGAGATGCTCGCAAGGCTGCACGAGTTCATGGACCTGGGCAGGCCGGTCCTGGTTGGTATTTCCCGTAAAAGGATGGTATGGGAGCCGCTCGGGCTTACTCCCGAGACCTGTCTGGACGTGAACCTCGCTCTCCAGGGGCAGGCCGCCCTTCAGGGCGCTGCCTATCTCCGGGTTCACGACGTGGCCGCCTGTCGGGATTACTTGAGAAGAATTCTCGCAGATTGTCGAATTCCTTGCTGAACGATATACCGGCGCCGTTGCGCTGGGTCTGGTCTAGGTAGCTGCTGAAATCGTCCGGCGAGTGTGAGAACAGCGTCAGTTTCGTGTTTCCTTTCTTTCCAAGCTTTATTGCTATGTCGATGTTGCCCATGACGTCGCTCTTGCCCGCAGTGTTATACTGACGGTTGCCTATGTTGCCGTTGATGGTGACACGGTTGTTGAACAGCTGTGTGCTGATGGCGACATCAACCACGTCGCGGCCGCTGTCGTTGTTCTGATAGTTCAGGCCCAGGTCGACAGGGATGTTCAGCTCCTCGAGAATGTCGTTGATCTGGTTGGCCATTATCTCTCCCAGGTTCAGATAGTTGACGCCGGTAGTGGCATTGTTGATGCCGGATGCGTCGTCAGGCAGGAAGTTGCCGGTAAGCAGCACTGCCACGAACTGTTTCATCCTCTTCTCTTCAGTCATGAACGCCGGTTCGATCTGGGCCTTGATGGCAGGCTCTATGTCGAGGATGTCGACGTCGAAGCCGAGCTGAGGATTTGACAGTTTGCCGGAAACGTCCAGCATACACTTGACGTTCTTGCGGGCCGATGTGGAGATGGAGTCAGTCAGCAGGGGAGAAATAGAAGCCTTGGTGTCGTATTCGGCGGTGACGTCAAGGTCTGTGTTCATCACGTCGCCGTTGAAGTTGACGCTGCCGCCTTTGTTGATGCTGAAGACTTTATTGGTGAGGCCGAGCAGCTTGTAGTTGAAGCTTCCTTCGTCGACTCCGTAGCTGCCTTTTATGTCGAACTGCTCGTTGAACACATTTATGTTGATGTCACCTGTTCCCTTAGCCTTCAGGGTATTGCCGGAAGTGCGGTCGATGTCGAGATTGATCTCGGCGTCGTTGGTGGCGCGCAGCCTCAGGTTGACTCCGAAATTGCCCTTGGCCTTGTCTTTTTCCTTGTTGGCGTTGTGAAGCAGAAGCAGCGAGTCATATGAACTCAGCACCGGAGTCTCGTTGTTTATGAAGGTGAGTATCGACTGGGTAGAAGTAGTAATCGATGCCAGCGGGATGCGGAGAGACGAGGGCCCGGTAGTCGCATTGATATTCAAATTTATATCGCTGGTAGATCCGGTAATCGAAATGTCTCCGTTGCTTGCGACGGCATTCCCGTAGAAAGTGGAATTGTCGCCGGCGCCGGTGTTCAGAGCAAGCATGTCGCGTACCCTCATCCTTACGTCGAGTTTTATGTCCTTGAAGTGGTCGAAGTTTACGCCGCCGCTTATCCTGCCGGAACCGTTCAGGCCATCGGTAACGCTTGCCTGGCGGATGACTACGCCGCTGGGCGACAGTTCGAAATCGCCGTTGACGCCATATCGTACCTGGGTATATATGATCTTGCCCTCAAAATCGTTCAGATGACCGTCTTTCGAGTTGATTTCAAGTTTGTCCAGAGGTCCGGTCACATCGGCCGTCATTGAGAGGCTGCCGGCGAGGTCAGACATGACGCTGGAAAGGAAAGGAGTGAGGATCACTGCGCGCAGACTGTCGATTACTGCAGTGGCCGCCATAGTCCTGTCTTTAGTGTTCATGTCTCCTGTAATGTCGATTACCTTCTTGTCGGCCAGCATATTTACAAGAGAGAACCCGATCTTCTCGGCCTGCTCTTCCCATGTGGCGTTGACTGCCAGATCGCCAACCAGGTTGCCGGAAAGCAGTACAGAATCTGCGGCAAGGTCGGCGGATATCTCATAATCTCCGAGCAGGGAGCTGGCTTTGGCGTTACCTGTAAGGCGTCCGTCGAGGGTGACAGGATCCTTCAGGAACAGGTTGGCGAGCGACATGTCGAAGTTGTTGAGGTCTATGGTGAACGACTCGTCGGGGTTGTCGGAGATTATGCCGTCCACCTTCATGTACTGGTCTTCACCTTCCATCAGGAAGTTTCGCACAGTGATGCGTTTCTTGTTGAAGAATACAGAAGATGGATTGATTCTCCACTCTTTGCCGTCGGCCATGACAGTCGAGTTGTCCATGGCTATAAGGATGTCGTACGGGGCAGTAGAATCAGGGAATGCGACTGTCGCTTTGATGTTGCCTCTGTCGTCCTGCTTCTCGCTGTCGTTGTTGTAACTCAGGTCAAGCTTCACCTGATTGCCCTTTATGTCGGCTCCCAGATGGTTGTTGATCGCGACTAGCGAGCCTATGCGCACCAGGTCTGCATCAATGGCAGCGATTGATGTAGAATCATCGCCGTCATAGAAGACCATGACGTTGCGGGCATATATGTCCTTGTATGACAGCAGTTCGGAAGTGAGCGACAGAGACGGGCTTCCGCTGCTGTCGGAGCTGAATTTCATGGCTGTTCCGTTCTCGATGTGCAGGTCGGGCATGACGAAGGCCAGAAGCTGCCTTATGTCAGCTACTTTGAGATCCAGATCGAAGTTTCCTCCCGAATACTCCAGAGGACTTGTCTGTCCGCGCAGCAGGTTGTCGAGCTTGCCGTTCAGCAAGGCATATTTGGCGTCGCTCACCAGGTCGGATACGGATGTGGTGCCTTTCAGCGTACCGTTCAGGAAAGAAGATCGGAAGTTCAGCCTCTGGTCGGAAGGCAGCAGGCTGGCGCTGATCTGTATGTCGCCAATGTCATGCAGGCCTGTGGCGTTGGTACAGCCAAGGTCGTCGATGAATATGTCTCCCACGAAACTGTCCTTGCCGGTCTGGGTCATATTTCCGGTGAGTTTCATTCCGACCAGGGACACTTCCTGCTTGTCAAAGTTGAGGGCCGCAAGATTGGCCTTCT
Organism: Bacteroidales bacterium; assembly: GCA_017551785.1. Taxonomy (GTDB): domain Bacteria; phylum Bacteroidota; class Bacteroidia; order Bacteroidales; family UBA932; genus Equibacterium. The sequence continues at coordinate 7,729 of JAFZKU010000028.1, read as the reverse complement.
TGAGGTCGAGGTCGATGTCGTAAGTCCGTTCTCCCTCGCCGGCATTAAGGATGTTTGCCTTAAGGTCGAAGTCGAGATTGGGGTCGTTGTCGACCGCCTTGATGCTGACACCGTTGTAATCTATCCTGCCAGACGCCGAGATACCCTTGTAGTCGTAGTCGTTGAAATTGAACTTGGAAATGTAGAGGGAATCCATGTTCATGTAGGTCTCTGACTTGTGGGATGACGTATATCCGCTCAGAGATGCGTTGCATGAGAGTTCGCCGAGTTTCTCGTTCTGCAGGAACTTCCCGAGGTCGAAGTTGCTGGCATCCATGAAACCGTCCATCGAGAAGCCTTCCGGAAGGTAGGCCTGGCACAGAAGGTCGACATCTACCTTTCCAATGTTGGAAGACAGACCTCCGTATGCAACGAAGTCCGTGAAGAAACCATCCATGAAGCCGGTGAAGTTGAATTTGGTGCCGGGAGCGAACTTGCTTATGGTACCTCTCTTGAACGGTTTGTATGACAGACTTGATGCTATGCCCTCAATGCCGGCTGTTGTGAAATAGCAGTTCGATAGGTTGGCTGACATGATGGTTTGCTGCGACAGCGGCAGGCCGTTCAGCTGTCCGGAAAGTTCGACGTGGGAGAGGCCCGGGCCGTCCACGGTGAAGGATGACAGCTTCATGTTTGCTACCGGACCTTTCACCTTGCCGCTTGCATTCAAGGGCAGTGTGAGGTGGTCCAGACCCGGCAGGAAGAGACCCAGAGAAGAGAGGCAGACTTTTGAATCGTCCAGACTGCAGTCCAGGGACACCTTGTGCAGGAAGTCGGAGAAATCGCTGAAGTGTTCGAACAAAGCATTGGCGTAGGGAAGCTTCATGTCGGAATAATTGTCAGCATACCTGAAATCTTCGATATGGATGCCGGCTGCGTCAAGAGCTGCTTTGAAATGGAGGTCGTCGAGCTTGAAACCGCGGCTTTCCTCCACTGTGATGCCGTTGACTTTCAACGATACGGACTGTTTTCGCAAGTTGTATCTTATATCGGAGATGTCGATGTCCAGGTCATGCAGATGCATGTCGTTCCAGTCTATCGTATGCTCTCCGGGAGTCATGAGCCTGCCTTTCTTGTTGCGTTTGATTACGGTGGGATGCTGGCCGGTGAAATTGACGTCCATGTCGTTTACCTTGATTGAGCGGACATCCACCAGAATATTGTCGAAGAAGGCAAGTATGCCCTTGGACGTAGTATCACGAACTTTTTCTTTTTCCGGAAATATATTGACGAGGTTCAGCTTGCCGTCCTGCCCGACTTCGAGGTTGAGAAGGGCGTCGCTCAGCTCGACCTTGCTGACTGAGACACGGCCCGTGATGGCCTTGAGCAGTTTTACATTGAGGGACAGCTTGCCGAGGTAGGCGACGGTGTCCTGAGCGTCGTCCTTGAGCAGGGCGTCCTTGATGATGACCCTGTCAAAGAGGGCGTAATAGACGTCGCCGAAACTGATGCTGCCGTTGAGGTCTGAAGAGATGTTGTCGGCCACGGCGTCGCAGATGCGCTTCTGGATGCTGGGAACCTGCAAAGCGACTGCCGCCACCACCGGCGCTATGGCCAGCAGGCACAGGAGACCAAGCAATATTTTGCGCAATAGTTTCATCAATCTAACAAAGATAAGGTTTTAATTTGATACCTTTGCAGGCCTGAGGCTTAAACTGATGGGAAAAAGGACTATTATTCTCGGTATCGAGTCATCTTGCGACGACACATCTGCCGCCGTGCTGGCCGACCGCTGTCTTCTTTCCAATGTCATGGCCTCCCAGAAAGTCCATGAGCAGTATGGCGGAGTAGTCCCGGAGCTGGCCTCCAGGGCACATCAGCAGAACATAGTTCCGGTGGTAGACCAGGCTCTGAAACAGGCAGGCGTGACTATGGATGATGTAGATGCAATCGCCTTCACCCGCGGCCCCGGTCTGCTGGGCTCGCTGCTGGTGGGCGTTTCGTTCGCCAAAGGTCTGGCGCTGTCTTCCGGCAAGCCGCTTATCGAAGTCAACCATCTGCAGGGCCATATCCTTTCTCATTTTGTCATTGAAGAGGGCAAGCCTCACAGGGAGCCTTCGTTCCCTTTCCTGGCACTGCTGGTGTCAGGTGGCCATACCCAGATAGTGAAAGTCAATGACTATCTGGATTTCGAGGTGCTTGGCCGCACCATAGACGACGCAGTGGGCGAGGCTTTCGACAAATGCGCGAAGCTGCTTGGCCTGGGCTATCCCGGCGGTCCGGTGATAGACCGTCTGGCCAAGGAGGGCGATGCTGCCCGTTTCCGTTTCGCCAAGCCCAACGTTCCGGGGCTGGACTACAGTTTCTCCGGCATCAAGACGTCGCTGCTCTACTTCCTGCGCGACGAGATTGCCAAGGATCCTGATTTCATCGAAAAGAACAAGGCCGACCTCTGCGCAAGTTTCCAGAAAGATCTCATCGACATACTGATGAAGAAGCTGCTGCTCGCAGTCAAGCAGACTTCTATAAAACAGGTTGTGATAGGCGGCGGCGTTTCGGCCAACAGCGGGCTGCGCAGCAGGATAGAGGAGGAAGGAAGGCGCAGAGGCTGGACCACCTTCGTGCCGGAGCTGCGTTTCACTACCGACAATGCCGCGATGATAGCCGTCGTGGGCCATTTCAAATTTGCTGCGGGGTTGTTCACTCCGCTCGATGTAGCTCCTGTTTCCCGCGCTGCGGATCTCAATATGAAATAAAATGAAAGAGTTCGAGCAGACGTTCGACATCCTTCACGAACCCACCCGAGAAGAGTTGATCAAGGCCGCTGCGGTTGCCTGCGGGGCTCCCGTGTCCAAGGTGAGGGACTGCGTCATAGTGCGCCGTTCTCTGGATGCCCGCGGCCGTCCAGTATACAGGTACAGACTTCGTGCATATCTGGAGGGTGACGAGCCTGCCCGCGAATATGTGTTTGACTATAAGGATGTACATTCTGCGCAAGAAGTTATTGTGATAGGCGGCGGCCCTGCCGGCACTTTCGCTTCCCTGAAGCTGCTCGAGAAAGGCTTCAAGCCGGTTATTCTGGAGCGTGGCAAGGATGTTCACTCCCGGAAAGTGGATATCTCCGCCATAGTCCGCGAAGGCGTCGTGAATCCGGATTCCAATTACTGCTTCGGCGAAGGCGGAGCAGGTACTTTCTCCGACGGCAAGCTCTACACCCGTTCGTCCAAGAGAGGTGACATCCAGGAGGTGCTGCGCCAGCTGGTGGCTTTCGGAGCTCAGGAGACGATCCTGACCGACGCTCACCCGCATATCGGCAGCGATGTGCTTCCGAGGGTTATGGAGGCCATCCGCAACTGTATAGTCGAGCACGGAGGGGAGTACCACTTCGGCTCGAAGGTGGTGGACCTCGTGCCGCCCGCTTCGGCTTCCGCCAGGTGGAAGGTGGTATGCGCTGACGGCTGCTGCTACACTGCTGCCAATGTGATTCTTGCTACAGGGCATTCGGCCCGCGACATATATGAGCTTTTCGCAGCAAAAGGCTGGGCTCTCCAGGCCAAGGGTTTCGCTCTTGGTGTGAGGGTCGAGCATCCTCAGCATCTGATCGACGAGATACAGTATCACAAGCGCTGGCAGCCTGGCTATCCGCATGCCGAGTACTCTCTGGTGGAGCAGGTCGAAGGCCGCGGTGTGTTCTCGTTCTGCATGTGCCCCGGCGGTGTGCTGGTGCCTTCTACTACTGAGGGTGACGCCGTGGTGCTGAACGGCATGTCGCCTTCGACTCGTTCCGGAAAGAAGGCCAATGCCGGCATAGTTTGTTCCGTGGAGCCTGAGGATGTAGCCGGCTTCGAGAAATACGGCCCGCTGGCTCTGCTGGAGTTCCAGAAGACGGTGGAAAACGCGATGTTCGCCAATTCCGGCAGCTTCCGCGCTCCGGCCCAGCGCATGACTGATTTCTGCCGAGGCAGGATGTCTGCCTCGCTGCCTGCATGTTCCTATGCTCCAGGGGTCGATTCTGCAATGCTGACCGAGCTGCTGCCTTCTTTTGTGGCTTCAAGGCTGCGCAGGGCTTTTCCTATGTTCGACCGCAAGATGCACGGTTTCTACACCCAGGAAGCTCTCGTGCTCGGCGTCGAGTCTCGCACATCTTCGCCTGTGCGAATCCCCCGCGATGAAAATACACTCTGTCACATCAGTCTCGACGGCCTCTATCCGTGCGGCGAGGGCGCCGGCTATGCAGGTGGCATAGTATCCAGCGCCCTCGACGGGATTGCGGTAGCGTGCGCTATCGCAACTAAATAATCTTATTTGCAGTCGCCGTCTTCGCAACCGCCGCCGCATGAGCTGCAGCTGCCTGAGCATTTGCTCTTGCGCTCTCCGAAGAGGCCGTCCTTGAGTTCGTCCTCTGTTGCGTCGCGCACAAGCTCAACCTTGCCGGTGAAATGGAGGTCTTTGCCTGCCATGGGGTGGTTGAAGTCCATCTTGACGGTGTCCTTGTCTACTGAAAGCACGGTGCCGTGGACTACTCCGCCCTGGGCGCTCATCATGGGGATAGACCTTCCGGGCTGCACATAATCTGCCTGGAATACGCCGTCAATTTCGAAGGCGCTCTTGGGAAGGTCGATTATCGCTGCGGGGTTCACCAGTCCGTAGCCCTGCTCTGCCGTGAGCATGAATTCGAATTCGTCTCCGACCTGCTTGCCGGCTATGTTCTCTTCGAATTTGGGCAGCAGGTATCCCTGGCCGAATATGAACTGCAGGGGCTTGTCTGCGGTTGCGGTGTCAGCTATCTGGCCGTCCACTTTGAGCTGATAGGTGAGGTGGACCACTTTGTTGTTGTCGATTTTCATTATGGTATGGTTTGATTTGTTGCGGATTGTCCGGCAAATATAATACATTTGTGTATATGCAGACAAATGAGGTTCAGAAGGTTCTGGACATCTGCCTCGAGGCGGGTGCCAGCGATGCAAGGATAATACATACGGTGAGCGATCAGACATCAGTGTCGCTCTACAATGAAGACGTTGACAAGATACACAATGCCAGCGACTGCTCAGTGTTCCTGCAGCTGTTTGTGGACGGCCGCTATGGCACCTTCTCTACCAATATGCTGGATGAGGCGGGGCTCCGGGAGTTCATCGGCAATGCCGTGAAACTGACGAAGCTGCTGGAGAAAGACGAATGCCGCCATCTTGCGCCTGCAGAGCTGTGCTACAAGGGTGGGGGAGGTGACCTTCTGCTTCTGGACCCTGCGGCGGACAGCGTAAGTGCTCAGCAGGGCAAGGCTCTGGCTGTGCAGATGGCGCAGAGTCTTTGCTCGCATATCGACGGCGGGCCTCTGCAGTCCTGCGAGACGGAGTTCGGAAGTTCGTTCGAGCATGAGGTCCTGGCCGACACTGCGGGCTTCTGCCAGACGAGGGACGCTTCTTTCTATACTGTTTCCGCCGGATGTTCGTTCATAGACAAGGACGGCAGCAGGCCTCAGAGCTGGTGGCCGGACGCCAATGTCTTTTTCTCGAAGCTGGATGCCGGCCGCTGTGCGGACATCGCCTATCAGCGCGGTCTGGACCGGCTTGGCGCCCGGCGCATTGATGCTGGACGTTATAATATAGTCGTAGAGAACGGCTCTGCGGCCAAATTCGTATCGCCGCTGCTCTCGGCTCTAAGCGGGGCTTCCCTGCAGCAGAACAATTCGTTCCTGCTGGATTCTCTGGGCAAGAAGATGTTTCCTTCGAAGTTGACCATTGTGGACAATCCTCACAAGCCTTCGGCCTTCGGGGCTCGGTTCTATGACGGGGAAGGGCTTGCGACGAAGCGCTGCAATGTGATCGATGAGGGAGTGGTGAGCATGTATTTCCTCACCAGCTACTATGCAGATAAGCTGGGTATGGCCCCGACTGTCGATTCGGTCTCAGTCGTGGAGATGGTCCCGGATGCCGGCGGCCTTGACGCTCAGATGGCGACTCTCGGCAAGGGCGTGCTTATCACCGGCTTCAACGGTGGCAACCACAATCCCATCACGGGCGATTTCTCATACGGCATCGAAGGCTTTTGGTTCGAGAACGGCCGCCGGCAGTTCCCTATCCACGAAATGAACGTCACCGGCAACTACCTCGACCTCTGGACCCGCCTCGCCGCCGTCGGCGACGACCCTCTGACCCTCTTCTCCATGCAGCTCCCCACCCTCAGCTTTGAGGGCATTTCGCTGACGTAAGCGCATCGGTCATCCTGAGCACCTCCACGTGTCATCCTGAGCGTAGCGAAGGATCTACTGCCGGCACGGCTGCCGACAGTCGCTACATACGTGCTATTTGATTCTAGTCAGGGGTTCGGGATAGAGCAGGTACTTCTTGGCTTTGCGGAGCCAGCGCTGCTCCTGCTGCTTGATCTGCTCCTTGAGATCCTCCCAGCTGCACTCGTCATTGAAGTAAGCCCCGATAAGCGGCTCAGCGAAGATTTCTTCCGCATCATCCATAAACTCGAACTCTTCACAACTGTCCTTCACCAGCTTGATGAGGCGTATGGCATGCAACACGCTGTTGTAAGGCTCCGTGGGATTCGCCAACAGCTGATAGCCGTAGCACTTTTCTCCTTTGTAGAGATCGTGACCCGGAATGAAGAACGCCTTGCGAAGGAAGACTCCCTTGTTGTATGCAGCCTCCACTGAATTGAAATCCTTCATGAACGGAGCCCCGAAGAATTCGTAAGGCCTCTCTGTGCCAATGCCACAGCTGACATTTGTGCCGTGCCAGAGGTACTGCCCTGCATGGAAATATGCTGTGAAATATCCAGCGAAGTCGTCAGTGACAGGTATGCTCCATGTCAGCAGGTCGCGTCCGGCCATAGTCGCATCAGCCGAAATTACATGCAGAGGAAATTTCGCTCCCAGGTCAGTGAAGAACATATTGGCCATCTCGGCCAGAGTGAGGCCGTGCTTATGGCACATGCCGTATTTGAAGCTGCCCTCCACTGCCCTGCCGCAGGGATTCGGACGGTCCAGAATGTAAACCGGGATGTCGCAGTCAACGTCTTTACACTGCCTGAAGAAATTGAAGAGCTTCCCGTAGAAAGGGTCGAAGCAGTCTCCGGTGCCCTGCCTTTCTATTATCAGGGCGTCCACACGCTCTTCGGCCAGCACTGCCGGATTCAGCCTGTCCTCGCTAAGCAGCACCACTTCGCTCCCTCGGCCGGCAAGGATCTCCCAGAGATAGCTTTCTATCTCGGGATACCACGCGGTGGGACTTTCCAGCACTGCGAGGCGGCCTCTCAGCGCCCTGTCCTGCTGCTCGAAGAGAGATGATGTGCGGAACGAGAACATTACAGGATTTCTTCAGCTACTGCTATTACTTCATCCGCCAGAGCTTCTGCCTGTTTCTCGGCAGGAGCCTCGGCGTAGATGCGGATAATAGGCTCGGTGTTGGACTTGCGAAGGATGACCCACTTGCGTTCCGCTTCGAAATCGATGCGCACGCCGTCGAGGGTATTTATCTTCTCAGATGCATATTTAACCTTCAGTGCTTCAAAGATCTTGTCGGCCTGTGCAGGATCAGCGAGAGATATTTTCTTCTTTGCAATGAAATAGTCGGGATAAGTCTTGCGGAGTTTCGATGCGCTGAGACCCTTCTGAGCCATATTGCTCAGGAAGAGGGCGGTGCCGATGAGGGCGTCGCGGCCGTAGTGGAGCTCCGGGAAGATGACGCCGCCGTTGCCTTCGCCGCCGATTACTGCACCTACTTCGCGCATCTTGGTGGTG
>JAFZKU010000211.1 GCA_017551785.1 Bacteroidales bacterium | reverse complement strand
AGAAGAATGCGGACTGGTGGCAGTAGGAGGAACGTCCCAGACGCTCGGCGGCTGCATCGTACACATCGTCATGTATAACCAGAGCAGCGGCCTCAGGCTCGAAACCCCCGAAGCACTCTACCTGGAGCGCATACGCAGCCATGACCCTTACGACCGCCTGGCCGCCATCTTCCAGAAAACTCTGCTTTCAGACTAATTCTGATTATCCTTGCCGCAGTTGCAGCATTTGCAGTTGCACCCGCACGGACATCCGCTTGCGCACCCGCACCCGCAGGCGCAGCCGCCCTTCTTCCTAGCCCGCACGTCCCGCACCACGAAATATGCGACAGCAGCGGCAATCATAACGTATGTGATAATATCAGTGATTTGCATATACAGTCCTCCTTATAATAAAGATCCGGTGTGCCAGAAGAGGAAGGCGACAACCCACGCCAGGCAGGTAGTGTAGACAACGCTGAACGCAGCCCACTTGCGGCCAGCCTCCTTGGCTATAGCCGTGATGGCAGCGATGCAAGGGAAGTATAGTAGAATGAACAACAGGAAAGTGTAGGCCCTCAGCGGAGTGTAGAACGTATTGCCGTTCTCGTCAGTCAGCGACTGCAGCTTAGCCTCCAGTCCGGAATGCCCCTCGTCGCCGTCAACCTCCTGAGCCTCATAGAGCACACCCAGCGACGACACCACCACCTCCTTGGCAGCCAGACCAGTGAACAGACTGACACCCATCCTCCAGTCGAAGCCAAGCGGCTTGACCACAGGCTCGATGGCATGCCCGATGCGGCCGATGTAAGAATACTCGTTCTGCTCCGCCTTGGTCATCTCAGTCTTCGGCCTCGGGAAGTACCCCAGCGCCCAGATAATCACCGACGCAGCCAGGATCACAGTACCCATCTTCTTCAGGTAGAGCACACTCTTGTCCCACATGTGAGACAGAATATTGCGGACGGTAGGGAAGCGGTACGGCGGCAGCTCCATCACAAACTGGTCAGACGCATTCTTGAAAATAGTCTTGTTCAGGATGAACGAAGTGAGGATGGCGAAGAAAATGCCAATGGCGTAGAGACTGAGCAGCACCAGCCCCTGATGGTGCGCGAAAAACGCAGCCACGAAGAGCAGATACACCGGCAGCCTGGCCGAGCAGCTCATGAAGGGAATGGTGAGAATAGTCAGAATCCTGTCCTTCGGGTTCTCCAGCGTACGGGTGGCCATGATAGCCGGCACGCCGCAGCCGAAACCGATGATATACGGAATGAACGACTTGCCGTGCAGCCCTATGCGGTGCATCAGCTTGTCCATGATGAAAGCCGCGCGGGCCATGTAGCCAGTATCTTCGAGGAACGAGATGAACACGAATAGAATGAGGATGTTCGGCAGGAACACCAGCACACCGCCAACACCCGAAATGATGCCGTCCACCAGCAGATCGTTGAGCATGCCCTCGGGAAGGATGCTGCCCACCCAGCGGCCGAGAGCAGAAATGCCCGCCTCAAGCCAGTCCTGCGGATAGGCGCCGAGAGTGAAGGTAGCCTGGAACATGATCCAGAGAAAGATGATCAGGATCGGGAAGCCGAGGTAGCGGTTGGTGAGCACAGTGTCGAGAGCATAGGCCAGCTTGCGCTTGTCTTCCTTGGCGGGAGTCAGAGTCTCCTTCAGAGCGCCGCGGATAAAACCGTAGCGGATGTCAGAGATTACGTCGGCAATCTCGCCGCGGTACTCCTTCTCGAGGCGGGCGCGGCTGGCGTCAGCAGCAGCCTTTATCTCGTCGAAGCCGGCCACGCCGGAAATCGATTTGGTGAGGACCTTGTCGCCCTGGATGAGCTCGAGAGCCAGATAACGGCCGTGGTAGCGGTCCTTCAGGGACTGGTCTTCGTCGATAATCTCCTTGACAGAAGCGATGCAGTCTTCGACATTCTCGCCGTAGTTGATGTGGATATGCTTGGTGTAGCCCTCTTCGTCGCAGTAGATGTGGACAATCTTCTCCAGCACGTCTTCGACCCCCTGGCCGGTGCGGGCCACGACAGGCACGATGGGGAAGCCCAGCATCTTCTCGAGACTTTCGATGTCGAGCTTGTCGCCGGAACGTTCGAGCTCGTCATACATGTTGAGAGCCATCACCAGCCTGGGGTTCATGTCGATGAGCTGGGTGGTGAGGTACATGTTGCGCTCGAGATTGCCAGCGTCGACAATGTTCAGCACGAGGTCAGGATTGTGGTTGAGCAGATAGTCGCGCACGTAGAGCTCTTCCGGCGAATACTCTGTGAGGGAATATGTGCCCGGCAGGTCAACGAGGTTGATGGTGTAGCCCTTGTGGTAGAAGGTGCCGACCTTGCTGCTGACGGTCACGCCGGAGTAGTTGCCGACTTTCTCGCGCAGGCCGGTAGCGAAGTTGAAGAACGAAGTCTTGCCGCAGTTGGGATTGCCGACGAGAGCGACCGTGATGGTCTTGGAGCTGTTCTCAACCTCCCGGGCCACGTGGTCCTCGATGGTGCCGCTGAAATCAAAATCGGGGTGGAAGCCCTCTTCCAGAGCGACCACTTCGATCTTCTCAGCCTCGGAGCGGCGCAGCGACACGTGGCTTCCCATGATGCTGTACTCAATGGGATCCATCAGAGGAGCGTTCTTGATGACGTCAACTTTCTCGCCCTTGATGAAGCCCATCTCCATGATGCGGTGGCGGAAACCGCCGTGGCCGTGCACCTTGGCGATGATACAGCCGCTGCCGGTCGGGATGTCCGTCAGCACAGTAATATCGTTGTCTTT
>JAFZKU010000210.1 GCA_017551785.1 Bacteroidales bacterium | reverse complement strand
TGCATCCCCAGCTGGTAGCCCTGCTCTACTCCCTCGACCGGATAGACGCCGCTCCTACTATCAAATCATGGCTCGACGAGGGCTACTGCGTCATTCTCGACAGATATGTATATTCCAACATAGCCTTCCAGTGCGCCAAGCTGCCCGACGGCGAGCAGTCAGACCAGCTCCGGGAGTGGATCTTCAATTATGAATATACCGTTTCCGGTATTCCCAGACCCGATTTCAACATTTTCCTCGACGTTCCGATCAATTTCGTGGACAGGCAGCTCAAGCACAGCCGCAGCGGCAGCGACCGCAATTATCTCGAAGGCAAGAGCGACATCCACGAGGCAAGCATAGAATTCCAGAAAAATGTCCGCAAGATATACCTCCGCCAGTGCGAGTTGGATGCCGACTTCATCCGCATCGACTGTGCCGACGCAGACGGCGATATCCTTCCGGCTCAGACAATTTTCAACGATCTCAAACATATAATTTCTCAAAGGATCAAATGAGATTACCAAGAGCTCTTTGCCGGCTGGTATTCGGCCTGACTTTCATCTTTTCCGGTCTGGTAAAGCTTCTGTCCCCCGTAGGGACATCCCTCATATTCCAGGAATACTTCTCGGCACTTCATCTGGGTTTCCTCTCAGGCACATCCCTCTATGCAGGCATGCTGCTGGCCATTTGCGAGTTCACCGTCGGAATGTGCATCCTCCTTTCGGTCAGGATGAAGCTGTTTACTGCCATCGGCTTCTACATGACATGCTTCTTCACCCTGCTGACCCTGTATCTGGCCTTGTTCAATCCCATCAGCGACTGCGGTTGCTTCGGAGAAGCAGTCCACCTGTCCAACTGGCAGACCTTCTTCAAGAATCTGATCCTGCTGCCGTGCATCGCTCTGCTGTATTTCCAGCGCAAGAAGATAACCCCCATCGCCCATCCTGCCGTAGAATGGTCGTTCGCCGGGCTTTTCTTCCTTGTAGCCGTCGCACTGTGGATCCAGTCTTACTTCTACGTGCCGATGTATGAATTCACGCCGTACAAGACAGGCTCCCTCATATCCACCGAAAACGACGATGCATCTTTCGAAACGACATTCATCTATTCTAAAGACGGGAAAGAAAAGAGCTTCACCCTCGAAAACCTGCCGGATTCCACATGGACATATGTGGAGACCGTAACAGAAATGACCGGCAGTGCGGGTCTTTATTCCGACTTCATCATACAAGATGCCTACGGGAACGACATCACTCCGAACATCCTGTACAGCGACGACGCCGTCCTGATTTCGATATACGACCCGGCGAAGCTCAAGGCAAAACACTGGCAGCGCATCGAAAACTTCGCAAGTAAAGCTGTCGCAGCCGGTGCCGACCTGTATATCGCCTCATCTCTCACAGGAGCTGTTATTCCGGACAGCTTCCCCTACGAAGTGGGCTACGGCGACCGCAAGCTGCTGCTGACCATCAACCGGGCGAACGGCGGAGCAACCTTGTTCAGCGACGGCTATATCTCTCAGAAATGGACTGGCGCTACCATGGATGACGCCAGACTGGACGAACTTCTGGCAGAAGACGGCGAGACTCTGGTGCTGCGGAACGCCATACGCAGCAACGTAATTTCATCATGTTTCGTGCTCGGCATACTGCTGTTGATGATCCTCATCTATTACATCTGCAAAATAGCATACAAAGATTCAAGTCTCAACAAATGGAGGAGACGTATTAAGAAAAATGAACAATAAAATACTCTGCGTAATGGCTGCCGCCTGCCTTCTTGCATTATCCTGCACACCGAAGTCAACTCCTGATAAATTCACGTACAGCCTCGACGAATTTGCCGACCTGGAAGTCATCAGATATGAGGTACCGGGCTGGGACGAACTGTCCTTCGGCCAGAAACAATACATCTACTATCTTTCAGAAGCCGCCAAGTGGGGACGCGACATCATCTGGGAGCAGAACTGTGTATACAACCTTCCTATCCGCAAGGCCCTGGAGAAGATTCTCAACACCTACGACGGCGGAGACAGAGGCAGCACCCTGGACTGGTTCAATTTCTTCGTCTATGCAAAAAGGGTATTCTTCAGCAACGGCATACACCACCACTACGGTGAGCACAAATTCTTCCCGGAATGCCCGAGGAGATATATGGAGATGCTGTTCGACGAAACCGGCTGCGACAAGCGTCTGGTGGAGATAATCTACAACCCCGATATTGCTCCATTCCGCAAATATCAGGGCGAAGGCGTCGACCTCATCAAAGCTTCTGCCAACCATCTCTACGAGGGCGTGAGCCAGAAAGAAGCAGAAGCCTTCTATGCCGCAATGGAAGACCCCGACGACCTGCAGCCCCTGTCGATAGGCCTGAACAGCCGCCTGGTGAAAGAGCCTGACGGCAGTCTGAAAGAACTAAGATACACTACAAGCGGCCTGTACGGCGAAGCGCTCACGAAGGTGGTGGAGAATCTGGAAGCGGCAGCAGCTGTAGCCGAGAACGACGTTCAGCGCAAATATATAGCGCAGCTGGTGGATTATTTCCGCACCGGAGACCTCAAGACCTGGGACGACTACAACATCAGCTGGGTGCAGGACACACTCTCCAGAGTCGACTTTATCAACGGCTTCATCGAAGTCTACGGTGACCCTCTGGGGCTGAAGGGCAACTTCGAGGCTATGGTGAACTACCGCGACGACGAGGCTTCGAACCGCACCGTAACAATCAGCGAGAACGCCCAGTGGTTCGAAGACCACTCTCCGGTTGATCCCCGATTCCGCAAGGCAGAAGTGAAGGGCATATCCGCCAAGGTCATTAATGCCGCCTGCCTTGCCGGCGACACCTACCCTTCCACCGCCATCGGCATCAACCTTCCCAACGCCGACTGGATCAGGAAGGACTACGGCTCGAAATCGGTGACCATAGCCAACATCACCGAGGCGTACGACAAGGCTGCCAACGAGAAGCCCAACAGCGTGCTCAAGGAATTCGCATGGGACGAAGCCGAGATAGCCAGGGCCAAGGCCTATGAATATATCACAGACAATCTGCACACTGACCTCCACGAATGCCTCGGTCACGGTTCCGGCCAGCTGCTGGAAGGCACTTCGCCGAACGCTCTCAAAGAGTACAGCTCAACCCTCGAGGAAGCCCGCGCCGACCTTTTCGCTCTGTGGTATCTGGCCGATCCGAAGCTCGTAGAGCTGGGACTTCTGGACAATCCTGACGCATACCAGGCCCAGTACGACAGCTACATCCGCAACGGTATCTTCACCCAGTTCACCAGGATAGAGCTTGGCAAGAAAAACACCGAGGCCCACATGCAGAACCGCAAACTCATAGCCGAATGGTGCTTTGAGCAGGGAGCAGCCGACAAGGTGATAGAGAAACGAGTACGCGACGGCAAGACCTACTTCGTAATCAATGACTACAAGGCTCTTCGCAATCTGTTCGGCAAGCTGCTGGCCGAAATCCAGCGTATCAAGAGCGAGGGAGACTACGCTGCAGGCAAGGCTCTGGTCGAGAAATATGCAGTGAACATCGATCCTGACCTTCACAAGGAAGTGCTCGAGAGATATGCCGCCCTGAAACTGAAACCCTACCGCGGCTTTGTCAATCCCGATATAGTTCCTGTCACAAAACGCGGAAAGGTCATCGACTACGCCATTGAGTATTGCACGAATTTTGTAGGGCAGCAGCTCGAATATGGCGAGAAATATGCCACTTTAACCCCCGCCACCTTGGAATAATCGATTATTATTCTTAATTTTAGACGAATTTTGGCTTTATATAAACCTTAATAAATATCAACCTCAATATCAAAACTCAAATGAAAGATTTTTCAAGACGTCAATTCCTCAAGACTGCAGGCGTAGCCACCGCCGGTGCAGTTCTTACCGGTTCTGCAGCTAATGCAGCATCGAAGGCAGGCGCCTTCAACCCTGTACAGACAGAGCTTGAAGCCGCCAGGGCTGACGGACAGAAAGTCCGTCTTGCATGTATCGGTGCCGCCAACCAGGCTGCATCTGACATCGGTCAGTTCGACAGGTCAGGTCTTTGCGAGATTACCTGCATCTGCGACGTGGATATCAAGAGCAGGGGCTGCCAGCAGACCATCGCCAAGTATCCGAAAGCAAAAGTGTTCCAGGATTTCAGGAAGATGTTCGACGAGGCTCACAACGACTTCGACGCTGTTCTCGTAGCTATCCCTGACTTCGCTCACTTCCCTGCAGCAATGCTCGCAGTTTCATACGGCAAGCACGTATACGTTGAGAAACCCATGACCCGTACCTTCAACGAGGCCGAGCTTCTGTGCGACATCGCAAACCGTCACCCGGAAGTTGCAACCCAGGTAGGTAACCAGGGCCACTCAGGCGAAAACTACTTCCAGTTCAAGGCCTGGATGGAAGCAGGTATCATCAACGACTGCACCAAGATTACCGCCCACTTCAACAACTGGCGCCGCTGGTATCCTTACGATCCCGCAATCACTCAGTTCCCCGAGGCTCAGCCTATCCCTGAGGGAATGGACTGGGACACTTGGCTGACTACCGCCAAATATCACGATTTCAACGAGAAATATCACCCGGGCAACTGGCGCGGCTGGTATGACTTCGGTATGGGTGCTGTTGGCGACTGGGGTGCACACCTCATCGACACTCCTCACCAGTTCCTCCACCTCGGAGTTCCTTATGAGATCGACCCGATCCACGTAGTTAATCACAACGACTTCTTCTTCCCCTTCGAGACCACTGTACGTTACAAATTCGCAGCCCGCGGCAACATGCCCGAGTGCGAAGTTACATGGTACGACGGTGAGAAGAACATACCGCCGCTGCCCGACGGATACTGGGATACCGCTACCAACGCAGACAACGACATCCCTGCAATCACCGTAAACGGACAGACTGTCGACCCGAGAAGCCTCGGTGGCGCCAACGGTCAGAGACCTCCTCAGGGAGCTCAGGGCGGCCAGAGACCTCCTCAGGGTCAGGGTGGCCAGAGACCTCCTCAGGGTCAGGGCGGCCAGAGACCCGCAGCTGCTGCAGCTCCTGCAGCTCAGGGTCCTCAGGTTCCTCAGCCCGGCACCGAGCTGTACTGCAAGGGTCCGGACGGAAAAGACCTCATCATCAAACGTGGTTCACACGCTGCAGCTTCTCAGATCATCGGTGCTGCAAGGGCTAAAGAGCTCGAGAAATACATGCCTGTAGTTCCTGAGTCTCCGTCTAACCACTACGAGAACTTCCTTCTCGCAGCAATGGGCAGGGAGAAGACCCGTTCTTCATTCCAGGTATTCGCCCCGATGTCTCAGATGTTCGCTCTCGGCACAATCGCAATGCGTCTCAACCGCAAGATCATCTTCGACAACGTCACCAAGACTTGCGTCGGAGACCGCTTCGCCACTGCACTGCTTTGCGACCAGCCGCCGAGAAAGGGTTGGGAAGAATTCTACAGACTCTAATCATGAGGAATTCTTTACTCATTCTTGCAGTAGTCCTTCTGGCCTTCGCACAAAGCTGCGACAGGCCAGTGGACCACAGCAAGTATTTCAATCTCGACCAGGAAGTCACCGTTGACAACCAGCTCACCAAGGCCGAAAAGGCTCAGGGCTGGGAGCTCCTTTTCGACGGAAAATCTTTCGAGGGATGGCATATCACCGGCACTGACCATCAGCCTGACAGCGTATGGCACGTTGCAGACGGAATGATCGTCCTCGACAAGAGAAAACCCTTCGCACGCGGAGCAGGTGACATAGTCACAGACGGGCTATACAAGAATTTCATCGTGAAGGTCGATTTCAAGATTACTGAAGGCGCCAACAGCGGCCTGAAGTATTTCGTCGATCCCGCGATGGAGAGCATACCCGGAGGTGCTTCCATCGGATGCGAGTTCCAGATGCTTGACGACGAGCGTCACCCTGACGCCAAAGCAGGTGTCAAAGGCAACCGCACCCTTTCATCACTCTACGACCTGATCCCTGCACAGAAGGAGAACGCCCCCTTCGACCTTTACGATTTCAACACCGCAATGGTTTATGTGTACGGCAATCACGTAGAGCATTGGCTCAACGGAGTGAAAGTTGTAGAATACGAGCGTAACACCCAGGAGTGGAACGCACTCGTGGCTTACAGCAAGTATCGCAACTATCCCAACTTCGGCAACGCCGAGTACGGCCACCTGCTGATCCAGGACCACTCTGACAATGTTTATTTCAAGAACATCAAGATTAAAGTATTAGACTGATACAAATGAAAGATCTGGTCATTTCAGGCAGGAAGGTGAAAAGAGAGTTGCTGATCGCTCTGGGCTGCTTCATATGCGCAGTGCTGATCAACATCATCTGTATCATCGTCTACCATTCTCAATGGCATGAAATCTTCACTCAGATAGGATTCACGGTCTTCGTAGCGATAGCGCTTTATGTGCTGCTGCTTATTGTCAGGCTGATAATCCTTGCATGCCGAAAGATTTTCTGCAAGAGAAACAAATGACATCCTTCAAGTATAGCGACGAAAACATCTCCGCACCGGTTGCCTACTCATCACTAGAAACGATGCACTCCGTTGCGGAGATTGTTTTGCCGTTCTACAGCGAGGAAAAATCGCGGGCCATAATCGAAGAGATATGGGCCCGTACCACAGAAGCGGGAAAAAAGTTCAACCGCTTCGACAAGGGCAGCCCCCTGGCCCTTGTGAACAAAACGGCCGCGGAAGAAGCGGTTGCCGTCGATGACGAAATGTTCATGGTGCTGGAGATGTGCAGGGTGTTCTGCAACAGTACCGACGGTTATTTCGACATCACTGCCAACAGGATCTCCCGCTCTGCCTCAAAGGGGGTGAAGAACTTTGAACTTGACGCTGACCGCCACACCATCCGCTTCACCGATCCCACGGTCAAGCTGGATCTCGGAGGCTTCGCCAAGGGATACGCACTTGAAAATGCATGTAACATTTTGAAACAGCACAATGTCACATGCGCTTTGCTGAACTTCGGGAACAGCTCTATTTACGCCTCTGGCTCCCATCCCTACGGAGACTACTGGCCGATTTCGGTAGAGCACCGTTACTTCAGAGGAAGGTGCGCGCACACGTTTGAATTGAAAGATTGTGCTCTGTCCATCTCGGGCAAGAACGGACGGGGAGTCGAACACATTATCGACCCGGCCACAGGAGACCTTGTAATGAGAGACGAACTGGTGGCAGTTACCGGCCCCTCCCCTATGGCATGCGAAGTCCTTTCGACTGCGCTGTACGTTGCCCCGAGAGAAAAGAGAAAAGATATATTGGCCCGTTATAAGGGCTATTCGGCAAGCGAGATTTATTGCTTGACCGACGGAACGACGAAGGTTATTAAAGTATATTGATATAAAATGGATAAATTATTAACCCGCAAAGAGTTTCTTTCGAACTTAGGCAGCATGTTCGCAGTGGGATCTGCAATCTCGCTGTTCCCGTGGCTCACTTCCTGCACCGAGAAAGGGCAGAAAGAAATCGAAGGACAGGTTGCAAAACTGGGTATAATAGGCACCGGCTCCCGTGGCCAGTTCCACATCGCCAACCTGCTGGTTGACAAGAGCGCCAAGATCGTGGCCCTGTGCGACGACTACGAGCCCCATCTTAAGGAAGCCGCAGCGATGTGCCCTGATGCAAAGCTTTACAGCGACTACCGCAAGCTTCTGGACGACAAGGATGTGGAAGGAGTCATCATATGCACTCCCCTGAACTGGCATGCCGTGATGACTATTGATTCGTTCAAGGCCGGCAAGCATGTGTTCTGCGAGAAATCCATGGCTTACTCCATCCAGGAATGCAAAGATGTCATAGCAGAATGGCAAAGAAGCGGCAAGGTGTTCGTCGTAGGTCAGCAGAGACTCTTCGACCCGAAATACATCAAGGCGATGGAGCTCATCCATTCGGGCGCTATCGGCGAGGTTGTCGGAGTACGCAACTATTGGTACCGCAACAACGACTGGCGGCGTGAGTGTCCGTCTCCCGATCTGGAGAGGCGCATCAACTGGAGACTCTACAATGCTAGCTCCCGCGGACTTATGACCGAGCTGGCATGCCATCAGCTGCAGAACGGCTCATGGGCTATGGACCAGTATCCCGAGTGCGTAACCGGTATGGGAAGCATCCGCTTCTGGAAAGACGGCCGTGAGGTGTTCGACAACGTTGCAGTAACTTATGAATATCCCAACGGAGTCCACATGACCTTCGAGTCTATAATCTCCAACAAGCACTTCGGCATGGGCGAGTTCATCCTCGGCTCAGAAGGAACTATAGACCTGGTCAAGGGCATTATGTTCAGCGAGAGTCCTGCATACCGCAGCGGTATCGAGCAGTTCCTGATGCAGATCAAGCAGGGAATCCTTAGCAACAGCGCCTTCGCAGGCAGCAGCTGGTCTCAGGAAGAAGCTTCTACCGACCCCGGAGTCCGCTTCACCGACAAGATTATCACCACCGACGGATCAAGCAGCACCGGCGCCACCAACGACGGTTCCGTCGAACTGGCCCATGCATTCTGCCATGCAGTTATCACAGGCCAGCAGCCCGAAAAGATTGTCAAGGAAGCTTACTATGCCACCGCTCTCGCCCTTATGGGTGACCAGGCTTCACACGAAAAATCTACGTTGTATTTTAAGGACGAAGACCGTATCCTGTAACTATTCCGCTTTTCCGGCAGCACGCTCAGCCCCGTAGGCGAACAGCGCAAAATCTCCCAGGCAAGGATCGCCTGGGAAGATTTTTTTAAGGCCCTCTGTAATTTCCAAAGCTGTGCGCAAATCTGCCTGCTTGCGACAGGTAAGCCCGGTTTCCAGGGCAACGCGGTGCACATGCACATCCAGAGGGATTATCAAATCGGCAGGCGAAATGTGTTTCCATAAGCCCAGATCCACAATGCCGTCGTCGCGCACCATCCAGCGGCGCAGCATGTTGATTTTCTTGTTTGCAGCTGAATGGTCGCTCTTCTGACCGTATATGCGGGTGCGCATCTCGTCCTGCGACAACAATTCCAGACTATCGTTGCTGGCATAGAAATCTTTGAGATTGTCGCAGATGCGGGCGAATTCGCTCCACTTTACAGTGCGGTGCAGGCTGCAGTCGTCGCGGCGGTAACAGCCGCGGCGCACATACTCGTAAGGTTTCCAGCCCATCTCGTCGAAGGCCCGGTTGCAGTCACGGACTATCATGTCCCTGCGCCCCCACGCCAGATGGGCGGCAATCACAGCGGCAATCTCAACATCCTGCAGGCATGCCTGTCCCCTTTCCATCAACTGCGCGAAGTGCTTCGGAAAGATGATGGGGTCTGTGGTGAAATATTCCGGAGAATTGTATTTGCGGGCGTATGATTCGAGCACATGCATGTGACTAATATACGACAATTATCAGTATCTTTATATGCCAAATACTATTATTGATGATGGACGGATTCAATTTCGATGAAATAATCGACCGCAGGAATACTTATTCAGTCAAATATCAAGCGCTGAAAGCTCTTTTCGGCAGAGAAGACATCACCCCGCTCTGGGTAGCCGACATGGAGTTCCGCTCTCCTCAGTGTATCCGGGCGAAGCTTGAGGAATATGTCAACTCCGGCATCTACGGCTATGACGCAGAGCCTCCCCAGATGAAGCCTACTATTCAGCGCTGGCTCCTCCAGGAGCACGGTTGGAAGGTTGACTGCGAATGGATAAGCTTCATCCCCGGCATCGTGAGAGGCATCGGTCTGGCCGTAAATTTCTTCACCAAACCAGGCGACAAAATAGTCGTGCAGTCTCCCGTCTACCATCCTTTCACGAACGTACCGAAAGGCAACGGCCGCATCGTGCTGCGCAATCCTCTGAAAGACGGAAAGATGGATCTGGAGCATCTGGACAGTCTTCTGACAGCCGAAGCTCCGGTCAAGATGCTGATACTCTGCAGCCCTCACAATCCCGGAGGTTATCTGTGGAGCCGTGAAGACCTCGTGGATCTGGCTGAAATCTGTCACAGGCACGGCACCCTTGTAATCGCCGACGAGATCCACAGCGACCTCTGCCTATGGGGCAACCGCAACATAAGCTTCGCTTCTGTAAGCGACAAGGCCACCGAAAACAGCATCACCTTCGGAGCCCCGTCCAAGACCTTCAACATCCCCGGCTTCGCGTCTTCGTTCTCTGTGATTCCCAATCCTAAGCTGGCAAAGCCTTTCTACGAATGGCTCGAGGCCAACGAGTTCAGCTCTCCCTCTGTTTTCGCTTCTGTCGGCATGATCACAGCTTTCACCGAAGGAAAGCCGTGGCGCGACGCCGCTCTGAGATATATAGAGAAGAACATCCTCTATCTGGAAGACAAGTTCGCCGCATTCCGTGCAGGAGGCGAACAGCTGATAAACCCCATAAGGCCGGAATGCTCTTACCTGGTATGGCTGGACTGCCGTCAGCTTCTGCGAAGGCTGGCAGGCAGAGAAGACCTGAGGCCCGAAGACCAGGCCCTGCTGGAGGACTATTTCGTTAACAAGGTGAAGGTAGGTCTGAACACCGGCGTGATGTTCGGCCCCGAGGGTCTGGGATACATGCGCCTCAACGCAGGCTGCCCCCGCAGCATGCTGGAATTCGACCTTCCCGAAGTTAAATAAGCATCAATATGTCAGGGTCTGAGGGTCGGTGTTGGGGCCCAATACCTTCAGATGGCCGTCCTTGATTTCCATCTCGTCGATGAACACCACGCGCTCGCTGCCGGTAGCAGCGGTACGGCCGTGGTATACGCAGTAGAGATGCTTGCCGTCATGAGAGCGGGTTATGCTGTTATGCCCCACTCCTGTGACTATACCGCCATCCTGGGTGTTCTTCTGCAGCACGGGGTTGTCAGCCGACTTCCCGAAGGGTCCGAGAGGGCTCCTGCCTGTAGCATAACCTACCGCATAGTTCTCTCCGGCATAGAAGTTAGATGAATACATGATGTAGTAGATGCCGTCACGCTTGATGATGAAAGAACCTTCGGTCCAGCGGCGGTTCACTTCTCCTGAAGTCACGGAACGGCTCTCCCACTCCGCCTGGACGTCAGACATGGTCTTCGGAGGGCAGAGCAGCAGCACCGGCTCTCCTATAACCCCGCTGAAATCGGGCTTCAGCTCGACTCCGTACACCCAGCTCTCCTCAATTTCATCGAAAAGGCCCTGTTTCCTGGCCCAGTCGGCCACCTCACTCTCAACTGCATGCTTGTAGCAGCAGCGTGAGAAATAGAGATAGCACCTGCCGTCATCGTCGAAGAGCACGTTGGCGTCGATAGTCGGATATCCGGGCTGGAACAGCGGGCCGCCCATCTCAACGAACGGGCCGGTCGGGGAATCGCTCACTGCCACGCCTATGCTGAAACGTTCTTCGTCACCATAGGGGTCGTCCTTGGTGTTGGCACTGAAGAACATATAGAACTTGCCATCCCTCTCATATACTTCCGGAGCCCAGAAGCAGTCCAACGCCCATGAATCTGGGGTGTTGCCGTGATAAATGGCGCCCTGATACTCCCAATTGACAAGGTCGGCAGACTTATAGCAACCGAAACCGTCCCGCACTCCGCCGGTGCCGTACATATAGTAATTACCGTCGGAAGCCAGCAGCACGTAAGGATCGCCGAATTTAACATCCAGGGGATTGCTATACTCTACCTGTTTGCCTGACTTGCAGGAACACAAGATCAAGATTGCGGTCAAACTTAAAAACAGAATTCTTTTCATATTTGTTCTACTTTATTGTTCTTCACATACCAAATATAACCTTTGACGCGGGAATACCCCATCTGTCTCAGCAATTTCATATATCTGCCCACCTGCCAGCGGTAGCCCTTTCGCTCCTCTCCGAATTTGTAGTCCACCACGACGGTCTCCCCTCCCCTCATGACAACCCTGTCGGGTCGCTCCACGTTACCGTCGGTGTTGATTATCGAGAGTTCGTTGTATATAGTGTTGCCAGCATCGAACCAATGATATTCAGCCACTGAAGCAATTGCTCCGGCCAGCATCCCGGTCACTTCTGCCGCCTCGCAAGCGGGAAGTTCTCCTTCGGCCACAGCATTCGCGACAGCCTGGGTCAGATCTTCCGGCACGGAGACAGAAGCTAGGATATCGTGCAGCACCACACCCTTCTGGCGGGCGCCAGGCTCCTCGAAGAATGCAGCACCGGAATATGCCATCTCTATCCTGGGCCTTGCGGGGACATCTTCTTCGCCGCTTTCCTCCATCACCAGATAGGGTATCGACACGAAACTGTCAACGGGATCCTGCTTC
>JAFZKU010000209.1 GCA_017551785.1 Bacteroidales bacterium | reverse complement strand
CTCGCCATCTCTATCGGTACTTCACACGGCGCTTACAAGTTCAAACCCGAGCAGTGCCACAAAGATCCTGTCACCGGCCGTCTCGTTCCCCCGCCGCTGGCTTTCGATGTTCTCGACGGTGTTATGAAAGAGCTCCCCGGCTTCCCGATCGTTCTCCACGGTTCATCTTCAGTTCCGCAGGAAGAAGTTGACGTTATCAATGCTTACGGCGGTCAGCTCGAGGCTGCTATCGGTATTCCCGAGGATCAGCTCCGCAAGGCTGCCAAGAGCGCTGTCTGCAAGATCAACATCGACTCTGACTCTCGTCTGGCCATGACTGCTGCTGTCCGCAAGGTGCTTGCTGAGAAGAAGGGTGAATTCGACCCTCGTAAATATCTCGGCCCTGCCCGCGACAATATGAAGAAGCTTTACATCCACAAGATCATCAATGTTCTTGGCAGCGACGGCAAAGCCTAATTGTCATACGTAAATAATAGATAAGCCCTGCATCGAAAGATACAGGGCTTTTTCTTTGCCAGCCCTCCCGGCGGAGGGAAATTGCGTAGCGAATATCGTAGTCTATTCGCCAAGCAATTTGCCCGAGAGCCGTAGGGAGGGCTCTCCATGTACGAATTATGGTACTAATACCATTTCATCGAAGAGGTAGGAGGCGCCGCCGATGCGGTCGATGACGAAGAGGGCGTAGCGGATGTCGAGGGAGATGTTGCGGCAGATCTCGGGATCGAAGACCTCATCGCTCATGGTGCCCTCCCACACACGGTCGAAATTGATGCCGATCAGACGGCCGTCAGCATTGATGACGGGGCTGCCTGAGTTGCCGCCGGAGGTGTGATTGGTGGCCAGGAAGCAGACAGGAATGGTGCCGTCGACACCCCAGCGGCCGTAGTCCTTCGTTGCGTAGATATCGCGCAGGCGCTGAGGAATGTTGTAGTCGTAGATGTCCGGATTGTCCTTCTGCATTATGCCCTCGATTGTAGATACAGGTTTGTATAAGACACCGTCCGAAGGAGCATATCCGGCCACCTTGCCGTAGGCGATACGCAGGGTGAGATTGGCGTCGGGATAGAAGACCTTTGTGGGCTCGAAAGCCATCTGGCCGCGCATGTAAGTGCGCATCAACAGATCGATCTGCTTGGTCAGGGCGCTGCGCTGCGGGGCGATGTTGTCCCGGTAATCCTCATAGAAAGACTGGGAGAACTCGAGAGCCTCGGCCTCAGAAGCAAAGACAGCCTTGCGCCATGCCTCCACGCTGCCGAACTGGGCCATCTTGCGGTCGTAATACGCAGGCCTCATGCCGTCCGGCATGTTCTTACCGTAAGCAGCAACCACCAGGTCGAAGATCTCCTCATCGATGGGCTGGTAATAGTCTTTCAAGAATGATTCGCTGTCGGTCTTGCCGCGCCTGATGTAGGCCGGCCACTCGATGGCAGCAATAGCCTCGCTGTAGTTCTCGTATGCGTAAGTGTATTTGTCCAGCAGCTGCTGCAGAGAGTCGAGCTGCTCCACAACCCCCTCATACTCAGTGCCCACAGCCCACCTCTTGAAACGCTCCTCGTATGCCTTCTTGTTCTCCACGGTCTTCATCTTGCGGATGCCCTTCGCCTCGCCCTGCCACTTCTTCCATGCATTGGCTACAGACGATTTCTTGCTGGCATACTGGATGCGGATGGCCGGGCTCTGGGCCATGTATTTGTTCATGACGTCGAGCCTGCTGTCGCGCAGCGCAATCTTGGTGGGATTGGAGATTTCTGCTATATAATTCACTGCATCGGCGGTGATATACTCCTTGGTGGAGCCGGGGCAGCCGTAGACGAAGGTGAAGTCGCCTTCCTTGACACCGGCAGTGGAGATTTCGAAGAATCGTTTCGGAGAGTACGGCACATTGTCGGCAGAGTAGTCGGCCGGCTCGCCGTCAGGACCTGAATACACCCTGAACATAGAGAAGTCGCCGGTGTGGCGGGGCCACATCCAGTTGTCGGTCTCGCCGCCGAACTTGCCGATGGCGCTGGGCGGAGCACCCACGAGGCGCACGTCGCGGTAAACCTTGAAGATGTAGAGGAAATACTGGTTGCCGTAGTAGAGGGCGGCCACCTGGGCCCTCAGGCCCTTGCCGGATGCCACCGCGTCGTCAATCAGCTTGCCGGCGTTGGCGGCGGCTATTTTTTCGCGGGCTTCTTCTCCCATCGATTCGTCATACCCTGCCAGCACCTTGTCGGTGACATCGTCCATCCTCACCAGATAGCTGACTGTCAGGCCGGGGCAGGGGAGCTCCTGACTGCGGTCCATGGCCCAGAAGCCGTCGGTAAGGTAGTCATGCTCCACTGAGCTGTGCCTCTGGATGTAGCTGTAGCCGCAGTGGTGGTTGGTAATGAGCAGTCCTTCGTTTGAAATCATCTCGCCGGTGCAGCCCGAGCCGAACAGCACGACTGCGTCCTTGAGGGATGAATGGTTGACGCTGTAGACATCTTCGGCGCTGAGCTTGAAGCCCTTGGCCTGCATGTCGCCGATGACGGACTCTATCATGCTGGGGAGCCACATCCCTTCGTCGGCCATTGCTGCGAATGACACTGTCAGCGCTGTAAGGATTGAAAGTAAACGTTTCATATTTGTCAGTATTTTATATTCTTCAGAAAGGATTTGCGGTGCTCAGGAGTGATGCCCAGGGCGGCTATGGCCTCGTAGTGCTCCTTTGTGGGGTAGGCCATATTGCGCTCCCATCCGTAGCCGGGGTATTTCTCAGCCATGGCGGTCATGTATTCGTCACGGTAGGTCTTGGCCAGGATGGAGGCTGCGGAGATGGCAGGAATCTTAGCGTCGCCCTTCACCACGGTCATGTACGGAATCTCCGCGCCGTCCGGACCGTAATACGGCTTGAAGCGGTTGCCGTCGGCAAGGATCAGCTCAGGCACTATGCCCAGCTTTGCGATGGCGAGGTGCATGGCCTTTATGGAGGCGTTGAGGATGTTGATCTCGTCAATTTCGGCGGCGCTGACGCTGGCTACTCCCCAGGCTATGGCATTGCTCTCTATGATGGGGCGCATCTGCTCCCTGCGGAGCTTGGTGAGCTGCTTGCTGTCGGCCAGCCAGGGATGGCGGAAGTCCTCCGGCAGGATTACCGCACCTGCGAAGACAGGGCCTGCCAGCGGCCCGCGGCCCGCCTCGTCGCAGCCTGCGATGACGCTGTAGCGCACCTGGCCGAAAAGACCGCCGCCCTCCGCCCCGAGTATCTCGGCGAGGGCCTCAGAAGTGCTTTTGCCGTTGCTTCTTGCTGCCATATCCTTACAAAGATACCGATATTATTTACGAATTTGTTAACTTTAGAACATTATTGAAACAACTCTATGGCTGATTCACACACCTTCCTGGCTTTTGACTGCGGTGCAACTTCAGGACGTGCGCTTCTGGCGACTTTTCAAAACGGCTCCTTCGAAATGAAGGAAGTCTACCGTTTCCCCAGCAAAATGATTGAAGGGGAGGGGAAGCTCTACTGGGATATTGTCTCCATCTATGAGCACTTCTGCAAGTGCCTCTCACAGCTTGAAGCGGACGGGGTGCATATTGATTCCATCGGCATCGACACCTGGGGCGTGGATTTCGGCTTCGTGGCTGAAGACGGCTCGCTTGCGGGCAATCCGCGCGCCTATCGTGATCCTTACACGGAAGGAATCCCGGAAGAAGTCTTCAGGACTGTGCCTCGTGAGGAGCTTTATGCTGCCACCGGCATCCAGATCATGAACTTCAATTCCATTTTCCAGCTGTATGCCCAGACGAAGGAAGGTTTCGCTCCGCTGCAGAATGCCGAGAGCATTCTTTTCGTCCCGGATCTGCTGTCATACATGCTGACCGGTAATAAGGTTTGTGAATATACTATAGCTTCCACCTCCGGCATGATGGACCAGGTCAGCCGCCAGTTCGACAAGGGCCTGCTGGAGAAACTTGGCGTCCGCACCGACGTGCTGCTGCCTATTGTACAGCCGGGTACGCTGGTGGGCAGATACAAGGATATTCCGGTGATAGCCGTGGCGGGGCACGACACTGCTTCGGCGATTGCGGCAGTGCCGGCGTCCGATGAGAACTTCGCATATCTTTCCAGCGGCACCTGGAGTCTGATGGGCATCGAGGTTCCCGCGCCGATTATAAGCTCAGAGAGCGCCCGTCTGAATTTCACCAACGAGGGTGGGATAGACGGCACCACTCGATTCCTCAAGAACATCACCGGAATGTGGTTGATTGAGCAGTGCCGCAAAGTGTGGAAGGAAGCCGGCAAGGACTACAGCTACCGGCAGCTTATGGATATGGCCCTGGCCGAGGCTGCTTTCCCGGGCCGCATCAATCCCGACGACCCGCGCTTTGCCAATCCAGCCAATATGGTGGAGGAGATCCTTCACTCCGTTCAGGATGACAAGGGTGTCATTCTGAGCAAAGCGAAGAACCTTGACGATGCACAGATTGTGAGCTGCATCTACCATTCCCTGGCCGATCGCTACAGGGAAGTGCTGGAAATGCTGCAAGGTTTCGCCCCGTTCAAGATCGACAAGCTCCACATAATCGGCGGCGGCAGCGCGAATGCCCTGCTGAATCAGTGGACGGCCGATGCCATCGGCATGCCTGTGATGGCGGGGCCGACAGAGGCTACCGCCATCGGAAACATAATGGTCCAGGCCCGCGCCGCCGGTCCGGTGAAAGACCGCTGGCAGATGCGCCGCATGCTTGCCGACGCTTTTGCAGTAAAGACATATTATCCTGAATAACAATAAAACAGATACCATGAAAGAAAAAACTGTTCTGCAGGCTTACGATATTGCCAAGGAGCGCTACGCCGCTCTGGACGTCGACACCGACAAGGTGCTCGGCCAGCTGCAGGATTTCCACCTGTCCATGCACTGCTGGCAGGCCGATGACGTAAAAGGCTTCGAAGTGCAGGCCGGCGCCCTGTCCGGCGGCATCCAGAGCACCGGAAACTACCCCGGCGCCGCCCGCAACATAGATGAACTCCGTTCTGATGTCCTGAAGGCTAAGAGTCTAATCCCCGGCACCCACCGTCTCAATCTCCACGAAATCTACGGCGATTTCCAGGGCAAGGTGGTGGACCGCGACGAAGTGACCGTAGATTACTTCAAGAGCTGGATAGAGTGGGGCAGGGAGAACCGCACTCCGTTGGATTTCAATTCGACATCATTCTCACATCCCAAGAGCGGAAACCTTTCACTGGCGAACCCTGACAAGGGCATCCGGGACTTCTGGATCGAGCACACAAAGCGCTGCCGCGATATCGCTGACGAGATGGGCAAGGCTCAGGAAGATCCTTGTATAATGAACGTATGGGTGCACGACGGTTGCAAAGATGTTTCCGTGAACCACATGCTGTACCGCAGCCTTCTGAAAGACTCCCTGGACAAGATCTTTGCGGAGGACAAGAAATACATGAAGGACTGCATAGAGGGCAAGGTCTTCGGCATCGGTCTGGAGAGTTTCACTGTCGGTTCGCATGATTTCTATACGGCCTATGCCGCCCAGAGAGGCAAGATCCTCACCATCGACACGGGCCATTACCATCCTTCAGAAGTTCCGGGCGACAAAGTCTCTGCGCTGCTGCAGTTCGTCCCTGAGCTGATGCTTCACGTGAGCCGTCCCATCCGCTGGGATTCAGACCACGTGACCATAATGGACGACATGACGCAGGACCTTTTCCTGGAGATAGTCCGCGCCGGGGCGATGGACCGAGTTCACTACGGCCTCGACTATTTCGACGGCTCGATCAACCGCATCGGAGCCTATGTGATCGGCAGCCGCGCCGCCCAGAAATGTATGCTCAAGGCGCTGCTCGAGCCCAGGGACCTCATCAGCAGATTTGAGATCGAAGGCCGCACCTTCGAGACACTGGCTCTCATAGAAGAGGGCAAGGCTCTGCCGTGGAATGCCGTTTACGACTATTTCTGCCTCCGCAACG
>JAFZKU010000208.1 GCA_017551785.1 Bacteroidales bacterium | reverse complement strand
TTACAAATCATAGCGAAGGCCCGCAGCAAGTGCAAAGCACAGCGGGTGTTCCGTGCGGTAGGTTATGAGGTCTGTCTGGGTCAGATAAAGAGACAACTCCGGCTGGAAATAAAGACTCAGATGGTCCCACAGCCGATACTGGATACCGCCGGCCGCCTCGACAGACCATTGAAGCCGGGGCTCATCGCACCTGATCTGCCCAAGGTTTGCCGAGACGCACTTGTCCACCTTGCCGCCCAGGCCTACATATACTTCAAAAGACTTGTTTGACCAGATTCTAGCATCCATCCGGACAGGTACACCGATAAAATGGAGCCGCTGGTCCAGAGTGCCGGTATATGAATCTGCTACCGAATGCAGGTAGGTGTATTCGACGCCACTCTCTACTCCCAGCCAGGGAAGCAGGCTGATACGAGCCAGCAATCCGAAGGAAAGGGGAAGGTCATGAACGTAAAGAACATCCGATGGTGTATAGGGATTTGGCATTCTGGCATTGTTCGACGACTTTGTCAGCAGCAAGCGATTGTAATAACTGTTTATATTGGCAGAATTGACTTTGCCATTCGATGTGACGGTCGGGTTGGTGTTCATATAGGCCAGCTTGGCATAATAAGGAGCCGACATAGCGTTGAAACTCATATTGCGCTGGATGGCACCGGTGCCGGCTCTTACACCGACCGACACTTTCCGGTTCCGTCGCTGCTGCGCTTCATCTTCGGCAAAGGCCAGCAGATCTTCGGGGACAAGCTCCTGAATTTGCCGGACTACTGGCTTGTCGGCAGGTGTTTCTGTCTTCCGGGCTGTACTGTCAGGACTGGAAACATCGGTCTCGGCAGGCTGGCCAAATTGATCAGACGAGCCGGACTGACCAGCATTGGCAGAGCGCCGGTCGAGCGGGCGGCTGTCCTTTAAGAGATCCGAATCGGTATCTGCATCCGAAGTGGCAACATCCGGGAAGGCGGCCGCCTGAGTCACATCTTCCCGAGAATCTGCCGCTGCGATGAAGATGGTATCGCCGGACGTTTCCCCTGAAGGAGGAAGGACAGGGGAATGGCCGGAATTGGCGACATTGTTATCAGTCGGAGGGAGAGATTTCTGCCAGGGACTCCGGATGAGCAGCACTGACAATGGCAGCAGGACGGCGGCGGCAATGGCGGCGGCAATAGCACTGCGGCGCAGCACCACAGAACGGTGCAGGCGTCGCTCGATGGCGTCCCACCCCGCCGCATCAGGAGCACCGGCATCAGAGGAGTAAGATTCCCTGATGGCATCGGTCCAGTCTTTATTAGGTTTTAGTTCCATTTTTCCTCCTTACATATATAACGTTGAAATAGCTGAATTACTTCTTTTTTTCTAAATATTTTTTGATAGAACGGGTAAGTGCCGCCCTAGCCTTGGCCAGCATTGACGATGAACTGTTTTCCTTGATTCCGAGCAGGGAAGCAATCTCCTTGTGGGAATAATTGTCCAGACAGTAGAGCTTGAAGACTGTGCGGCACGCCTCGGGCAGGTCCTCGATCATCGCGTGAAGCGCTTCGGAAGTGATGGATGCGGTATCCTCATACTGCGGCTCGTCGGCAGGCGCATCGGCCAGAGCTTCCATATCCGTCAGTTCGTGATTCATCCGCCGCCGGATCTTCGCAGAATCGATGGCCATGTTGAGAGTCACCCTCGTCATCCAGGAATAAAGTGAGCCGGGCCGCGTCCATTTATAACGACCGATGACGCGGAAAATCTTGATGAAGGCTTCCTGCAGCAGATCTTCCGCATCAGCCGCGCTGGCGGCGTAGCGACGGCAGAGCGCGCGCATCCGAGGGCCGTACGTCAAGTACAGCTCCTTGCGCGCAGCGTTGTCCCCCTGTGCACACCGACTGGCCAGTTCCTGTTCGGTCATATCTATTATAACTGCGGAAACTTGAAAATACGTCTAAAAAAACGTAAAAAAAAGAAGCAGCACGCAGTACAGCAGCGACAGGTGCGCCCTCCGGTCCACCATCTGGACCGGTAGGAGCACTTTGAGGGGTAAAACGCGCCCATCGGTCCATCGTTTGGACCGGTAGGAGCACTTTGGGGGGTAAAATGCGCCCATCGTCCCATCTTCGGGGACGGTAGGAGCGGTGTGCGAAGGACAAGGTGCGGTTATACTGCAGAAATTTGGACCCATAACCGCAATAAAGGCCGAAAATGCGATTATACTGCTTAAAATTGGACCTATAACTGCACTGAGGACCGTTACCTGCTCAGGTAATCGAGGATTATGGACTCCATCACTTCGTAGCCCTCGACGGTGGGGTGGCAGCCGTCCATCGAGTAGCCGTCCTTCATGACGTTGTTGCCGTTCTCCATGGCGGGGAAGTAGTTGACATAGACGATGCCGGCGGAGTTGGCGTAGTCACGCAGCATGCGGTTCAGCACTACCACGTCGGCAGAGCGGTCGCCGGCCTCGGGGCGCCAGAAAAAGCGGTTGCAGGGCAGCACTGAGCACAGATACACTTTGATACCGTGCAGCTGGGCGAGCTCGCACATGCTCTGGATATTGTCGAGGGTGTTTTCCATCGGGATGATGCCGTCGTTGTAGGCAAGGTCGTTGATGCCTGCCAGGATCACCACTCTTCTGGGATTGAGTTCGATTACGTCCTGGCGGAAGCGGCCGAGCAGGCTGAAGGTGGTCTGTCCGCTGATGCCACGGCCCACGAAGCCGTTCTTGGCGAAGAATTCGGGGCGCATGCGGGCCCAGTTCTCTGTGATGGAGTTGCCGTAGAACACTACATCTATGGCTTTGCCCTCGATGGCTTTGTTGGCGTC
>JAFZKU010000027.1 GCA_017551785.1 Bacteroidales bacterium | reverse complement strand
TCGGTGTGACGGTGCGTTCTATCATGTCGCAGAGGGCGCTGCAGCCGTCCATCCCGGAGCTGAGGGCGGCCACCTTTTCAAGCTGCGAGGTGAGGCTTGTAATTTCGGCGATGCGGCGCAGTCCGTTGGCCAGGGCGAGCACTTCGCGGGGGCTGATGCGGCCCACCGCGGCTTTGGACATCATCCTTTCGAGGTCTCCTACGTCGGCTATGGCGGTGCGGACTGCGGCCAGGATGTCCGGATTGTCGCGCAGGCTCTCCACCACGTCCTGACGGCGGGCTATGGCGGCAGTGTCTTTCAGCGGCATTGCGATCCATTCCCTCATCAGGCGGGAGCCCATCGGGCAGCAGCAGCGGTCCATAACCTGCAGCAGCGAAGTGCCTTCCTGCACCAGCGGGGCGAAGATTTCCAGATTGCGGAAAGTGAAACGGTCGATCCACACGAAGTCGTCGCGGTCGATGCGGGAGATGCTGCGGATATGGTCCAGCGAGGTGTGCTCGGTCATCTCCAGGTAAGACAGGATTGCCGACGCAGCCACGGTGGCGAACTGCAGCTCTTCTATGCCGAAGCCCTTGAGGTTGGTGGTCTTGAACTGAGCCAGCAGGCGGGCCCTGGCGCTGGAATAGCTGAAGGCCCACTCCTGCATCGGCGTTATGCAGGCATGGCTGTGGCGGATGTGCTCCACCAGCGGCGCGAATTCGCTGTCCGGATTGCGGAGGATGTCGTGCTGCAGCAGCACCTCCTTCGGGGCGAAGTCGGAAATGAGTATGTCTATGTACTGGCGGTCCCCCTCGGCGACTTTGAATGTGCCGGTGGAGATGTCAAGGAAGGCAACTCCGGCTTTGTGCTGCTCGAAGAAGCAGGCCGCCAGCCAGTTGTTCTCCCCGCCGGTGAGCAACCCGTCGTTGAAGCTGACGCCGGGGGTCACGAGCTCCGTGATGCCGCGCTTTACAAGGGTCTTGGTGAGCTTCGGGTCCTCCAGCTGGTCGCAGACAGCCACTTTGTAGCCCGCCTTCACCATCTTCGGCAGATAGACGTCGATGGCGTGGTGAGGCACTCCGGCCAGTTCGGTGAACGCCCCGCCGCCGCTGGCTTTGCGGGTGAGCACCAGGCCGAGCACCTTGCTGGTGACTACAGCGTCCTCCCCGAAGGTCTCGTAAAAGTCGCCGACACGAAAAAACATTATACAGTCAGGGTGTTGAGCCTTGATCTGATAATACTGCTGCATCAGCGGCGACAAGTTGGATTTGGAAGCTGCCATTTCAGACAAAGATACTTAAAAAACGGAGAAAAAGCGTACCTTTACAGACACTATGCAGGTACGAGCAAAGAAATATCTGGGGCAGCACTTCCTGACCGATCAGGAGGTGGCCAGGCGCATCGTGGCGTCGCTGGACACCGCGGCTGTGGCTCAGGATGTGGCGCAGCTTTCCCGTCCGGCCGGAGAGCTGGCACCGCAAGTCGACGTGCTGGAGGTCGGGCCGGGGATGGGCGTGCTGACGCAGTATCTGCTGGAGCGTACCGACATCAGCCTGCGTGCCGTCGAGATCGACGAAGAGTCGGTGGATTACCTGCGGGAGCACTTCCCGGGCTTCACCCCGCATCTCTATCAGGAAGATTTCCTGGAGTTGAATCTGGCCAAGATCTACGGCCCGCGACCGTTCTGCATAATAGGCAATTTCCCCTACAACATCTCCTCACAGATATTCTTCAAAGTGCTGGACAATGTCGACAGCGTGCCGCAGGTGGTGTGCATGGTGCAGAAGGAGGTGGCTGAGCGCATCGCCTCGCCGGCCGGCAACAAGAGCTACGGCATCCTGTCGGTGCTGCTGCAGGCCTGGTACGACATCGAGTATCTGTTCACCGTCGGGGAAGGAGCCTTCGTGCCGCCGCCCAAGGTGAAATCGGCGGTAATCCGGCTTCGCCGCAACAGCCGGAGCGACCTGGGCTGCGACCCCGCGAAATTCAAGGCAGTGGTCAAGACGGCCTTCAACCAGCGCCGCAAGACTCTCCGCAATTCGCTGCGGCCGCTTAGCGAAAATGTTCCTGAACAATTCTCACAGCTCCGTCCCGAGCAGCTCAGCGTGGAGCAGTTCATCGAGCTTACAAGTCTGCTGTCATGAAAAGATTACTGCTGACTGTCGCCGTGTCGCTTATGGCTTGCATTGCCGCGCCGGCGCAGAATGTCGTGAATGAAATAATCAATGACGTTATAAACGACGTCGTCTCCGAGGCTCTGGACGGTGCGCTCGACGATGCTTTTGAAAAGGCGCGCGAAAGGAGGCTCGAACGCAGGGCCGAACGCGAGGCTCAGCGCGCGGCGGAAGCTTTGGAAGACAGTCTCTGGGCGGCCGGTGAAGAGGTCTTCGACGATTCCGACGAAGAAGAGTTCTACGACGATCCGGAGGATGAGTACGACGAAGAAGATTGGGACTATGAGATCCCTGAGTTCCGCCACGGGCTGGGGGTGTACGGCGGGCATTATTATATGACCGGCTACAGCAAGAAAACGGGCACTGACCGCACGTCTGACTTCAACGACAAGTTCCACATCGGCCTCAAATACACTTTTTACGAAGACGAGACTGTCAGCCTGCTGGCCAAATATGAGCAGACATCGTTCTGGGAGACATATCAGGCGTACTACCCGATGTCGGAGAACATATACTCCCCCGGCTTCGAGCTGGCTGTCAAGCCGAACAAGTCGTTGAAATTCGTTGTGGGGGCTGAGGCCAGGATGAACGGCAAGAGAGACGAGGATTCGCGCAAGTTCAACTATGTTAGGCTGGCGATGTACCGCTACTTCCCGCTTCGTGACGAGTCGTTCTTCGCGGCCGCCATCCAGACTTACTTCGGCGCGGGATATATCCACGACAACAGGAGCATGTCGAACTTGTATAATTACAACGGCTATTTCACTGCAGGCGGATGGTATCAGACTCCTGACGCGAACTTCAAGATCCGCGTCACCGCTACGCCCTACGACCACTTCCGCCACTGCGGCGTCCAGGTCGACCTGCATTACCGCCCGTACTACAACCTGCTGGAGAATGTCTATTACATGATTCAGTACGGTTACGGCCTGGAGCAGCAGCAACAGTACCTGCCCGCCGGCAAGGACCTCCTGCCCCAGCACTACATCCGCTTCGGCATCAGCATCTGTCCGGAATTTACGCTGTAGCAGATTGCGCGTTTTGTTTCAAGCGCAAATACTCCTTCCCAATGGGTTATAACTATGTTTTCGCCAAAAATCGTCGCGATCAGGCCTTGTCGCGGCTGTCGGGAGCAAGTGCTGCCGCCACGGCATCGCGGTATTTGCGGGAGACGGGGAGACAGGCGTCGCCGACCGAGACAGTGTCGGGATTGCTGAGCTCTGCCAGAGCCTTGTTCACCAGATATGAACGGTGTATTCGGAGAAAGTTCTCGCCGAGGAGATTCTCCCACTGGCTGATGCCGGTCTTGTTGCGATAGGATTCGCCGGCGGTCGTGACGATGCGCACCTCCGTGTCGTTCGACTCCACGTATGCGATGTCGGCCAGACGGAGAGTCACCGCCTTCCTGTCAGAAAAGAAAGTGACGCTGCGGTCCTTCTCCTTGAACCGCCTGCCGAGCCATTTCGCCCAGAAGAAATCTCCAATCGAGAGTACCGTAAGTATCAGGCCCAGAAACACCGGATTGATGAGCATCGGTGCGACAGGTGTCGGATTTTCAACATATCCGTACTCGGGGTTGAGCCTGCCCCACACCATGTTGTGAAGGAC
>JAFZKU010000207.1 GCA_017551785.1 Bacteroidales bacterium | reverse complement strand
TGGAAGAACCTCGACTTCTCGATGGCCTTCCAGGGCATAGGCAAGAAGAATTCCTACATGGGCGCCGCCATGGTGCAGCCCCTGCGCGACAACTATGGCAACATCCCCGCCATCATCGACGGCAAGTACTGGAGCCCCTTCAATACCGACGAACAGAATGCCGCGGCCATTTATCCCCGCCTAACCAAGGTCGGTATCTCCAACAATTACGCTATCTCCGACTACTGGATGTTCAACGGCGCATATTTCCGCCTGAAGAATATCACTCTCGGATACACGATTCCTTCCAAGTGGACCTCGGTCGCGGGCATGAAGAAAGTACGCCTCTATGTGAGCGCCTCCGACCTCTTCTCCATCAGCAACTATCCTAAGGGATGGGATCCGGAAATGGGTTACACCTCATATCCTATCACGACCTCCGTCCTCGCAGGTGTTACCGTTAAATTCTAAAAGCGCGACATCATGAAAAAGTTTATAATCATACTTTCCGCCGCTCTCGCACTCGCATCCTGCGTTTCAATGGATATGACTCCGCTCAGCCAGGGCAACAGCGACTCCTGGTACACCACCGAGACCGAGCTCAACATGGCGGTCAATGAATTCTACGTGCTGGGCTACTGGGATTACCTGATTCCTCAGGAGCAGTGGTCCGACAACTTCACATACCGCAACACCAACCGTAACGCCATCCTCGAAGGAACCGTCAACGGACAGACCTGGGATTCCTACACCATCTGGGTCCAGGCCTACAAACTCATCGCCCGTGCGAATTCCCTGCTGGACAAGATCGATCGCGCCCGCGAAAAAGGCATGGCCGAGGATCAGGTTAAGCGCTATGAGGCCGAGGCATACTTCGCCCGTGCCTGCAAGTACGGCGACCTGCTGACTTTCTTCGGCGATGTTCCCTACATCGACACATACCAGACCATTCAGGAGGCCATGCAGAACGGCCGCACCGCGAAGGCTACCGTCATCGAGAAGATGTACGCCGACTTCGACAAGGCTATCGCTTCTCTTCCTGCCGACTGGGGCACGAATGCAGTGCACGCCACCAAGGGTGCCGCTTATGCGATGAAGGCCCGTTATGCCCTCTATATGGGCGATTGGGCTACCGCTGCCGAAGCTGCAGATAATTGCATAAAGCTCAAGAATTACACTCTTGAAGCCGACTATGCCGATATCTTCTGGCAGAGCACCGGCCTCATCAAGGAGAAGATCTTCGCGATTCCCCGCTCCATCGAGAACAGCGTCGTGCTGGATCAGTGGTACGTGAACAACTCCCTGCCCCGCAATGCTGGCGGATACGCTGCCTACACTCCTTCCTGGGACCTGCTCGCAGCATACCTCTGCACCGATGGCAAGCCCATCGATGAGTCTCCTCTCTTCGACAGCCTGAACCCCTTCAAGAACAGGGATCCCCGCTGCGCAAAGACCATCGTGGAGTTCAATACCCAGCACTGCGGATTTGATTTCGATCCTTCACCCGCCGCCACCCAGGTGTACAACTACAGCACCGGCGCCAAGCAGTCCAACCAGGACAGCCGCGCAGTGAACCAGTACGCCAGCTATAACGGACTCCTTCTCAAGAAGGGTGTCGATGCAAGCTGGACCGAGAACGGCAAGCAAGTGCAGACAGACTATATAATGATGCGCTATGCCGACGTGCTGCTTATGTACGCCGAGGCTAAGATTGAGTTGAACCAGATCGATGCCAGCGTGCTCGACGCCATCAACCAGGTGCGTGCCCGCGCCTACGGTGTCAGCGCATCTTCCGTTGCTCTCTATCCGGCAGTCACATCTACCGACCAGGCTACTCTCCGCCAGACCGTGCGTCTCGAGCGCCGCGTGGAGCTCGCCTTCGAAGGCCTGCGCTACCGCGACCTCATACGCTGGCGTCTTGCCGAAAAGGCCCTGAACAAGTACAACTATATCAACCTCGCTCCCACCGATTGCCTCGACAAGGTGGTGAACAAGGGCTTCTGGTTCTGGGGGATGACTCCCCAGATTGACGAGGACGGAATGGCTGACTTCGCTCCGCTGAAGGCTGCCGGCCTGTGCGAAGAAGGTGCACAGCGCCACTTCCCAGCACGCCAGTATCTCCTGCCCATCCCCACCCACGACATCGAACTGTCGAATAACAATTTGACCAACAATGAAGGCTATTGATACCATGAAAACAATATCCAAAATAGCATTTGCCGCTCTTGCCCTGCTCGCCGCAGCAGCCTGCAACAAGCACGAAATCGACAATAAGAAGTCGAACTACAATGCCACGATGGCAATCTCGGCATCCCAGGATGTCGTGATCCTGAAGGAGGATGCCCCCAACGAGGTGGCCCTCACAGTCACCTGGACACCCGCCTACGACTACGGCAGCGACTTCATCATGACCTACCAGTATTCCGTTGAGGTGCCCACTTCCAAGGCATCTGCCATCAGTGAGTACGAAGATGACGGAGTCTTTACCCGCAGCTACACCAACAAGCAGTTGCAGGATATGCTGATCGGTCACTTCGGCCAGCTCACCAGCACCAAGGCCCAGCTCAAGTTCGGCGTCACCGCCACCTACACCGGCCCCAGGATAGTGATCCCCGACATGTCCTCGATCACCGTTACCGTCAAGACCTATGGTCCCAAGCAGTTTGCTGCCGACAAGGTCTATATGGCCGGTACCGCAGTTGGTGCAAGCCCCGTCGAACTCAGCCCCAGCGCGAACAACTCCGCACTGTATGTCTTCAACGGCAACCTCACCGCCGGCAAGCTTAACTTTCCTGTGGAATACGGCGACGAGAACAATGTGATCGTTCCTGCCTCCGGCAAGGATGAGGCCGTTACCGGCGAGGCCCAGGCGGCTATTGCAGATGAAGGCACCAAGACCGCGTCCTGGGTTATCCCCACCTCCGAGAGCTACCGCGTGACGCTAAATTTTACCACGCAGTCTGTGACGGTGATT
>JAFZKU010000206.1 GCA_017551785.1 Bacteroidales bacterium | reverse complement strand
TCGAGGTCGCGGCGTAGATAGCCGTCATCGTCCAGCATTCCGATTATGAATGAAGCAATCTGGCGGGCCCTGGGAGTAAGGTGGCAGTAACCAAGCTGGGCTTCGAGGTTCTGATGGAAACTTTCTTTTACCGAGAAGGTATTGTACTGGGGTTTGAGATCCTTGCCCTGGTTGTTCACATAAGTCTTATAAGAAGGAGTCTGGTCGTCAGCGGGATAATCGCTGAGCGAAACCTTCTTGGGGAGCTCGTCGTCCTCAGGATTCTCGTCTGTCACTTCGTCGAGCACAGGGTTTTCCTCGAGCTCTTTCTGAATTTTCTGCTCCAGCTCAAGCGTGGGAAGCTCAAGAAGTTTTATCGTCTGGATCTGCAGAGGCGAAAGCTTCTGGATCTGTTTCTGCTGCAGAGACTGTTTGATCATTTCCATATCTGTCAGAAGCTAGGATAGGTGATTCTTTCTCTTACGATAAAGCCAGAAGGGAACTGTCCTTTGATTGCATTTAGGAATCTGGTGGCGTCAGCTTTTGTGCGGAAGTTACCCACGGTAACCTTGAAATAAGGATTCTCGTATTCACGATAAACGGCCATTGACGGATAGAGAGCGGAGAACTGCCCAGCTACTTGCTCGGATACGGCCCTGGCGTTGCGGCTGTTGTCGAAGAAAATCCTCACGCGATAGCCGTTGATCTGTTTTGATGCGTTACGGGTCTTATGGTTTGACATAGCCGACACAAGGGAACTCGGCTGGTCGATCGTAACCGTTCCCTGTCCAGGCTCTCTCTGGCTGACCACCGTAAAGATATTCTTGCCGTAAAGCGTAGAGTCCAGCGACGCTTCCCTTACAAATACAGTATCCACCTGCGCTGCCGCATGGAACAACGACAGGCAAGCTGCAACTGCTATTATGATTATCCTTTTCATTTGTCCGTTTTTATAAAGGATTCCAAAGGAATATTTTTCTTGTTTATCTTGTGGAACTTGCCTCCCTTCGAAACAGAAAGGCTGTAATTGACCACATATCCTTTGCTGCTCAACTCTTCTATGGCATCCATGCCTTGCGCCAACAGCTTCAAAGGATTGCTGACATGCACCCGAAGCGGGGCTTCCAGCTGCGACTGCGACTTGGCGGCGATTTCCACAAAGACCCCCTCATCCATCTTGACCTCGGCAAGGCTCTCGCCTTCAGGGCTGACCACAGCCGCCTCAAAGTCTTTTAAGGTCATGGCGAAGTAAGGATTGTCCACAGTCAAAGCAGAATGCACGATACCTCTCATATCCGAAAGACTGTATCTGAGAGAGTCGATGGCATTGACCCTGAAATCGCTGAAGACTATCTTGCTGTAATCTGTGCAGCTGCACAATGCCACCAGGGCACATGCAATTATCAGGGCTTTCTTCAATAAGGATCTTATAGCCATATCTGCTTTAATACTTTATGCAAAGATAAAAAAACTATCTTTGCAGTCACAATTATAGCAGGCACACAATGCAAAATGAGTACCAGTCGGTAAGAGCTATTTTCGATCCGACCAGACTGCAGGTCTACATCGAAACCTATGGCTGTCAGATGAATGTAAATGACAGCGAAGTGGTGCTTTCAATTCTTCAGAAGGCAGGATATGCCCTCTGCGACAAGATCGAGAACGCCTCGCTCGTTCTCATCAATACCTGCGCCATCCGTGACAACGCCGAGCAGAGGATACTCGGGCGGCTTGAAGTGTTCCGCCTCGAAAAGAAGAAAAACCCCGCCCTGGTAGTCGGAGTATTGGGTTGTATGGCAGAAAGGCTGAAGGAACAGCTGCTGGCCCATCCGGTTGTTGACCTCGTGGCCGGCCCTGATGCCTACCGCGACCTGCCCAGACTGATTGCGGCCGTCACTGCAGACAGCAAGCAAATCAATACCATCCTCTCTCACGAAGAGACTTATGCCGACATTTCTCCTGTCCGCATGGACCCTAACGCCGTCAGTGCATACATTTCAATCATGCGCGGCTGCAACAATGTCTGCTCATATTGTGTCGTGCCCTACACCAGAGGTGCAGAGCGCAGCCGCGACCCGCAAACCATCCTCCACGAAGCCCGCGAACTGTTCGCCAATGGATATAAGGAAATAAGCCTTCTGGGCCAGAATGTGGATTCGTACAACTGGAAGGGCGCTCCGGGCAGCGAGAAAGCTATGGATTTCGCAGACCTGCTGGAAGCAGTGGCGCTTATCGATCCGTCGCTGAGGGTCCGCTTCTCCACCTCGCACCCCAAGGACATGAGCGACAAGGTGCTTTACACCATGGCAAAGTATCCGAACATCTGTCGCCACATCCACCTGCCTGTACAGTCCGGCAGCAATGTCATGCTCGAAAAGATGAACCGCAAGCATACCCGCGAGTGGTACCTCGAGCGCATCGCTGCCATCCGCCGCATCATACCCGACTGCTCTATTACTACTGACGTCATCGCCGGCTTCTGCGGCGAGACTGAGGCTGACCATCAGGATACTCTCTCCCTGTTCAGGGAGGTGGGTTTCGACGCTGCTTTCATGTTCCAGTATTCAGAAAGGCCTGGCACCAAGGCTGCGCGTCATTTCCCGGACGATGTGCCGCCGGAGGTAAAGACTGCCCGCCTCAACGAGATTATCGCACTGCAGAATTCTCTCTCATTGGAGAGCAACCGCCGCGACATCGGCAAAGTCTTCGAAGTGCTCGTTGAGGGTCCTTCGAAGCGTTCCGACAAAGACCTCGTAGGCCGCACATCTCAGAACAAGTCGTGCGTGTTCAAGGCTTCGGGTTTCAAAGCCGGAGATTACGTGAAAGTGAAAGTAATTGACTGCACCAGCGCCACGCTGCTCTGCGAGCTTGCCTGACGGCTATTTCAGAGTCCAGGTACTGCCCTCTTTAGTGTCTTTAACGACAATGCCCAGCGCACCGAGAGCGTCGCGGATCTGGTCGCTTTTCGCCCAGTCCTTGGCAGCCTTGGCTTCTTTGCGATAATCCAGGATCATCTGCATCAGGCCGTCGATTACCTGCTCGTTGCCACCCTGCTCCCTCTCGTCAGTGAGACCGAGCACTTCTCCCGTCACTGTTTTCAGGAGTTCTTTGAGGATGTCCTTGTCGGCTGCGCAGATCTTCATCTTGCCGTCGGCCACCGTGTTTACTATGCGTACGGCTTCGAAGAGGTTAGACAACGCTATAGGGGTGTTCAGGTCGTCGCAAAGGGCTTCGAAGACATTCTCCTTTATTTTGGCGATTTCTTCGCTGGCAGGAACATCATCTACTTTTAGACCCTCCACGTCAGCCGCAGCCTGCATGAGCCTCTTGAGGCCTTTCTCGGCAGCCTGCAAGGCGTCGTTGCTGAAGTCCAGGGTGCCGCGGTAATGGGCCTGGAGTATGAAGAAACGGACAGTCATGGGGCTGTAAGCTTGCTTCAGAATCTCATGAGTACCATTGAACAACTCGTCAAGGGTGATGAAGTTGTTGTAACTCTTGCCCATCTTCTGGCCGTTGATGGTTATCATATTGTTGTGGATCCAGTAGTGCACGCCGCCGGTGCCGCGTGAGGCCGTGTTCTGCGCCAGCTCGCATTCGTGGTGCGGGAACATCAGGTCCATTCCGCCACCATGGATGTCGAATTCTTCACCCAGATATTTCTCGCTCATGGCAGAGCACTCCAGATGCCAGCCCGGGAAGCCTTCGCTCCAGGGTGAGGGCCAGTGCATTATGTGCTCAGGAGCTGCTTTCTTCCACAGCGCAAAGTCATAGCTGCTGCGTTTGTCGCTCTGGCCGTCCAGTTCGCGGGTATTGGCGATCATCTCGTCAATAGTGCGGCCGGAAAGGATGCCGTAATGGTGGTCTTTATTATATTTTTCGACGTCAAAATAGACCGAGCCGTTGCTGACATAGGCATAGCCGGCGTCCAGGATCTTCTTGACGAGCTCTATCTGCTCAATGATGTGTCCTGATGCGCGAGGCTCGATTGACGGGGGCTGAACTCCCAGCTTCGCCATGGCGGCCTGATAGCGGAGAGTATAGTACTGGGCCACTTCCATCGGTTCCAGCTGCTCCAGCCTGGCCTTCTTGGCTATCTTATCCTCACCCTCGTCGGCATCATGCTCCAGATGTCCCACATCGGTGATGTTACGTACATACCTTACCTTATAGCCCAGATATCTGAACAACCTCACCAGCACGTCATAAGTAATGCCCGGCCTCGCATGCCCCAGGTGCGCATCCCCATAAACCGTCGGGCCGCAGACATAAATGCCCACGTATCCCGGATTAATAGGACGGAACAGTTCCTTCATTCTCGACAAGGTATTGTACAGATAAATCTCTCGTGCCATGACAAATACATTATTACAAGTGCAAAGTTAGATTATTTTACTGTATCTTTGCAAAAGAAACCCGAAAGGGACTGCCTTTTGCAATGTGGGGGCAGTCCCACGGATAGTGGTTATCGTTTGATTATGATAATGACTATCCTAATGAATAATAGTCTGAACATAACTGTTCATCAAAAGGAGGTTAACGGGTACCTTCCCAATTGGGGTCGGCTTGCCGGCTCCTTTTGTTTTGCAACTACATCATTGTTTCGGGTTGTATCTATCATTGTTTTTCATAACTTTGCAAAGAAACCCGAAAGGGGCCGATTACTTGCAAACTTCGTCGACCCCTGGATTGCGGCTATCGTTTAATGATAATCACAATCCTGATAATCAGGTGGAACATAATTGTTCAAAAAGGGGGTTAACGGGTACCTTCCCAATTGGGGTCGGCTTGCCGGCTCCTTTTGTTTTGC
>JAFZKU010000026.1 GCA_017551785.1 Bacteroidales bacterium | reverse complement strand
TGGTAGCAGATGTTACGTTCTGGTACATCGATGAGTTTGAAGGCATGTTGGTGAAGAACACGAGGGGAAGACGGCCTGTAAACAGACCGGTACCGCCACGGAACTTGAGGTCACCGTTGCCGAGCACGTCGTATGTGAAACCGATACGGGGAGAAGCCTGGAGCTTAGGAGTAGGCCATGTGCCTGTATCTACATGATATCCGTTGTAGTCGATGTTGTAGATGGCATTGTTGCGGATCACATCCTGGTTGTCATAGATGATGGTCTCGAGACGAAGGCCTGCGGTAAGTTTCAGCTTAGAAGTGGGGTTCCACTCGTCCTGAGCGTAGATGGCTGCCTTGTGATAACGTACGCGGGCGCCGGGGGCCTCGGTTCCGTCATAACCGTAAGTGAGGGCGACAGTCTCGGGAGCTGCCTTGTTGAGGAAATCGTCCAGAGAGTTGTAGCGGTAGTAACCGGTACCGTTACGCATGTAGACGTTGTCTACCATCTGGTAGTCGTAGCTTACACCTGCCATCAGTTTGTGGTAACCGAAATAGTAGGTTACATCGTCCTTGGCAGTGATGCTGCGGTTGTGGTAACCGTTGTGCCATGTGAAGAGCTCGTAGCCGACTGACATGTAAGGAGTGATGGTGCCTGTGCCGTCGAGGATGTCCACGAACGGGAACGGTTCAGACGGTGAGCCACGCCTTGTGTCGAGGATTGAATAGGTGACGAGCAGCTGGTTTGACAGGTTGTTGCTGAAACGGCTGTTCAAGTCGAATGAGAAGGTGTTGGCCACGTTATCAGATGAATAAACTGAGTTTGAGAAGGCCATTGAATACTGCGACAGACGGGCGAATGTAGTACGCTGTCCGCAGTTTGATGAAGAAGCGTTGGTGGGAGTCCAGGCCCTGTTCAAAGTGTAGTTGTAGCGGACTGCGAGGTGGTGCTTGTCGCTGATGTTCCAGTCGAGACGGGCAAGGGCCTTGGTGTCGCCTTCCTGACCTGAAAAGTCATTATAAGAACCGGGATCGTAGCCATAGCCCTCAACATACTTTTTAACCCTTTCCATGTCGGCTACCGTAGTGCGGGAAATGTTCTGGTCGGGAACTGCAACACCGTCGGTAGAAGGACGCCATGTAGTGATCTGGGTAGGAGTTGTAGCCTTCTCGAAGTTTACGAAGAAGAAGAGCTTGTTCTTGATGATCGGGCCGCCGAGAGTGAAACCGTAAGTGGTGTTGCGGTCGCGGTCGCGGGCTGTAGCGATGGTCTCGCCGGCTGCCACGTCACCGCGCATGTTCTCGTTGCGGTGGTAGATGTAGGCGCTTCCCTTGAAGGTGTTGGTACCTGACTTGGTGATGGCGTTGACTGCACCTCCGATGAAGTTGGTCTGACGTACGTCATAAGGAGAAACCACGATCTGCATCTCTTCGATGGCGTCGATTGAGATAGGGTTGCCGCCGCCGGGAAGTGCTGATGAAAGACCGAAGTTGTTGTTGAAGCTGGCGCCGTCGACAGTGAAGCTTGATGTACGGCCGTCGCTGCCGGCGATTTTCATGCCTGCGCCACCGTAAGGAGAAGCTTTGGTAACGTCGGTGATGCTCCTGTTAACGTTAGGAAGTGCGACCAGCTGGTCGTTGTTGATGTTGGTTGCAGCACCTGTCTTCTCGGTTGCGAACTTTGAAGAAGCTGTTGCAATGACAACAGACTCGCCGAGGGTCAGGCTCTCTTCTTTCAGAGTAGCGTTGAGACTGTAGGTCTCGGCAAGCTGGAGGGTGATTTCTGTGTATGTGGCAGTCTGGTAGCCAAGGCTTGAAACCTCGACGGTGTACGGACCGCCCGG
Organism: Bacteroidales bacterium; assembly: GCA_017551785.1. Taxonomy (GTDB): domain Bacteria; phylum Bacteroidota; class Bacteroidia; order Bacteroidales; family UBA932; genus Equibacterium. Next base: position 5,475 of record JAFZKU010000026.1, on the reverse strand, counting down.
GCGCATACCGTTGATGGTGAAACGGCCCTGAGCGTTCGTTGCTGCCCCATAAACAGTTCCCGAAGGCACGTGGGTGGCGATAACGCCGGCTCCGATGACGGGCAGGCCTATCTCGTCAACTACAATACCACCGAGAGATGAATTGGTCACCTGCGCAAAGGCGGACACTGTCACAAACAGGGCTGCCAATGATGCAAGCAAGCATTTAAAAGCTTTTTTCATAGGTAGTTATTTTGTTGAAATTTGTTGGTAATTCTGCTCCAAAAATATAAATATTTTCAATCTCTGATTGAACAACTTTAAACATGTTATCAACATTCCACCTATATTTCGTAATATTGTAGGAGAAACACCCCCGATCATGAAAAACCTAGTCACCGACACTTTCGAGACCGCTTCCGGTAAGAAGCTGGAAATCACCTTCATAGTTCATGCAAGCCTGAAATTCAAATTTGGGGACAGAATCATCTACGTCGACCCGACTTCGGTGCTGTTTGACTATAGCGGCTGCGAAAAAGCCGACTTCATCCTCTTCACCCACCAGCACGACGACCACTTTGACCTCCAGGCGCTGGAAGACCTCTCGACTGAGGATACAACCATAGTCTGCACCAAGGCCGTGGCGGCAGCAATCCCGGACATCGGCGACAGGGACGTAGAGATAATGAAAAACGGGGATTCTCTGAATTTCCGCAAAGGATTCAGCGTGGAAGCAGTGCCGGCCTACAACTACCTGATGAGGGAGCATTTCCACCCGACCGGCCGCGACAACGGATATATCCTCACTTTCGACGGGCTGAAGGTTTATGTGTCCGGCGACACCGAAGACGTGCCTGCCATCCACAGGCTCGCCGGAACTGGCATTGACATAGCTTTCCTGCCTGTGAACCAACCGTTCACGATGACTGTACGTCAGGCTGTGAATGCAGCGAAGATAATCAGGCCACGCATCTTCTATCCATACCATTACGGGCAGGTTGAAGAAGTGACCGACCTCGCGCAGCTCTGCGCCGATCTGGAAGGTTCCGGGATTGAAGTCCGCCTGAGAGAGATGCCTTAGATTTCAGGCAGGTTTTCGTCCGCCGACTGGACAATAAGCAGCTTTTTGGAAATGGTCTGAGAAGAGATGGGCACTGTAGCGCTACGCATTTTGCCCGTGGCATTCTCTTCTATCGAAATTGTCACCTTTCTGCCCACTTCGGCCCACTCAGGGTCGAAACTGACCCATTCCTCCTTGTCGCCGTCGACGTCGAATGCCCACTGCACGTTAGAGTTGACTGTCAGAGACAGCTGCTGCGCAGACTTGTTTACCAGCAGAGTGTCCTGGCTCAGGGAGAGCTCAGGCAGGACGTATTTTTCGCAGGAAGCCGCACCTGCAGCCGCTGCGATAATCACAGCTGATGCCAATATAGCCATCAACACTTTTTTCATACGCGGCAGAATTTTTGCAAAGATATCATTTAATATCTTAAATTTGCCCAACCGATTCAAACATTATCGCAGTGAGATTCAAACGTTTCTTCGCATTTGCCATCATGGCCGCAGCGCTCTTGCTGAGCTCCTGCGAAGATTATTCTGTCGGTACTAACATCTATCCTTCCCTTGCGGAGATAGGTCCGGAAGGCGGGTCTCTCACCACCACCTTCGTTTCGAACGCCACATGGACTGCCACCACTGAAGACGAGGGAGTTACCTTCACTCCTGATTCGGGAATAGCAGGTACATGGACGATTACCGTCACAGTGCCTGCCTCGACGCTTGATGTCGAGAAGACCTACAAGGTCAAGCTGCAGGCTAAGTACGAAAGTTTAAAAGTTTCTACCAGGTACTTCATCATTACGCAGCACCCGAAGAGGTAGTCTTACAGAAGGCTTTTGCACAGCTCCACGCTGTCGAGCAGTTCCCAGCCGAAGAATTGAAGTTCTTCGGTTATTTTTTTGCCGCCGCGGACCAGCTCCACAGGGGCCTTGTAGGGAGTGCGTCCGAAATGGCCGTATGCTGCCGTGGGCTCGAAAATGGGATTGCGCAGGCCGAACTTGGCGATGATGGCTGCCGGACGGAGGTCGAACATGCTGCCGATGCGCTGCGCCAGCTCGCTGTCGTCAAGGCGTGAGTGGCTCTTGCCGAAGGTGTTCACGAAGATGCTCACCGGCTCGGCGATTCCGATCGCGTATGACAGCTGGACCAGTATCTCATCGGCAACACCTGCGGCCACCATGTTCTTGGCGATGTACCTGGCTGCATAGGCTGCACTGCGGTCGACCTTGCTGGCATCCTTGCCGCTGAAGGCTCCGCCGCCGTGGGCTCCGCGTCCGCCGTAGGTGTCGACAACAATTTTGCGGCCGGTAAGGCCGGTGTCGCCGTGAGGACCTCCGATGACGAATTTGCCGGTGGGGTTGACATGGAGTATGAGCTTGTCGTCAAACAGGGCTGCGACTTTCGGCCCCATGGTCTCTTTCAGGCGGGGGATGAGGATGTTCTTCACATCTTCGCGGATGCGGCGCTGCATGGCTTTCTCCTCGTCGAACTCGTCGTGCTGGGTAGAAAGCACGAAGGTGTGCACGCGCACTGCCTGTCCTTCGGGGCTGTACTCGATGGTGAACTGGCTTTTGGCATCCGGGCGCAGATAAGGCATCGGGCTCGGATTCTCGCGGCGGATGTCTGCCAGGATCATCAGGGCCTTATGGGCAAGGGTGAGCGGCAGAGGCATATAGTCGGCAGTCTCGTTGTTGGCATAGCCAAACATTATGCCCTGGTCGCCGGCGCCCTGCTCGAGGCTGTCGGCTTTGTTGACTCCCTGGGCGATGTCGGCGCTCTGCTCGTGGATGGCTGAGATCACGGCGCAGCTCTCGGAGTCAAACTTGTATTCGCTCTTGGTGTAGCCGATGCGGCGGATGACGTCGCGGGCCACTTTCTGGATGTCGACGTATGCGTCGGCTGATGATACTTCACCGCCCAGCACTACCAGGCCGGTGCTTACAAAAGTTTCGCATGCCACGTGGCTTGCGGGGTCCTGACGCATGAAATCGTCAAGGATGGCGTCTGAAATCTGGTCGGCGACTTTGTCGGGATGTCCTTCGGAAACGGACTCGGATGTAAACAGATAGTTTGTTTTCATTTTAGCATTTTTTTAGGTGGAGGTTGCAAGCAGTCAAATCTGTCCTCCTCGTATGTCGCCGCGAAGATAGTATATTTTTACGCAATAGCAAATTCTTCCCCCGCCGCCGGGCGCGCGTGTCACTGCGCTATCTCTGCGCCTACCGGTCCAAAGCGTGGACCGGAGGGAGCACTTTGCCCTAAGTCTTGCTACTGAAGCTTCACCACCGTGATGCCGGCGCCGCCCTGGTCGAGGGGAGCGTCGCCGAAGGATTCGACGCCGCCGATGGTCTTGAGATATTTGCGGATTTCCTCGCGGAGGACGCCGTTGCCCTTGCCGTGAAGGATGGTCACCTGGCCCACTCCCACCATCAGGGCGTCGTCCATGAAGTGGAGCACCTTGTCGATGGCATCGTTGACTCTTTCGCCGCGCACGTCGATTGACGGAGTGAAGCGCAGCCTGCGTTCGTTGACCGAGTCGTTCTGGTAGACGTCGGAAGAGTATGTGCGGTGGCCGGCGCCGGCCGCGTTGGTCTTCATTGCGGTCTTGTATTCCGTGGCGGAAATCCTCTGGACCCTCTCGCGGGCCATTGTGGAAGTTATCGAGCCGATTGAAACCGACACCTTGCGGGCGGTGAGCTTGGTAATTTCGCCGATGAGGTCGCTGCCGATTACCTTCACCTTGTCGCCAACCTGCAGCGGACGGGCTGCTTCCTCCGCGGCAGCCTTGGCCTGCTTTTCAGCCTCCGAAGCGGCCTGGATGCCTTGCCTGCGGGCGCGGGCCTCCTTGCGCTGGCGCTCCCTTTCCTTGCGGGCTGCGATCTGCTCCATCTTCTTCTCGATGGCTTTGTCGCTCTTCGAGACGTTCTCCTCCTCCAGCTTCGCCGCGTACTGCGACAACTCTGCCCGGGCGGCGCGGGTCTTTTCTTTCTCGGCCTGACTCTCGCGGATCTCCCGGACGGTGCGCTCCACCTGCTTGTTGGCCTCCTTCACAATCTCCTTCGCTTCGGCCCGGGCCTCGTCGAGGATGCTCTTCTTGAGGGCCTTGATTTCGGCCAGCTCCTTCTGATAACGGTCTGTCAGGCCTTCGAGGGTCTTGTCGGCCGAGCGGACCTTGGTGAGTTTCTCGTCCAGCACCCTGCGGTTGCGAGCGATCTTGCGAAGCTGCTTCTCCATGTCGACGAAGTCGCTGCCGGCCTTCTCCTGAGCGCTCTTCACGATGAACTCAGGGAAGCCGATCTTGCGGGCCAGCTCGAAGGCGAAAGAATTGCCCGGCAGGCCCTGCTCCAGCTGGAATAGCGGCTGTATGTTTTCCACATCAAACAGCATCGCGCCGTTAGCGCAGCCCTTGCTGTTCTCAGCGTAGAGTTTCAGATTGGTGTAGTGGGTAGTGATGACTCCGTAGGCTCCGTTCTCCTCGATCTGCGCCAGCACCGCTTCTGCGATAGCCCCGCCGGCGGCCGGCTCCGTGCCGCTGCCGAACTCGTCTATGAGCACCAGCGACTTCTTCCCGGAGCGGATCACAATCTCCTTGAGGTTCTGCAGGTGTGAGCTGTATGTGGACAGGTCGTTCTCCAGCGACTGGTCGTCTCCGATATCTATGAAAATGTCGTCGAAAATCACGAACTCAGATACTTCTGAGGTCGGCACCAGCATGCCCCACTGGAACATGTACTGCAGCAGCCCGACCGTCTTGAGGCAGACCGACTTTCCGCCGGCGTTCGGGCCGGAGATCACCAGAATGCGTTTGTTCCTGTCCAGATGGAGGTTCAGCGGCACGATTTTCTTGCCTTCGCGGGCCAGAGCCTTCTCGAGGATGGGGTGGCGGGCCTTGCGCAGCCAGACTTCGCCGTCCTGCGAAATGACGGGCATTCCCGCAATCATGTCGAGAGCCACAAGGGCCTTGGCGCGGATGAAATCGATCTCGCCGAGGAACTCCGCGGCTTGCAGCAGCTCGGGCAGATAGGGGCGCAGGAAATCTGTGAACTGGGCGAGGATGCGGGCGATCTCGGCCTGCTCGTCCTGGTGCAACTCGTAGAGACGGTTGTTCATCTCCACAATCTCAATCGGCTCTATGAAGACAGTCTTGCCGCTTGCGCTCTGGTCGTACACTATGCCGGCGATGCGGTGTTTGTTGACCGCCGACACGGGGATAAGCATCTTGCCGTCCCTCATCGCCACTCCGGCATCTTCCTCCACATAACCGTCGCTCTGGGCCTTCTTGAGGATGGACGCAGTGACCTTCGAGACAGCTTTTTCCTTCTCTTTGATGAGACGGCGGATGCCCGCCAGAGTCTCGGAAGCGTTGTCGCGGACATTGCCGTAACGGTCTATGATGGAGTCGATGCGGCGGACCACCTCGGGGAAGTAGGCCACCGG
>JAFZKU010000205.1 GCA_017551785.1 Bacteroidales bacterium | reverse complement strand
GCCAAGGAGCAGGCCCCTCAGACGGTCGGTCGGGAAGGTAACTCCACAGAACTGCAGGCCTCACAAGGCGGTGCGGCAGCTGCGATGACGCTGCGCGAGTGCATGGAGTATGCGGTGTCGAATTCGACGAAGATGCGCATCCAGCAGGCTGCGATCGGCGACGCGCAGATTGACCGTCGCGATGCGGCACTCAAGCTTTTCACTCCGAGTCTCAGCGCGCAGACCTACGCCTACTACAACTTCGGCCGCAGCATCGACCCTCAGACCAACACGTATTTCAACACCACCTCGTTCCATAACAACTATGGCCTCAACGCCGGCTACGACCTGTTCGACGGCTTCCAGGCGGTGAACAACTATAAGATTTCGAAGACGGGCCTCAAGATTGCCGATTCTCAGGAGAAGCAGGCCGAGGCAGATATCTGCCTGGCCGTGATGGAGGCTTATTACAACGTGGTGTATTACAAACGCATAGAGGATGTCTGCAGGGAGCAGGTGGCAGTCGCAGAGCAGGCGCTGGCCAAGGCCCGCCGGCAGGAGGAACTGGGCCAGAAGGGGCATGCCGACGTGATTGATATGGAGGCAGAGCTGGCTGACCGGCAGTACGACCTCACAAACACTCACAATATGTACCTCGACCAGAAGATGGTGTTGGCTGATCTGATGTTCTGGCCGATGGAAGACGAGCTGGTGATCGATACGGAGCTCAGATCCATCACTGGCATGCATGATGGCAGAAGCAGCAGCTCCGCACTGAGCAACCCGACAGCCACCCTGGGCACCGCCGCCACTCCAGCCGACAGCCCTGTCATTCTGAGTGACAGCGCAGAATCTATCATCGCATTCGCCCTCGAGAACAACCCCTCCGTGCAGATCGCCTCGATGCAGGCCCTCAATGCGAAGCGCGAGCTGAGCACCGCCAAATGGCAGGTGCTGCCCAGCGTCGGCGTATATGCCGGCTGGAGCACGAGCTACTACACCTACCAGGGCTCCTCTACCGCACCGTTCCTCGACCAGTTCCGTAACAACGGCGGTGAATATGTCGAAGTGTCCCTCTCGATTCCTATCTGGAACCGGCTGGGCAAACAGTCCGCAATCTCCCGTAAGCAGCATGCCTTCGACAAGGCAACAGCCCAGCTCGACCAGACCCGCCGCGACGTGGAGAGCGAAGTGCGCAGGGCCATCCAGGACCGCGACGGCGCCGCCACTGCATACCTGCAGGCTCAGCGCAAAGCCGAAGTGCAGCAGGAAGCCTACAATCTCAACCAGAAGAAGCTCGAACAGGGCCTCATCTCTACGCTGGAATTCCAGACCGCCAACAACAACTACCTGAAATCCCGCGCCGACGAGATGAACAGCCTCTTCAAATTCCTCATCAAGGCTGCCGTAGTGAAATACTACAACGGCGTTGACTACATCAACCAGTAATCTTTTTAGCGCTTCTCCCTTAACTTTTTGCGAATTTTGCGTCTTATAGGGTGAAGCATGGATAAAACATTAGAAACAGAGCTCGCCGCCGTGCGGCCCAAAGTCCTCAGCCTGGCCCGGAAGTTCTTACGCTCTTCCGGCCTCAGGATGGAGGCGGAAGACATCGCCCAGGAGGCGCTGGTCCGCCTGTGGACTGCCTGCCGAGACGGGGCTGAAATCCGCAGCGTCGAGGCCTGGGCCACCACCGTCACCAAGAACCTCTGCGTGACGCACCTGCGCAAGCTCAGCAACCGGGCCGTTTCTTCCATACCCGAATCCATCCCTTCGCAAGACACCGCCTCCAGCGCCATCGAGACAGAGGACAACCACCGGATAGTCGCCGCGGCGCTGAACCAGATCCCCCCGGGAACCCGCCAGCTGCTCCAGCTTCGTACGGCCGGGATGAGTCTGGACGAGATCGCCGCAGTCACCGGCCGCCCCAAAGGCAGCGTGAAGAGCTCCATCTCGGCAGCGCGGAAGCAGATTTTGAAAATATTAAATGAAGTATAATGGATAAGAAAGACTTGTTGCAGAAATACCTGGAGGCCGAGACTTCGATGGCCGAAGAGCGCGAGCTTGCGAAGGCCGACAAGAATGTCGGGCTGCTGACTGGGGCCCTTGCCGCTGAGTTCACCCCGCTTTCAGACGCAGCCGGGGAGTTCGCTCCGCTTTCAGACGCAGCCAGTGAGGTTGCACCGCTTCCAGACGCCACCGAGGAATTCGACCGCATCGTCCGCAGTGGGCGCAGACGGACCATCCGGCGCTGGAGCTACGCCGCCACGGGCATGGCAGCCATCCTGGTCGCAGTGCTTTTCCTGACCAGGAAGCCCGCCGCACCCCAGCCTGCCGGGCAGGACACCATGGAGATGATCCGCCAGCTGCAGCTCATCTCCAGCCTGGACCCCGCCGATGCTGAAGGCTACGAGTTCGAGCCCGTCGGCGACGGCTTCATCATGACCGCCCGCTACGAGGACGGCAGCACCGCTTCGTTCCTCCTCACCCCGATGGACGGCGGCCAGTCTTTCCATCTGGTAGCTGTCGGCCGCTGACACGCAGATCCCCCTTCCTTCGGGAAGGGCCTTTCCCAAAACCCTTCAGACTCATATATTAAAACATCAATACCATGAAAAAGTACATCATCGCATTCGCACTTTGCCTGGCCTGCTTCACGCTCTCCGCACAGCAGATCCTCTACGTAATCGACAACGTCACCGTCCAGAACTTCGACGGCTCGCAACTCCAGGGCAAGACCATCACGAATTACCAGATCTCTACGCAGGGCAGCGGCAAGAAAGCTGTCACCGTGCATGCCATCACCACCGCGCCGGCAAATGTGACAATGTCAATCTCTCCCATCGGCGGCTCCATCGATAATCCGATAATCATTCGCCCAAGTGGAGCCCCCGACATTCCGGAAGGCGTTGCCGCAGAAAACGACTTGCCCCAGGCCAAAGT
>JAFZKU010000025.1 GCA_017551785.1 Bacteroidales bacterium | reverse complement strand
TCTGGTTGCCGCGATAATCGACGCTAAGCATAGGCACACCCCTCGTGCTGGACATATACCAGGCATTTAGGCCGAAGCGGTCGCCGTGTCCGGTGTTGTAGTAAACCTCCTGAAGTATATGGAAATCCTTGATCGCTCCGCAGCGGTTGGTGTCAATAGGATACTGGCCGTCGACCTTCTTGTTGTAGTTACGGTAAGTGAAGTCGTTGCGGCTTGAAGTATACACGGCGCGGGTGGAAGTCTGCCAGTGATCATTGCCCCAGGTAACCCTCAGGAACTCGTCGAAGGTGCCGAACGAACCGATTCCCTGGACTGCCTGCAAGCCCAGACCCTTGTATTCAGCAGGCTCTGTTGACAGCACCACCGCGCCGCCGAGGCCTCCGCCGGACATGCTGAGAGACGAAGAACCGTGCAGCAGCGACGCGTCGTCGATGAAATAAGAAGGAATCATCGAGAAATCGGTCATGCCGAGCATCGGCGAATTGATCTTCATGCCATTCCAGCTGACCTGAGTATGGGAAGCAGAAGTACCCCTGAAAGCAATGGTTGACAAGCTGCCGCGCCCATATTGCTTCACGAACACCGAAGAATTGAAGGTCAGCACGTCGGCGATGGACAGAGCAATGTTGTCGCGCAGGGCAATGGTGTCCAGTTTTGTCTCCTGGATGCCTATGTCACGCATCGGCCGGTCAGCCGTGACTGCAGCCGCATCGATCGGAACCACGTAGCTGGGATCGGAGTTCCACCAGTCGTCGTTCTGCGCCCGGACAAGGACCGGCGCAAGCAACAGCAAGAATATGGCGGCCATTCTCTTCATCCTCTACCTCCAGCAGAAATTTCCGGGATTGATCCCGACATTGAACGTATCGATCAGTTCACCGTCCGGACTGTAGCGCAGCACAACGCCCGACTGCACGAAGTCCACAGCGTCAGAGACGTATATTTCCCCGTTTACAGGGTTCACAGTCAGACCGTAGAACAAGCTACCATCGCGGGATATGAACGGCCTGACGGGCAAATGTGCGGCATCTACGGGCATTTTCCACACTCCGGTGTCGAGCCAGTACAGTTCATCGCCCTCAGAATTGACAGTAAGTTTCGAAGCGACAGCCCCTTCGGGGAAATAAAAAGTCTGCTCTATCCTGAAGGAATCAGGGTCGATGCGCAGCAGTCTGGCTGCTTCATAACCGTACTCGCTGTCTTCGTAGCCTCCGTCGGTAAGCACCCACAACTTGCCGTTGCAGTCCATCGCCATCGATTCCGGCTGTATGCCGACGACCAGACTCTGGACGACAGTGTCAGTTGTAGTATCGATCTTAAGTATACGGTTCTGGTATGACCAGCAGTTCGTTATTATGTATCTGTCCCATGCGACCATCATCTCCGTAGAACCGGATTCGTAGTCCATGTCAGTAGTGACATAGCCTGTCGTCTCGCATGTAGCTGGGTTTACAACAAACACCCTGGGATCCCATATCTGAGTTACATAAGCCTTGGTGGCGCTTACCATGTGGAAATACCTGGGAGAAGTAAATCCCGTCAGACGGCGCTGCTCCTTGAAGGTGTTCAGGTCGATGCCGAATATCACACCCGAGTTATTGACCACCAGCCAGCCTATGCCGTCGGCAATAGTCATCGACTGCGCCACGTCGCCCAGCTTGAAGCCGTTGGCTCGGAAGAACACCTCATTCTCTACATGCTTCGTCGCAGGATCATAATACGACAGTGACGCATTGCCGTACATATAATTGCCCTCGTTTATAATGAACAGACCGTCACCTGAAGGGTCCACGTTGAACGCCTCCTCTTCAGAAGGGCCGTACTTCATGCAGGAAGGCATCACTGCAATCGTCATGGCCAGAGCGGCGGTCAGAAGTGTCTTGAGGGCTTTCATTTCTTCAGGTTATGGTCAAAGATGCCGCAGACTTCGGTAGAAATCTCTCCCAGCCAGCCGCTGCTGGCGTTCAGGGCGTTCTGCACCATCACGAAATCGATGTATTTGAGGTCGGCGGGGCTGCCGTCGTAGCGGACGGCGTTGCTGATCTTGAAATGGTTGGTATCCTTGCTTCCCAGCATGTCCACCTCATTGTAATTGTCAACGTAACCCCAATCGTAAGGAGGATTAACCCAGTAGGTACCCTTGCCGGATTTGTCATAATTATGGGCTTCCAACCTTGTGCCGCGAAGGGTATAGCGGTCTTCAGTGATCCACAGCGGATAATACCAGTCCTGATGGTGATATGCAGTCATGTAGCTGACCTTGCCGCTGCCGCCCTGGTTGTCGGTCCACTGCACGGACATGCCTGGCGACGAAGGCCTGTAGTACGTAACGCTGTAGTCATGGATGGTGGTTTCAGCGAAAGTGTCCGAACCCTTGAGCTCATACCAGGTGTCGTTGGGAAGACCGTCTCCGTTCTCATCCTGCATCACCCAGACAACCCCGGCCTCGGTATACTCCTCGGAAAGATGGGAAACAATACCTATCTCGTATTCTCCAGTGTTGTCCACGCTATGGTCGAAACCCGCCACAAGATAGCCGCCGAAGCCTCCGAGGGAAACATACTTCACTTCGCTGAAGCGCTGGTTTACATATGCAATAGCTTCTTCAGGAGTGTTCGCAGTGTAATCCTCGTTCACGTACTGGCCGGGAGCCGGGGTGAATTCGAATACCCTGCTGATTTCAGGGACGCTTGAAGCAGTAGCCGGCCTGTAGTAAGTGCCTTCGGCAGGGCAGACATTTACAGTCAGAGTCTGCGACAGTTTGCCGTGGGCGACGCAAACCTCATAGCTCCCCTCCTGCTTCGCTTCGAACACATAACCCGGCACTTCCGAAGCCTGGACCTGCACACCGTCTACCGTCCAGACATAGTCTATCCTATCGTCCTGTTTTATGTCATGAGGCGTCAGCATGATGCTGCGACCGAGGCTTACATTGAAAACGGTCTGCGGGAATACCCAGAAATCGTCGTCAGGTTCAGGCTCGGAATCAGGTTTGGGAGGCAGAGGCTTCACCTCTACCCTTATCTCGTCCGATGTGCTGCCGAACTCATTTGTAACGGTAATCTTGATAAAGACCGTATGGGCCAGCGTATCGGTGTATCGAAGGACCGGCTCAACAGAAATAACAGTGCCGTCGCATGTCCACTCGTATGAAGCACCCTCAACAAAGCGGTAGGTCGGAGACACGGTGAGCTCATCGCCCGCCATAATAGAATAAAAGGCGGAGCCGTTGTCCAGAGTAATCTCCGGAGGCATGGGCGTAATATCGTGGATGACCTCATTCCAGTTGCATGAAACCGCAAGGAACAAGGCCATCACCATTATTATCGGACTGATACGCCTCATACTCATTTTCTACTGCCAAAGATAGCAATTACTTCCAATCAGATTCCCTCCCGGCCGCAGCCGGAAGGGAATCCCAACAACAAATAATATCAGCTTTTATTCTGCTTCAGAGTCTTCTTCTATGATCATGTCGCAATAAGCGAAATAAGCAGGTGCATTCAGTCCATAATCACCGTAGCAGTCGCGAGAGCCATAAACCTCGAAACTCAATGCAACCACAGGCGCGAGATCAGACAGATCCAAGGTCACCCACTCGAACTGTTTCTTGCCGGTCAGGTATGCCTGAATGTCACGGCCATCAAGGAGAGTTTGGAAGGTTACACATTCGCCGCCATCTTCGTAGTGGCCGATTATTTCAATTCCGATGTAGCTCTTCTCGCTGAGAGGTCCGAAATAACCGTCTCCGTACAGGCATGAATTAATCAGATAGTTGGTAGGGATAACCTTCATGCTCTTTACATATCTCGGTTTATTGTCACTGAAGTAAATCATAGACTTGGGAGAGTCGGGATTGTCATCGCCGAAGTGAACGATGAAATTGGTTCCGGTCGGAGGAGCCACGGGCACTTCGAGCTGCCTCATATAGTCGGCACCTTTGTAGTTAGGCTCAACATAGTTTGAGATAGCTTCGCCACCTGAAGAGAAGCAGACAGAGCCCCAGTAATTAGGGAAGCCCCTGAATTCAAGACCGGTAATAGGATCAGACCAAGTGTAGGTCACATTGTAGCTCCAGGTCTCAGGGTCCATATTGCCGTAGAGCTTCGGGCCGCCATACTGAGGAGAGTCTATGAGCGCATTCCAGTAGCTGCCATTTACATCAAGGATGTTCAGGGCCACAGATACAGTCATGACAACGAGGCTGTTTCCGTTGGTTGCCACTACCATCACGGTGCCGCGCCTTGCCAGTTCAATATTCCTGGGAGCAGTTACAGTGACGAGATTGTTCTCTACAGCAGCTGCCCATCCTGCAGGTGCGAATGCATCCACGATATCGACGCCTTTGACGTCAATCGGGAAAGTCTGAACAGTGCCGAGGTCGAACACTGCAGTGTTGCTCCAGAGGCTGGTTTCGATGACTGTGGCAGGAGTACCGTCGCTACCGTTCTTTACGCCGACAGTGGTGCCGTCGCTCATAGTGAACGTATAGCCATCTTCTGTCTGAGTAACTGATTTGATAACCTTGCCGGCCTTGAGGTCGTTCAATACAGTGTTGACTTCCTGGAGTTGCTTCTGCAGGTCGGCGATAGAAGTCTTGAGGGCTGAATCGTCATAGCATGATGTGATGGTGAAAGCACAAAGGGCTATGACAGCCATGATTTTAAAGAATCTTTTCATTTCCATTATATACATTAAAGCATTACTAAAGCCACATTTTGCAATGTAACACCACATGCAGGCAGAATGAAAAGATTAGTCCAGCCGTCTTCTGATTCTTACGCCCATACACCCGCAGGCAGTAAAAACATTGCCGCCATCAGGCAGGTCTTCTGGCTCACTCCTTTTTGCGGCGCCTTCCCGACACATAGTCAGTGGCTTAGAGTGCCGCAAATGTTCAACCCTTGAGAGGCTGGAGCTTACAGCAGCGGGAACTGCACAGGATTTTCACCTGTTTCCCTTTTGATCCGTCAAATCCGCAGGACGTGACGGAACCTGAAAGCGGTACAAATATAAGGAAAAAAAACGTATCTGTTACTTCTTGAAAGAAATCATTTCGGTAGTCGACATCAGTTTGCCCTTTTTGTCATAGGTCACGGTCTTTACCTCGCCTCTGCCGGGAACGACCCACGACTTCTCGGTAGTCTTTTCAGTCTCACTTATGATGAGAACGGTAACCTTGGCTGTTGATGTCTCTTCAAGCACGAAAGCGTCAAACGCGCCAGCCGGCACGGTAACACGTTCCTGACCAGTTATACGACGGTCAGTGGCCTTCAAACTCATTTTTGCTTTGATTCCTTCTATATTGATGTCTACCTTAATCTCATTGTCCTGCAGTTTCTGACCGACTTTCAGTTCCATCGGGATAAAAGGATCGTCGCCGCTGAAGTTCATTGTCACTTTCTTGCCTTCGAACATATCTTCCAACTGTCCTACGGCACTGGAGAAGTTCTCCTTTGGAATAATGATGCTGCTGGCAGTATAGACCATCTTCATGGTCAGCTTCGTCTCGACCGGAGTGGAATCCTTGGCGGCCTTGACGCTGCTATTTGCAGAAAGGACAAGAGTAGTCTTTCCAGCCGACTCCTGCTTGTCAGTTATCTTATAGGTAGTCCTTTCACTTACCCATCCGGCAGCTTCGGTAGTAACAAATGTCTGTTCTGCACCTACGGGGTCATCTTTGCTGAAAGCCTGCGCATCGGCCATCATCGGGGCTGCAATCATCATCAAGGCAGGCAACAATACTCTGAACTTTTTCATACTCGTCATTTTCTTTGCGGCAAAATTATCAAAAAGTGTACTCAACCGTGCACTCTGCGCAACTTTTAGCGTGAATTAAACGTATTTAAACGTTTGTAAACGGATATTATTTTTCAACATCATAACAATTTTTTCTCGGTTTCATAAAAAATGCTACATTTGCACCCTGAAACACGGGAAGTGGCGCAGTTGGTTAGCGCGCTGCGTTAGGGACGCAGAGGCCGGGTGTTCGAGTCACCTCTTCCCGACATATTGATTCTCAGAACATACGGGAAGTGGCGCAGTTGGCTAGCGCGCTGCGTTCGGGACGCAGAGGCCGGGTGTTCGAGTCACCTCTTCCCGACAGAGCTTCGCCAACCGCGAAGCTTTTTTGTAAATAATGTTTCTTACATTTGTCCCGATTAATCGCCAGCGACCATGAAATATAATCCAGTACCAGTCGAAACTGCCCGCAGACTGTTCGCAGAAAGCGGACTGCCCTGCATCGGCAATTCAGGAATCCGCGAAATCAAAAGACTTGCAGAAAACATCGAAGCCGCGACTGGAGTGCACTTCATCCACATGGAGATGGGCAATCCTGGACTGCCAGCAGTACAGATAGGCGTAGAAGCGCAGATCGAGGCGCTTCGTAAAGGTGTCGCAGCCCACTACCCCGACATCGACGGCACAAAAGAGCTGAAAAGAGAATCATCGCGTTTCATAAAGAATTTCATCGATCTGGACGTTTCCGGCGAGAACTGTCTTCCTACTGTCGGTTCGATGCAGGCTGCTTTCACTTCGTTCATGATATGCAGCAAGACCCACAAGGAGCGCGACACTATCCTGTTCATCGATCCCTGCTTCCCCGTCCACAAATACCAGAACAAGGTTCTCGGCATCCCCGTAGAGGCTTTCGACATTTACGATTACAGGGGCGAGAAGCTGCGCGACAAGCTGGAGAGCATATTCTCTAAAGGGAATATCCACAGCATGCTCTATTCCAACCCCAACAATCCGTCATGGGTATGCCTGACCGATGAGGAGCTGCGCATAATCGGCGAGATGGCGACCAAATACGACGTCATCGTAATAGAGGACCTCGCATATTTCGGAATGGACTTCCGCAAGGACTACGGACATCCCGGCGTACCACCGTTCCAGCCTAGCGTAGGTAAATATACTGACAATTACATCCTTCTGATATCAAGTTCAAAGGCCTTCAGTTACGCCGGCGAACGAGTTGCCATTCTGGCCATCTCCGACAAGCTGGCACAGCGGCACTATCCCGACCTGCTGCGCTACTATAATGCCGACACCTTCCGAAGCGCAATAATCTTCGGCGGCCTGCACACATTGAGTTCCGGCACCTCCCATTCCGCACAGTATGCCCTGAGCGCGCTTTTCAAGGCTGCCAACGACGGCGTCTACAATTTCCGGGACGATGTGCTGGAATACGGCCGCAAAGCGAAGCTGATGAAGAAGGCCCTTACAGATAACGGCTTCGTGATAACATACGACAAGGACCTCGACGAGGACGTGGCCGACGGTTTTTACTTTACTTTCGGATATCCCGGCTTCACAGGTGCCGAGCTGGTAGAGGAATTGATGTACTACGGAATCTCGGCCATCTCTTTGTGGACCTGCGGCAGTACCCGCGAAGGCCTGCGAGCCTGCAGCTCCCTGATTCCCAACGAGGACATCCCGCTGCTTGCAGAGCGTCTCGCACTGTTCCGCAAGGACCATCAATGACTTTTTCTTACATAGAAATAAAGCATTCGTTACATGCGGATGCTTTTTTTTTACATCTATTTCGGGAAAATTAACGACATTTGATACCGCTAAAACTAAACCATGGGAAAGTTATACGAACGGCTTGCCAAGGACATCCGTATAAAGGAATGGCTGAAAGCATGCATGAACTGCGGCGTCTGCGTTTCTGTCTGTCCTGCTGCCGAATTCTACAAATACAGTCCGAAGAACATAGTCAATATAGTCCAGAGTCAGGACGATGAGGCTATCGAAGCCTTGCTCAAGAGCGAAACCATCTGGTATTGCGGAGAGTGCATGTCATGCATGACCCGCTGCCCCCGCAAGAACGCGCCCGGCCAGATAGTAATGGCCCTTCGTTCGCTAAGCATCGACATGGGCTATTTCGCCGAGAGCGAGAAAGGCCGCCAGCAGCTTCCTCTGCAACGTGCCCTCTGCGGCAATATCCTCAATTACGGGTACTGCGTCTATCCCCGCACCTTCAAATATGAAGATCACCCCGAGTCAGGCACTATCGGCAAATGGATCGGCGAGAATCTCGAAGAGGTTCACAAACGTCTGGGCAGCAACCTTGACCAGGACGGCCCGGGAGTGCTTCGCAAGATCCCCAAGGAGTCGCTGGACGAGATCAAGGCTATTTTCGACGTGACAGGAGCAACCGAAAGGATGAACACCGTCGAGGAAGTGTCGCGCCGCAAGGCTGAAGAAATGGGGCTTGACATTGATGAATACTGCAAGCGGGCGTTCAACTATGTCGGCAAAGGTCACACTAACGAATAGGAGTATCGAAGATGTTATATAAAGGAAAGCAGAAAATCTGGGCTGATTACCAGAAAGAAATTCCGGACGACCACTGGTTCTATGTCCGCAGTTGCATCAGGCAGAATTTCTTCCCGGCGTCGGAAGTAACCTTCCTCAGAATCCTGAGGGATGAACTGGGCAAAGACATTTATGAAACTCCTCATCATACTACATGCGGAGGTATCGCCTATCATCAGGAATGCATCCCGCAGGAAACCCAGATGACTATCATAGCCCGTCAATTTGCG
>JAFZKU010000024.1 GCA_017551785.1 Bacteroidales bacterium | reverse complement strand
GACTGCAGCCACCCACTTCAGCAAGAGAGAGGAGCGTCCGGATTTCCAGATCCTGTTCTATCCTGTAATCTCGATGGACCCCGCTATCACCCACGCCGGCTCTTCTCATTATCTGCTTGGCGACAATCCTCCCAAGGCTCTTCTTGAGAGCTACAGCAACGAGAAGCAGGTGACCGGCGACACCCCGCCTGCATTCATAATGGCCAATTCCGACGACAGGGTAGTGCCCTGCGAGAACAGCATCCGCTACTACGAGGCTCTCCGCGCGCACCGCGTTCCGGCTGCTCTTCACATCTATCCCGTAGGCGGCCACGGCTGGGCCGACCATCTCGAGTTCCCTTACCGCGAAGCCTGGCTCACAGACCTCGGCGTATGGCTCGACAGCTTCGTGGAATAGTTCCGTTTTTTTCGTACATTTGATTTTTGTTAAAATGCATATCATTTACCATATGAAGAGAATTATATTTCTGGCGGGTCTTTTTGCGGCCCTGCTCCTTTCTGCCTCAGTGGATGCACGCGAGGTTATCTCCATGAATGAAGCGTGGAATTTCACTCCCACCCGCTCGACAGGCGCCGGACGAGGCGGCTGGGGCGGCTTCGGTCGCGGCGGCGGCAGCCAGCAGCAGGTGGTAAACCTGCCTCATACATGGAACGCCGAGGACTTTATGAATGACGGCGGATACCGTCGCGGCTACGGCACATACTCAAAGCAGTTTGACGTGCCGGACGAGTATCGCGGCAAACGCGTCTTCCTTCAGTTCGAAGGAGCCGGCTCCATGGCCACCGTAATGGTAAACGGCAGGATCATCGGCGAGCACCGCGGCCCGTACAATACTTTCACATTTGAGATTACGGATGACCTTCGTATCGGCACCGTCAACAGTCTGACCGTCATATGCAACAACGAGCAGACCTTCGACATCGCCCCGACTGCCGGCGACTTCAACGTATACGGCGGCCTCTACCGCGATGTCTGGATGATAGTGACCGATGAGGCCTGCATCAGCCCTCTCTACTTCGGCTCCAACGGTATACTGATATATCAGCCTGTCGTTACTGAGAAGTATGCAGAAGTCCGCGCTGAGATCCACCTTTCCACCGCTACCGACTACAACGGCTGTGAAGTGTATTTCGCAATTGAAGACGCTGCCGGAAATGTTGTGGCAGAACGCGCCTCGACCCTCATCAACAATGACCTTGCAATCTGCGGCCTGGGCATCGAGAACCCTCACCTGTGGAACGGCAAGGAAGATCCTTATCTATATAAGGCCGTTACCGTACTGAAGAAAGACGGCAAGGAGATAGACCGCGTGGAGGAGAATATCGGCTTCCGCTATTTCTGGGTAGACAAGGACAAAGGCTTCTTCCTTAACGGCAAGCACATCAAGCTTCAAGGAGTCTGCCGCCACCAGGACTGGGCAGTCATCGCATCGGCTCTCACCGAGGCCAACCACCTGGCCGACTACGACCTCTTCGACGAGATCGGCGCTAACGCCCTGCGTCTGGCCCACTACCCGCAGGCTCACTTCATGTTCCGCGAAGCAGACCGCAGAGGCTATCTGGTATGGGAGGAAATCCCCTTCGTCGCAGGCTATGTGAACTACGAAGGCTTCCGCGACAACCTCCGCCTCCAGCTGCGTGAAATGATCATACAGAACTTCAACCACCCCTCAATCGTATTCTGGGGTCTGTTCAATGAAGTTCACGACAATATCGATGCGATTGTGGCTGACCTCAATGCCATAGCCCACGAGCTGGATCCCGGCCGTCTGACCACCTGCGCCACCGACCAGGAGCACACCTACATCACCACTACCGACGGCACCGGCTGGAACAAGTACTTCGGCTGGTACTACGACACCGTGGCCGACTTCGGTCCGTTCCTTGACGACTGGCACGCACGCTTCCCGAACGCCCTGATCAGCATCAGCGAGTATGGCGGCGGTGCAGCCCTGTCTGTACACGTGCCCAAGTACGGTCCCGAGGACGAAGTGGACGTTCGCTCGGTATCCCGCGGCCACTGGCACCCTGAGGAGAAGCAGACCTACATCCACATCAACAACTGGAAGACCATCGCAGAGCGCGACTATATATGGGGTTCGTTCCTCTGGAATATGTTCGACTTCGGAAGCGGCATGCGTCAGGAAGGCGACACCAACAACCTAAACAACAAGGGCCTCGTGACCCATGACCGTCAGACCCGCAAGGATGCCTTCTACTTCTACAAGGCAAACTGGAACAAGGCAGCCCAGACCGTACACCTCTGCTCTAAGCGCTACACCGACCGCGAAGAGGACACCACCGACGTAATAGTATTCACTACCGCTCCGTCAGCCAAGCTGTACATCAACGGCAAGCAGGTAGGCAGTGCCAAGACCGACGCCTATGCAACGATTTGCTGGCCCAACGTCAAGCTGAACAAAGGTGAGAACAAGGTGGTCGTAAAGACTGCTCACGGAGAAGATTCAACCGTTTGGAACGTTAAATAATCATGAAAAAATCACTTGTCATCATAGCCATGCTCATGGTATCATTGCTGGCATCCGGGCAGCAGGTCATCAAGCTGTGGCCCGACGGAGCGCCCAATTCCAATGGCCTGTCCGGCCCTGAGAACGAGATGGAAGGAGGCCGTATTGGCAATATCAGCGACCCCGAACTGCTGGTATTCCCGGCAGCCGAACCGAACGGGCTGGCAGTCATAATGTGCCCCGGCGGCGGCTACAACTATGTGGCAGCCAAACATGAGGGCACCGATATGGCCGAATGGTTCAACGCCCAGGGCGTCACATTCGCCGTGCTGAAATACCGCATGCCCAATGGCCACGCCGACGTGCCCATCACCGACGCACAGAGAGCCATCACCCTGATGCGCTCACGTGCCGACGAGTGGGGCATCAAGAAGCTCGGCATCATGGGCGGCTCTGCCGGCGGCCACCTCGCCGCTACGGCGTCTGTTCACTTCACCTCCAGGACGAGGCCCGACTTCCAGATACTGCTGTATCCTGTGATAACCTTCGAGGGCCGCGTCACTCCCGGCGGCAAGAACATGTTGTTCGACATGTATCCCGATGAAGAAGAGGTTTACTACTACTGCTGCGAAGAGTTTGTGGCTCCGAACTGCCCGCCCGCCTTCATCGTGCATAACGAAGACGACAAGACCGTTCCCGTCAGCGACAGCAAGATTTACGCAGAGCGTCTGGAACAATGTGGAGTGCCTGTGAAACTCCTCATTTTCTCTGACGGCGGCCACGGATTCGGCTTCCGCGACAGCTATGCCCACAAGGAGGAGTGGACCTCAGCCCTCGCCGAGTGGCTCAAGCAGTTCACTGAATAACGACAACTATTAATAACTTAACCTATATGAAACGTCTGTCAATTATGATCATTGCGGTTGTTGCAGCCGCATTGTCTTTTGTAGCCAACGCACAGAGCATGAAACTCAACGACCTCGGTTATTACGAGGCTCGCGGCACAAATGTGCTTATGTACAACAACATTTACAACGGTGGTTTTTACGATGAGAAATTCGCCGGCCTGGAAATCATCCAGCGCGGAGTCCGCATCGCCACCGGCGGCGGCGTCCGTCTGATGAACACACCCGAGCAGTGGGACATCTTCGGAACGGTAAGCCCCCGCAGGATTGATGAAGCCGAGAGCAGCGTCGAAGTGACGCTCGACTATGCCGATTACGGTTTTGCGCCCAGGCTTAGGACTGTTCCCAAAGACAAGGGTATCCTGGTACAGGTATGGCTTGACAAGCCGGTTCCTGCAGAGTTGGTAGGCAAGGCCGGAATGAACCTCGAGTTTTTCCCCGCAACCTATTTCGGGCACAACTACCTGGTGGATGGCAAGGGCCGCATCCTTCCCAAATACCCGATGCATGACACTGAAATGCACCCGGTATCCGAGAAAATCACCCAGTATTTCGGCGAATCAACTTTCGATGACCGCGGACGCGGTGACTTCCCTGTTGCTCTGCCGATGTCTACCGGACATCAGATCGTAATGGCCCCGGAAGATGATGCACTGCGCGTAGGTATTACCTCAGACCTCGAAATCAGCATCTATGACGGCCGCCATCTTGCCCAGAACGGTATGTTCGTGCTCCGCTCTCTCCTTCCGGCCGGCAAGACCGGCAAGGTGCTGGAGTGGTATCTGGAGACCAGCATCTCCAAGGACTGGATCCGTCCCGCCAACATCGGCTTCTCTCAGGTCGGCTATTCTCCCGCCCAGAAGAAGGTGGCTGTAGCCGAGCTTGACAAGAACGACACTCCCGCCGCTACCGCAAGGCTTCTGAAAGTAAACCCGGACGGCAGCAAGAGCGTGGCCAAGGTTATCCCCGCCAAGATATGGGGAGAATATCACCGCCGCTACAACTATGTACAGCTTGATTTCTCTGACGTACGCGAACCCGGCCTCTACGCCATCGACTATCAGGGAGTCGAGACCAACGCATTCCCCATCGATGTCAATATCTACAGTGACAAGTGGCATCCCTCAATGGACATCTCGCTGGTGGTAAACATGGACCACATGGAGGTGAACGAGGCCTACCGCATCTGGCACGGCCGCGCCAACATGGATGACGCCCTTCAGGCTCCCGCCAATGTCCGCCTGCACGACGGTTACTATCAGGGCGACGAGACCAACGACAAATGGCAGCCCATGGAGCACATCCCCGGCCTGGCAATCGGCGGCTGGGTTGACGCAGGAGACTATGACATCCAGGCCAACTCAGTGCTCACCACAACTCAGGACCTCGCCTACATCTGGCGCGAGTTCCAGCCTATGCGCGACCAGACTCTGATTGACGAGGTGACACAGTATGCCGACATCCACGTTCCTGACGGAGTTCCTGACAACGTACAGCTGATCATGCACGGAACTCTCAACATCAACGCCCAGGTAGAGAATATCGGCTTCGTGGCCCAGGTTATCGGCCAGCCCGACATGCATCACTACCACCACCTCGGTGATGCTATGACCCTGACCGACGGCAAGATCTATGACCCGACTCTGAAACCCTATGAGGTTCGCGGAGACCGTTCCGGCACCCTGGACGACCGTTTCGTCTTCACAAGCCGTTTCAGCCCGGCCGGCACCATGTCGGACATCGTATCTCTGGCTGCCGCTTACCCGGCACTGAAGGAATACTATCCTGAAGAGGCTGAGCGTTCGCTTAAGAATGCGATAATGCTTTGGGACAAATATTTCGAGGCTGCTGCTCCGCAGGCTAATGCCAACGCTTTCGGAAACTTCGGTGGCGGCGGACGCCGTATGGGTGGCGGAGACCCGCGCATCAACGCAGCCATCGAGCTCTGGATAGCTACCGGGGACAAGAAGTACAAAGATTTCTTCCTCCCGCTGATCGAGGAACAGCTGAATGCCCAGCCTGAAGAAGTTCGCGCTAACCCGAACGTTTCCAACGGAATGTTCATGAGCGCATTCATGGGCGGCCCGAATCTCACCAACGCCCTTAAGATTTATCCTTACATGGACAAGAAATTCCAGGACAAGGTGAAATCTCTGGTTCCGGCTTACGTCGACATGATCACCCGCGCCGGCAAAGACAATCCTTACGGCGTAGCCATCACCGGTTCAAGCTGGGCCGGCAACGCATCTGTGATCAACAGCGCTTACAATTGCTACAAGATCTGGAAGTACTTCCCGGATATGATTGATCCTGAGTATGTCCTCGCCGGCCTGAACTACATCTTCGGCTGCCACCCCGACAGCAACGTGTCATTCGTTACCGGTGTGGGTGTCAACACCAAGAAGGTGGCCTACAGCGCCAACCGCGCCGACTACTCTACCATCCCCGGCGGTATCGTTCCCGGTCTGCTGGTGAAGGAAGATTTCTTCGAGAACAAAGACGACTATCCGTTCCACTGGGGCGAGAACGAGTGCTGCATCAACACCGCTCCGCAGTACGTCCTCCTCTGCCTCGCCTGCGACGAGGTCGCCCGCGCTATAAATAAATAGAAGCGTGATATGTAAAGCGCTGATTGTGAGCGCTTAATAACAAGTCCTATCCTTCATTTCGAGGGATAGGATTTTGTTTATTTGTCAAGAGGTCAACGAGTTGCTAAATTTTTTAATATTTTTGTATACAGAAAAACAAGTTACCATATAATAATATCCGTCTATGAGGAAAATTATTTGCATTCTGTCATTGCTGGCCGTAGTGGCAGGTTCCCTTTTGCACAGCTCGGGCTGTTACAACGACCGCCTGATCCGTGAACGTCTTGACAAATATGAAATCCGCCTGCTGGCTCTCGAAAGGATCTGCGAGCAGATGAACACCAACATCTCTTCATTGCAACAGATTGTCACTGCTCTCCAGAACAACGATTTCATAACAGACATTTTGCCGGTCGTAGAGAACGGAAAGGAGATAGGATATACTTTAACCTTCTCGAAGAGCGGGTCTGTGACTATCTACCACGGACGAGACGGCGCTGACGGTAAAGATGGCGCTGACGGTGCCGACGGCAAAGACGGCAAGGATGGCCAGGATGGAAAGGACGGCGTCGACGGCAGCACCCCTGTTATCGGCATCCAGAAGGATACCGACGGCAACTGGTATTGGACTCTCAATGGCGAATGGCTGCTTGATGACGAGGGCAACAAGGTCAAGGCCTCGGGTACCGACGGCAAGGATGGCCAGGATGCGGTGAACGGCATTACCCCGCAGCTGAAAATAAAGAATGGATACTGGTATATCAGCTATGATGAGGGTAAGTACTGGACCCGCCTGGGCAAGGCAACCGGCGCTGACGGCAGGGATGGCATAGACGGCAGGGACGGCGTCGACGGCAAGGATGGTACTGACGGTACTGACGGCACTGACGGCACCGACGGCACCGACGGCACATCTTTCTTCAAAAGCGTCGTTGTTGAGAATGACAGTGTTGTTCTGACTTTGTCGGACAATACGGTAATTACCATTCCCAAGGCACTTCCTTTATCTGTCTCTTTTTATGATGCCTATAATAAGGGAATTGACTATAATAAGGATACGTTAGTAGTAGGTCATGCAGAATTGTATGCAATCGGTTATAAAGTCACGTCATCTGCAGATACCGTGATTGTTGAGGCAGTCGGTTCCCCGGATCTCTCGGTCATTGTTCGCCGCGACTCTAAACTGGAAGGCCAAATTATTTTTCAGTCCCCTACAATTGATGTGGATGCTTTTACAAGGCTCACTATTCTTGTATCCGATGACAAGAGTATTCTGGTAAGAAAATATTGTTTCAAAAAGAAAAAAACTAGCGATTAATGAGAACGGACAGAAGAATCATACGTTCCGCCCTTCTGGCCGTTACAGTATGCATCCTGGCTGGTATTGCCGGATGCTATGACGATACGGCTTTGTGGAAGAGGCTGGAAGGCCAGGAAAGCAGGCTGTGGGCGATTGAGCAGACTTGTGAACAGATTAACACCAACATCGCTTCTCTTCAGGCGATTCTCATAGCCCTGCAGGAAAACGATTATATATCATCGGTAGCCCCCATCAAAGAGGCCGGCGAAACCATCGGATACAACCTCTCATTCGTTAAAAGAGGGACAGTTACTATATATCATGGAGAAGACGGAGCTGATGGGAAAGACGGTACTGACGGCGCAGACGGCGCAGACGGTATTGACGGCAGGGACGGCGTGGACGGACGCAACGGTACTGACGGCTCTGTACCTGTAGTCAGTGCGCGCCAGGATTCTGTCGGATGCTGGTACTGGACGCTGAATGGTGAATGGTTGCTGGACGCTAATGGCGACAGGGTCAAGGCAGTCGGTACAGACGGTCATGACGGCAAAATTGCCCAGGACACTACAGGTGCCAGTGTCGGTATTACACCGCAGTTGAAAATTGAAGAGGGTTACTGGTTCCTCAGTCTGGATGGAGGCGCAACATGGACGAACATAGGTAAAGCGACAGGTGACGATGGCCGTGACGGTTTTGACGGCCTTGACGGCACTGACGGTTATAACGGCCGCAACGGCAAGAATGGCCGCAACGGTACAAACGGCAAAAACGGCACAAACGGTGATACGATTTTCAAGAGCATCGTTGTAAGCGCTGGTAATGTTGTGATCACCATGTCAGACAACACAGTCATCACGCTTCCGATGGAGAACCCTCTTTCCATCTCGTTCTCGACAGAAAATGGATTAGTAGCGGATACGCTTCTCATTCCTGACCGAACAACCATTGCAATTAATTATGTTGTTACTTCATCTACGGAAGCACAAGTTGCTGTGTTGACGACTGGCTCTAACAATGAAAATACCTTTTTTCCGGAAGCATATGTCGAACCGAATCCGGAAAACCCTCTTGAGGGCGTCATCGTCCTCAAGGTCGACAATATTGGTATTATTGATCTTGATAATAATATAGGGTATCCAAAAGTTCTTGTGATCGTTACTAATGAGACCTCTTCGATAATTCACACGTTGTGCATCCAGAAAGCGATTGTGACGATCAGGGCGGAATACGTCGAGGAAGAAAATGTATCTTTGACGGAAGCGGGAGGCGAAATCAACCTCCATTATCAGACCAATACGCCTGTCACCATTTCCATTCCAGATGAGGCTAAGTCATGGTGCTGGCAGGTCAAGACCAAGGTAGCGATGGCAGATTCTGTCCTCACTCTCCACATCGAGCCTAATACAGGCTCCAAATTGCGTACTACCACCGTCACGGTGTCCAACAAATTCGGCACAGGTACCTATAAGGAAGTACCTTGTAACATCATTCAAGATTGCAACAGTGAGCCAATAGTATTCGCCGATCCCAACCTTAAGGAGGCATTATTGAACAGTATATTTGTCAACTTCAACTCTGACAACAATGTTACAAAGGGCGAAGCCATGTCGGTGTCATCACTGTCAAAGTTATTCGAAGTCCTGAAAGACGTGACGACCTATACTTCTTTCAATGAGTTCCAGTATTTCACAGGCATTAAGGATAATGATGGTGACGATGCGCTTCCCGACGGAAGCTTCAATCACTGGACCAATCTGCAGGAAATCACGTTACCGCAGAGCCTCACGTCCATCAAAAGTATACAAGGCAACGCTTCAGGCGTCTTGATGGACTGCCCCAAGCTGACTACGATCAAGGGTAAGTTCTCTGTGGACAACCGGGCGCTGGTATTAAACAATAAGGATGGTAACTTTTTGCTTGCCGTAGCCACTGGTAATAGCACCAGCTATTCCATTCCCGACGGTGTCACCGCTATAGCCAGCAGATCTGTCTACGGGGTGAAGGAACTCGGGGTATCTGCTTCCGTCACTAAGATCTTGGATAGTGGTTTTGAAGTTTCGCAATCAGACCAGGATACGGTCCGTGTATATTTCCAGGGAGTGACCCCTCCTGAGTGTGGGAGCAAACCATTGGGAGATAATAAATGTGACCACATCAAGATCTATGTGCCTGCCGTCATCACTGGCGGATCGGTCGATAAAACTGCAACCGACGCCCGGATCGAGGAGTTCAAAAAGGCATTTGGAAATGATGCCGCAGTCATGAAGTTCGCTTCTTACACCGACTGGCCATTCTAATTAAGGGATTACCATTGATTAGAATGGCTTGAGAACGGACTTTATCCCAGATCCGCGAAGATAATCCAATCCGGTGCATGATATGTCAGGTATCCGGTCAGAACGGCTACGACCAGGATCAAGACTATCCAGAGCGGCCAGTTTTTACGGACGAAATCGCTTTTCCTCCAGCGTCTGGCAAGCAATACTGCGCCCACGACGGAAGCAATGTAGATGACAATGTCCAGGGCCATCAGCTCGTGGCGTACAAATACCCAGTAGGCAAAGAAAACTGCCACGATAGCCGGCATCACTGCCAGTGAGGCCAGTACCGGGGCTCCGATCTCCCGTATATCTTTACGGCTTATTGCCAGATAGAGGCTCAGCAGAACCATCGGATAGAATATCATTTTCATGTGCGCCATCACACTTTCCTTCACAGGAAAGATGTAGCCCAGGAAATGGTTGAAGAACGGCAGATGATGCACGAAATGCATGCTTGTACCAATTATTACAAGCAGGATGGTTGCAATGACGGTTTCTTTGCGGGACATATCTTTCATAAGATCAGTTTTCACAAAGAAAACGTATTCTTTTTGCAACTGAGTTGCAAATCACGCGAGGTCCAGCAGTCGCAGACCTGTTTCAGGAACAGACGCGCTATGAAGCGGAATGATTACGTTCCATATTAAGTAGGCGCCTTTTCTTATCTGTCCCTGCGGCATAGCCGATGAGATTGCCGCTGGCCCCCACTACACGATGGCATGGGATGATAAGTGCAACAGGATTATGTCCGACTGCCCCGCCGACAGCCTGGGCTGACATTTGTTTCTGTCCTTTTTCCCTGGCAATAATGGAAGCTATTTCGCCATATGTCATAGTGTCGCCAAATGGTATCGTGAGCAGAATTTCCAAGACCCGTTTCCTGAAAGGTGATGCGGGCATTTTCAGTGGGGGCGTGAAATCCGGAGCGGTACCGCTGAAATATATGTCCAGCCACCGGCAGGTCTCGTCAAATATAGGAAGAGATTTCTCCTCATGCTCGTCTTCCAGTGTATCGGCAAAGTATTTCTGGCCGTCAAACCAAAGCCCGACAAGCGCCTCGCCGTCACTCGCAAGAGTGATTCCGCCAAGAGGAGAATCGTAGTTCCATATATAATTCATAAAGTTGCTGTTAATCGTGATAGTCGCTGTCTTTCCAGTCTGCGAATATTTCCCAGTGCTCAGCCATTGACCTTTCGAGATATTGGCATAGAGGTACAAGTTTGAGCGAAGAGAGTCAAGCGTAGCATTCTGGCTTCCCACCTGTGCGTGTTTTGTAAAGCGCTGATTTTCGGTGTAAAACAATTAGTTCTACCTCTCAAATCGAGGGGTAGAACTTTGCGTTTTTAGCTAGTAATCTGTCGATTACAAATCACGGCCGAAAGTTGTTCTACAGTTTCTTAGAAGAACCTTGCGAACTCATCCAGAGATTTGTGGCCAGGCATGCGGGGTTCTTCGGCTCTGTAGCCGAGTGCGATGACGGCCATGACGGTTTCATTCTCCGGGATGTCGAACAACGTCCGCAGACCGTCGCTGTCGCGAGTGCCCATTATCAGCGTGTCAAAACCCATGTCCCGGGCCTTGAGGATCAGGTAAGCATCGCTTAAGCCGTTGTCATGGGCGCCCCACTCGTCAGACAGTTCGTTGGTCTGCTGCCCCTGGAGATAGCCCGACTTGCCGCGCTCGTAGGTAGAAACCAGAAGTATGGGAGCATTCGCGACCCTCTCCTTGTTGAAGCCGACATATTCACAGACGGCATCGTGAGCCTCCTTGCTGATGGCCACATAATATTTGCTGGGCTGGTAGTTGGCCCATGAAGGAGCGTTCTGGGTTGCGGCAAGAAGTTCGCGCACCTGGTTCTCGCTTATAGTCTTATCAGGAAGATATGCCCTGATACTCCGTCTGGTCTGGAACAGTTCGTCAAGGGTTGCGGATGAGTTGTTGCTACCTGCGCATCCGGACAGCACCAGCAGCGCTACGACGATAGAAAGGATAGCGGTTTGTTTCATGGTATCTGGTTTTATTTCTTTTTCTTCGCCCAGGTGTTTCCGAGGAGGATTGCCACGAAGGCCAGAAGGACGGTTATCACGATAAAAGACACCAGCCCGCTAGTATAATCTTTATAGTTCAGCAGGAAGCAGGTCGGAGCGAGGAGTATCAGCATCAGTCCGAAGACCAGCCTGAGACGCTTTACATCGTATTTCTCTTTATCTTTCTTTGATGAAGTGTTATAGCCGGCAATGAGGTTGTCTCCCTTACCGGAAAGGATAACGATGCCGAGGACGAACAGCAGGGCTGCGACGATTATGATGGCTACCATAGTGATTATGATGTTAAGTTAAAATGGCTACGAGGATGAAAGCTATGAGGAAGCCCAGAGTTATGATGCCGAACACGATGCCGGCGCCTTTCGCTCCCTCCTTGAAAGATCTGGTGAGCTGCTCGTCCAGCTGCGCATCTTCAATGCGATGGCGCTTGAGCAAAACGGCATAGTACACTATAAGCGAGATGGTCAGGGCGAGAAAAGCGGCGCCCATTATCCACATGAACTTGCTCCCCTCACTAATGCCCATAACAAGCCAGTTGACGCTCATTGCGATATACAGGGCCATGGGAGCTGTCTGGATCCAAAACTGCCGCTTGGTAATGCCTTTCTGTTTCATGATGTATTGATGGAAAGATGGATAACAAGCGTAAATATAACAATAGTTGCGGACATCCTTGTAAGATATCCGCAAAAAGGCTAAGGACTGCTCCAGCTCCATTAATTCAAGGAAGACCTTGCCTTCTTCTTCCGTATTCTGATGAAGTGACCTTCCTGAACGGCTGCGAAGGTGGCAATACCTGCCACAATGGCGATGGGGACAATGGACCAGAACACCAGAGGAACTGCTATAAAGAGCAGAAGGCCTGTCAATTTGTTGGCCTTGGTGTGCGGGAAGCAGAGATGTTTGTAGACCACCAGTGCGGATATCTGATTGATAATCTTGATGATGACAATCAATCCCGCCCAGATCCACAGCCACATCGGAATCTGAAGGACGGGCAATAGCCGTATTGCGCAACACGTCACGAAGCAGATGTCCGCCACGCTGTCCAGCACGGCGCCGGTCTTGCTTTCGGCATGCAGTCTCCGCGCAAGGTGCCCATCGACCATATCGCTGACGCCGCACAGACCATAGATTACCCAGAAAGCTGCACTTGCCGGATCACAGAGAAGCAGGAAGATGGCCCCAAGGATTCTGAGGGTGGTTATTATGTTGGGAATGTGTTTCACTCCAGGGGATTATCTCCAGCGTTTGAGCATGGGGAAGAAACCTCGCATCATTTCCTTGTACTGCTCCTTGGTCATTGGTTCCGGCATCATCTTGTTCACTTCGTCCACGAACTGGGCGCAATG
>JAFZKU010000204.1 GCA_017551785.1 Bacteroidales bacterium | reverse complement strand
TTCACGCGGTTCTTTGCTCAGAACTTCGAACGCCTGGGCCTGAAACGGCTCATCAGCACCTCCTATGCCGTCGAGAGCAAGAAGTACAAGGACTACGAACCTACCCTTTTCGAGACTGAGAGCCCCCTGTTCGACATCGACAAGACCCGCATCAAGGGCAAAATCTTCGAACTAACCCGCGACACCAACCAGAATGGCCGCATAGACATTGATGACTTGGAGTGGCATTACCTGGAAGGAGATGGTGATTTTCGCAGCGACGAAGTCTGTAAACTGCGCGATGAGTCGGATATCATCGTCACAAATCCGCCGTTCTCAATGTTCAGAGAGTTTATGCAATGGGTTAATGTTTTTGAGAAGAAAGTTTTGGTTATTGGAAATAAGAACGCCATAACATACAAAGAAGTATTCCCTTTGATTAAAGGAAATAAATTATGGCTGGGACCTTCAATAACAAGTGGGGACAGAGAGTTCATGGTACCAAAAGATTATGATACGCATTCTCCATCATTAAGGTTTGACGAACGGGGCAATAAATACATTCGTGTGCCAGGCGTTCATTGGTTTACCAACCTTGAACATGGCCGCCGTCATGAGCCATTACAATTGATGACCATGAAGGACAATATCAAATATAGTAAGCATTCGGATGTTCGTGGACATGAGTATATCCGTTATGCAAATTATGATGCCATTGATGTTCCATATACTGATGCTATCCCTTCGGATTATGATGGAACCATGGGCGTCCCCATTACCTTCCTCGATAAGTATTGTCCTGAACAATTCATAATAATTGGTCAGACACAAGGTGATTCTGGCAAGGAGTTGGGACTAAAACCTTTCCCCCGTGAACTGAAAGCGCTAAATAAAAGTCTGCGTGACGGGCAGTTATATTATATGCTTAATGGAAAGCCAGAGAAGCCCTACGCACGTATCCTCATCCGCAAAAAACCGCAACAATGATAGCAACACTCTACCAGGACTGGACCATCGGCGACATCTGCAAAGGTTTCCAGTACAACGAATACGAAGGCAAGGGCTTGTACGGCCTGTCGGGCCGGTTGACTATACAGCCCGAATTCCAGCGTCATTATCTCTATGCAGAGAACGGCGGCAAGAAGGAGGTGGACGTCATCCAGTCTGTGCGTAACGGCTATCCGCTGGGCCTCATTTACTTCTCCAAAGTCGACGAAGACCGCTACGAAGTGCTGGACGGTCAGCAGCGCATTACATCCCTCGGCCGCTTCATCACTGAGAAGTTCGCATGGATAGACGCAGACGGCAAGCCCTGGTATTTCACCGCCCTCAACAAAGACGAGCAGGATCGCTTCCTGAATACCAAATTGCTCATCTATGTCTGCGAAGGCACGGAAAAGGAAATCAAAGACTGGTTCCGCACCATCAATATTGTGGGCATTCCACTCAACACTCAGGAAACACTGAATGCCGTATACTCCGGTCTGTTCGTCACCAAGGCAAAGGAGGAATTCTCCAATTCCAACAACAGCAATATCAACAAATGGAGCTGCTTCATCTCCGGCACTGCCAAACGTCAGGACTATCTGGCGGCAGCTCTTGACTGGGTGAGCCGCGGCAACACCGAAGACTACATGGCTGCCCATCGCTACGACGACAACATCGGCGAGATGAAGGCCTATTTCACTTCCGTCATTGACTGGATCACCTCGGTATTTGACATCACGCCCGAGAAGGAGATGTGCGGACTCAAATGGGGTGAGCTCTACGAAAAATACCACAACAAAGCCTATGATCCGGCAGCCGTAGCAGCCAAGGTAAAAGAGCTCTATGAAAACTTCTACGTCAAGGAGAAGAAAGGCATCTTCGAATACATCCTGGGTGGTTGTCAGGAGCCGCGCCTGCTGAACGTGCGGGTCTTCGATGAACCTACGAAGAAGGCAGTATATGCTGCCCAGACCGAGAAGGCCGAAGCCGAAGGCATCTCCAACTGTCCATACTGCGCCATAGGCCACGACGCCAACCGCACCCGTATCTGGAAGCTGACCGAAATGGATGCAGACCACGTCACCGCATGGAGCAATGGCGGCGCCACCGACATCACTAACTGCCAGATGCTCTGCCGTACTCACAATCGCGCCAAAGGCAACCGCTGACCAAGATGGGGTTATCTCCCGCGAGGCGGCGAGCTCTGCCGGGGGCTCGCTTCGCCCCGCGAGGATAACCCCTCCGGATCCGCCGCACAAGCCAATACCATCTGACCATATCTTTATCTGCAAAAGTGTGCGCCGACTACCCCTTCTGGGAGTGCCTCCAGGGCATGTGGGTGGCGCACACCCCCTGTTTAAAGGCCAGTGTGCGCCGCGAACCGTGTCTGTACGCTCTGTGGAGCACATCGTCGGCGCACACTTCTGCACGAGTGTAAAGATCAATCGAAAATGGCCTTGCTTTCCTGCGGAAGGGCGAGCGACAAAAAAAGAGTCCGGAGGATGTTCCGGACTCTTTTTCATATAGAGTACTAGAGTTTACTCGGCGGCGGGTTCGGGGGTGACGGCCTGGCCGGTCATGCGGCGGTAGTCGTCCATCGAAGCTACGACGAGGTTGTCGAAGTCGCGCTGGCCGGTACCGGCAGGGATCAGGTGACCGCAGATGACGTTCTCCTTGAGGCCCTCGAGGAAGTCGACTTTGCTGCGGATGGCGGCGTCGCCGAGAACCTTGGTGGTCTCCTGGAATGATGCGGCTGACATGAAGCTGTTGGTACGCAGAGCTGCGCGGGTGATACCCTGGAGGATCTGGTTTGATGTTGCCGGAACGGCGTCGCGGGCCTCGACAAGCTTCAGATCCTGACGTTTCAGGACTGAATTCTCGTCGCGCAGACGGCGTACGGAAACAATCTGACCAGCGTGAAGCTCGGTAGAGTCACCGGCGTCGGTAACCACCTTCTTGTCGAAGATAGTGTCGTTCTCCTCGAGGAATTCCCACTTGTCGACAAGCTGCTCGGGCAGGAACTTGGTGTCGCCCGGATCCACGATCTGCACCTTGCGCATCATCTGGCGGACGATAACTTCGAAGTGCTTGTCGTTGATCTTCACACCCTGCATACGGTAAACCTGCTGGATCTCGTTGACGATATACTCCTGAACGGCGATAGGGCCGAGGATAGAAAGGATATCGCTAGGCGAAACAGCACCGTCTGACAGAGGCATACCTGCGCGGACGTAGTCGTTCTCCTGAACCATGATCTGCTTTGACAGCGGAACGAGGTAACGTTTCTCTTCGCCGGAGCGTGCGCGGATGATGATCTCTCGGTTACCGCGACGGTTCGGACCCATGATAACCTCACCGTTGATTTCACTGACGATTGCAGGGTTAGACGGGTTGCGGGCCTCGAAGAGCTCAGTTACACGCGGCAGACCACCGGTGATATCGCTAGACTTACCGGTAGCACGCGGAATCTTGAAGATAATGTCACCAGTGTGGATTTCCTGCTTGTCCTCGACGTTGAGGTGAGCGCCCACAGGCAGGTTGTACTGCTTGAGTTCGTTGCCGTCTTTGTCCTTGAGGATGATGGCAGGGCTCTTGGATTTGTCGCGGCTCTCGATGATCACCTTCTCGTGGTGGATAGAGAACTCGTCGGCAGCCTCTTCGCGGTAGGTCATACCGTCGATGAGGTTCTCGTAATGAGCCGTACCTGTAACCTCAGAGATTGCGAGGGCGTTGTAGGCATCCCACTTGCAGATGAGGTCTCCCTTGTGTACCAGGTCGCCTTCCTTGAAGAACAACTCGGTGCCGTAAGGGATGTTGTACTGGTTGAGAGTAATGTCGGTATCGGGGTGAGCGATAATCATTTCAGCTGTACGGCCTACTACGATAGTGTGCTCAGCACCGGCCTCGTCGACCTTGATGATGGTACGAAGCTCTTCGAACTTCAGCACACCTTCGTTCTTAGACTTGATCTCACTCTCGGCAGCGATGTTGGAAGCAGTACCACCGACGTGGAAGGTACGCAGAGTCAGCTGGGTACCAGGCTCGCCGATTGACTGGGCTGCGATAACACCCACAACCTCGCCCTTCTCGACAAGACGTCCGGTGGCAAGGTTACGGCCGTAGCACTTCGCGCAGACACCCTTGCGGCTTTCGCAAGTGAGCACGGAGCGGATCTCGACCTGCTCGATAGGCAGGGATTCGATCAGGGCAGCAGCATCTTCGTTGATCTGCTCGCCGGCCTTGAGGATAAGTTCAGCGGTGAGAGGGTTGTATATGTCATGGACAGAAGTACGGCCGAGGATCCTCTCTCCGAGAGTCTCCACAACTTCGTCCTTGTCCTTGATGGCAGTTGCCACGAGGCCGCGGAGTGTGCCGCAGTCTTCCTCGTTGATGATGACATCGTGAGAAACGTCCACCAGACGACGAGTCAGATAACCGGCATCGGCAGTCTTCAAGGCGGTATCGGCCAGACCCTTACGGGCACCGTGGGTAGAGATGAAGTACTCGAGCACGTTCAGACCTTCCTTGAAGTTGGCGAGGATAGGGTTCTCGATGATCTCGGCTCCCTGGCTACCGCTCTTCTGCGGCTTGGCCATCAGACCACGCATACCGCAGAGCTGACGGATCTGCTCCTTAGAACCACGGGCACCAGAGTCAAGCATCATGTATACAGGGTTGAAGCCCTGGTTGTCGTTCTTGATCTGCTCCTCGACTATCCTGGTAAGACTGTTGTTGGTCTTGGTCCAGATATCGATGATCTGGTTGTAACGCTCGTTGTTGGTGATAAGACCGAGGTCGAAGTTGCCCTGAACGCTGGCCACCTCGTCATAACCCTTCTGAACCAGTTCGTGCTTCTGCTCAGGAACGAGCACGTCAGCCAGGTTGAATGAAAGGCCTCCGAGATATGCCATCTTGTAACCGAGGTTCTTGATGTCGTCAAGGAACTGTGAAGTACGGGCTACGCCTGTGTATTTGAGAACTTCACCGATGATGTCACGAAGATTCTTCTTCTTGAGAAGGATGTTGATGTAAGGCACTTCGTCAGGAATTACCAGGTTGAAGATGATTCGACCGGCAGTGGTCTTGACGATCTGGGTGCCAGCTTCGGGATGAAGTTTGTCTTTCGGCAGGCGGACGTTGATGATTGACTGATGGGTCAGACGGCCTTCGTTGAGGGCGATGATAACCTCTTCAGGACCATAGAACGTCATGCCTTCACCTTTGGCGCCGGGGCGCTCCTTGGTTATGTAATAGAGGCCGAGCACCATATCCTGTGAAGGAACGGTGATAGGCGCACCATTGGCAGGGTTGAGGATGTTGTGGCTACCGAGCATGAGCAGCTGGGCCTCCAGGATGGCTGCATTTCCGAGAGGAAGATGGACTGCCATCTGGTCACCGTCGAAGTCGGCGTTGAAGGCCGTACATGCCAGAGGATGGAGCTGGATTGCCTTACCCTCGATGAGCTTGGGCTGGAATGCCTGGATACCGAGACGGTGCAGGGTAGGGGCACGGTTCAGGAGAACCGGGTGACCCTTCATCACATTCTCGAGGATATCCCAGATAACTGGCTCACGACGGTCAACAATCTTCTTAGCGCTCTTTACGGTCTTCACGATACCGCGCTCAATGAGCTTACGGATAATGAATGGCTTGTAGAGCTCGGCAGCCATCAGCTTTGGCA
>JAFZKU010000203.1 GCA_017551785.1 Bacteroidales bacterium | reverse complement strand
GGCGGCATCTTCATCCTCAACTTCAAAGCCGAAGAAGTGCAGTCGGCACTATCCTTGCAGATGAAGCCGCTCGCAGTCCTTGCTGTCGGCAAGCCGGCCGAACGCATCTTCCTGATGCCCTGCAGCGAAGGCGACCCGCTGGCCTACTACCGCAAAGACGGCGTGCACTACGTACCTAAGATTAAACTTGAAGATTTGATAATTTAAGATATTAAAACCCGAACAATCATGAAGAAGACCCTTCTCGCGCTCTGCGCACTTTTCGTTTCCCTCTTTGCAAATGCACAGAACGACAAAGCCGACAACATTATCGGAACATACGCAGCCGGCGTCGGCAAAGATGCCTATAAAGTGCAGATAACAAAACTCGCTGACGGCACATACCAGGGTGCCATCTGCTGGCTCGCCGAGAACAAAGATGCTGACGGCAAGATAAAACTCGACAAGAAGAACCCCGACAAGTCTCTCCGCAACACTCCGATGGAGAAGACCGTCCTTTTCAAGGGCCTCGCATACGACAAAGACAAAAAGCAATGGAGCGGTGCCAAGATCTACGATCCAGACCGCGGCATCTCTGTAAAGATGACTGCAAAGTTCGAGAACGCCGGCACCCTCACCATCAGAGGCACCGTCCTCGGCATCGGCGAATCAGTAAACTGGAAGAAGGAGTAATCTCCTAAGTTTTATTGTTGCCAGACGGCACTCCACCCTTTGCGGACAACGCTCCAGTCCGGCTGCTCAGCCTTCATTACAGCATCATCCATGAAGAAAGGAGCGTTTTCCGTATCTCCCTTAAGCTGCCAGTCGAGCCATTTCCTCACAGCTACGGCAAAAGCTCCTCCATGGCGCTCGTAATATGTGCCGAGATGCCCGTCATGAGTGTTCATCATTACAATCGGCACTCCTTCAATGCGCGCATAGTCTTTTGCAGAATTCTGGAAAGCAACGTCACCGGGGCCTCCGATCAGATAGAACATAGGGGTGTGGAGATTCTTCAGGTTGTCCACGGTAGTTCCCTGCATCTCCATGTCTCCAATACCGGAATTGAGTATCACACAAGTAGTGAGACGCGGATCGTGCGCTATACCGAGCACCTGAGTGCCGCCGCATGACTGTCCCATCGCGGCGGCCTTTTCCAGATCGAGCATGTGATAATATTCAGACTTGGGAGACGCATTCTGGTCTGTGAGCCAGTCCAGAGCCTCGAGCAACTGTCTCGAGTATGTCTGCTGACGGGGAGCTGCTCCAGGATTGTTCCCGGCCTGGGGGCGGTTGCGTTCAATCTCTCTGCGGGTCTGCTCTTCCCTGGCCCTTATAGCTTCTGCAGTAGGAGGCGCAACCTCCTCACCGCTGGAAAGGACGACCTTCTTGCCATCCGGCCACCAGCCCGGCAAGGTGCTCTTCCATTTCTCGTTGACATCATCCTCATCGTATGGACCTATCGCCATCAGGACATATCCATAAGAGGCAACTTCGTTGAGGAGGAATCGCATTTCGACATTATTGTTGGCGCAACCTCCGTTCGCATATACGATTACAGGAAGCTTGCCTTGCTGCGTCGCAGCCTCAAGATCTGCAGGACGGTAGATTGTGAAAGCAGGAGCCGATGCGTCATTGACTACAATAGCTTTGAACGGACCTGTGCCGCCTCCTTCTACCACCTGGGACTGTACAGTCTGGGCTGTTCCTGTCATACAAAACGTCAGCAGGAACAGTATTGATAATACCTTCTTCATTTATTAATAGTGTTTGGTGTAATTCAGCAGCCTACAGCGTATCCTGCTTCAGCTTCTCGATGTACTGGTCGATGCGCTGCAGCTCCTCCGGGATGGAGATGCTCTGCGGGCAGTGCTCTATACACTGATGGCATCCGATGCAGTGGTCGGCCTGACGCAGACTCTCGATGGCCTTCGAATAGGTCGTCAGGTAGTTCCTGCGCAGCTTGCGGAACTCCCTCTGATCCTTGCTGAGCGGCATCTTTCCTTCCGTAACGATGGAATTGTAATGCATGAATATGCCCGGGATATCTACGCCGTAAGGGCAAGGCATGCAGTACTGGCAGTTGTTGCAGTTGATCATAGGATATTCCGCCATCAGGCCGGCAAGCTGGTCCATAAACTCAAGCTCTTCTTCATTCATCGGCTTGAAGTCAGAGAAAGTGTCTACATTCTCCACCAGGTTCTCCATATAGGTCATACCGCTCAGCGCAGTCAGCACCCTCGGGTGTGAACCAACGAAGCGGAAAGCCCAGGAGGCCACGGATGCATCCGGGTCGCGAGTCTTCATCAGGTTGGAAACGTTCTCCGGGACACGCGCCAGACGGCCACCGAGCAAAGGCTCCATCACGGTGATAGGAATCTCTCTCTTGTCGAGCTCTTCGTAGAGATAAGCGGCGTTGGTATTCTGTCTTGGATCGGCGTGTTTCCAGTCCATATAGTTCATCTCGATCTGCACGAAATCCCAGTGATACTTGTCATAAAGCTTCATCAGATCGTCGAAATCAGTCTGCATCCCGTGGAATGAGAAGCCGAGCTGGCGTATGCGGCCGGCCTCGCGTTCTGCGAGCAGGAAACTCATTATGTCATTGTCGACATATCTCTCGTTGAAGGCAGGAATGCCGCCGCGGCCGATGGCATGGAGCAGATAGTAGTCGAAATAGTCGGTACGCAGCTGCTCGAACGACTTGTAATACATATCCTGCGTGCCCTGGCGGGAGAAAACTCCGAAGTTCGACAGCTTGGTGGCTATATAATAATCCTTGCGGGGATAGCGCGACAGAGCTATGCCGGCAGCAAGTTCGCTCTGGCCCTGAAGATATGCCGGAGATGTGTCGTAATAGTTCACTCCGTGAGCCATTGCGTAATCAACAAGTTCGTTGACATTCTCCT
>JAFZKU010000202.1 GCA_017551785.1 Bacteroidales bacterium | reverse complement strand
GGGCCGTGCGTGGGTATGGTGGAGAATTCCTGAATGAAGGCCCGACAGGTTATAGCTTGTCGTTGCGGTAGGAGTAGTGGCTGCAGTCTTTAGCGTTCCCGCCGAACATAAGCAATATAACTAATCATTATAGTTGTAAAACTAAAAAGATTTGTTTATCTTTGTGGTAAATCAACAAAGCCATGAGAAATCTGACCAAGAAAGAAGCCGCGATTATGGGATACTTCTGGGAGCGGGGGGCACTGTTCGTGCGTGAGCTCCGAGAACTTTATCCCGATCCGAAGCCGCATTTCAACACCCTCTCCACGCAAGTCCGGACACTGGAAGCCGACGGATTCCTGCGCCATAAAACTTACGGGCCGACCTATCAGTATGAACCGGCAGTGTCGCGGGAAGCCTATCAGGAGTCGACTCTTACAACCGTGGTGGACAAGCTGTTTGGCGGCAACTCCTATCTCCAGGTTGTCTCGGCCTTCGTCAAAGACGCAAAGATTACGGTCGAAGAACTGAAGGAGTTGATTGCTGAGATTGAAAACAAGTAACCCCTGTCGTTATGGCCACTTTTCTTATCTACCAGATAAAGGTCGCCTTGCTGCTGGCATTGCTCTACCTTTTCTATAAGGTGGTTTTCCGGCATTGGACGCTGCACCGACTGAGCCGGTTCTATCTGCTGGGAAGTATGCTTGTCAGCCTCTTGCTCCCTTTCTGTAGCGTCACCTTCCACCATACAATATCGCTCAATGAAGTGACGCAGGTCACCGATCTGGTGCCTACCACCACGGCGGCGATGCCGTTGCTGGAGGAGATCACCAGTAAAAGGCCGCCGCTCCTGTGGCCTGTCTTCCTGCTCTATGTCACTGGAGTGGTCTTTATGTCAGCCCGGCTGCTGCGGGCAACCAGACAGATCATACAACTGATACGAAGTGGCGAGCGGGTCCGTACGGCGGAGGGCGTCAATCTCATCGTCGTAGATGCCGAGATAGTTTCTTGCAGTTGGATGAACCATATCCTGCTTTCTCGGGACGATTACAACGCCGGCAGGCAGGAAATCCTGGCACACGAGCGGGCACACATCAATCTGCATCACTCGCTCGATCTGCTGCTGGCCGACATTTTCACCGCCATGCAATGGTTCAACCCGTTCGTGTGGCGGCTTCGAAAAGAGATCGTGACCATTCACGAGTATCAGGCCGACGAGGCGGTATTGAAACAAGGAACCGATACGAGGGTCTATCAGATGCTTATCCTTTCAAAAGTCGCGGAAGCCAAAAGCCTTCAGGTGGCTGACTCATTCAGCGCCAGTCTCTTGAAAAGCCGCATCCGGATGATGGACAATCCTCGGACATCGCGTCGTAAGGCGTGGAAGACGATTTACGTCGTGCCTTTGCTGGGCATTGCCCTGCTGGCCAATGCGAATGTAAACTATCAGCTGGCGGGGCATCCGCTGCTCCTGTTGGACCGGGAGTCTGTTTCTCTGGAAGCGCTGGTAGCCACACAAGGAGTAACAACCGAGGCGGCCGTATTCTCTTCGACAGAGATGGCCCGTATCTTTGGAAACCCTGTTCCTGGCGGGATTGTCAGTTTCTACACCACGGCGACGGATTCCCCGTTCAGGCTGGTGCCCGGCATGAACATCTCTGATCCCGATGACTTCCCGCTGTTGATTGTCAACGGCGTGGAATTCCCGTACTGGCGCCGACATGAGTTCTTTTCTGACCGCTGGGTAATGAAATGGTTCGCCTTCCTGCACGCAGAAGAGGCCGTGCCCATTTATGGAGAGAAGGCCCGCAACGGCGCATTCATCGCTAACGTCACCTTCAATAACCAATGAATACAACCAGATACCCTCTGCTTGCCGTCCTCCTTGTGATGCTGCTTTTCGCTGCCTGCAATCCGAAGGAGGAAACCCCCGTCGCGTCAGGCGGTAGTGCGACAGATTATTTTACCACACTGAAGATCCTGAATGCCAAACAAAGCCAGATATATGATTACCACTTGCCGGACAAGGATGAGAATCGCGCGCTCATCCAACTGAATGAAGAACGCCTGAGGCTTGCCTGCCTGAACGCTACCGGCTCTGGAGACGCTCTGCGCGCAGTCCGTGACAATGCGGGCAATCTTTCCCGAGAGCAGATGCTTCAAGTATACAACTCTCTGGATGCCAAGACAAAGAGAAGTCAACTAGGCAAATCGATGAAGGCGTATGTTGAGAAAAAAGCAGTGCTGGTCGGAGACGCGCTGCCCCATTTCGATGGGGTCGGGCCGGACGGAAAACCCTTCGACTGGTCGGTGACCGATGGCAAGCGCATACTGCTCATCTACGAAGGCTGGGGCTGGATCAAGCGCAGCACACACACCTGGTTCAAAGACCTGCTCTCCGCCACCGACCGCGACAGCCTGGCCATCGTGGCCTACGTCTATGCCGGTTCGCTGGCCGAGCTGCAGAAAAGGGTAAAGTCCTTCCAACTGGAACCCTATCTGGTGATTTCCGACCTTCAGGGCAAAGAAGGACCCCTCGACAAGAAGATGGGAGTCCACGGAATCCCGACCTATTACTATACGGATGAACAAGGAGTCGTACGTCGCATCGTCGCCGGTTTCGACCCGGACCGCTTCACGATGGAAACCGGTCTTTCCCCGAAATGGGGCGAGAGCTTGGGGCCGTTTGTTGAAAAGTGATTATGAAGCGTTTGGTTTATCTCCTGTTTTTGTTGCCGGGGCTCTTCTTCAGCCGGCCTGCCTCATCACAGGTTTTTACGGTAACGACAGATATGCTTTCCGTACAGGGAACCGTCAAGGTAAAGGTATTGGAATCCGGATCTGAAAAGCCGGTGGAGTTCGCCTCGGTTTATTTGAGAGCGAAAAACGACACGCTCATCACCAATTTCACCCTGACCGACACGACCGGCCTGGCCAAGATTACGAAAGTCACACGGGGCACCTATAACCTGACCGTGGAACTCCTGGGCTTCAAGACCTACACGAA
Source organism: Bacteroidales bacterium (assembly GCA_017551785.1). Taxonomy (GTDB): domain Bacteria; phylum Bacteroidota; class Bacteroidia; order Bacteroidales; family UBA932; genus Equibacterium. The sequence goes on along the minus strand of JAFZKU010000202.1, from coordinate 100 downwards.
AGAGCACTATCTCAATTTCTCCTGGAATAGTGAAGCAAAGGACCTGGGCACGATTTATCTGGAAGAAGACCACGAAATGCTGGATGCAGCGCATGTGTCT
>JAFZKU010000201.1 GCA_017551785.1 Bacteroidales bacterium | reverse complement strand
GAACGCTCTGGAGGTCAACATCTTCGCCGCCGAAGAGATAGCGCGCCAGATGAGGCTGCGCGACATGGGCGGTATCGTGATAGTCGATTTCATCGACATGAATACCCAGGAGCATCGCAACGAACTCTTCGCCAAGATGCAGGAATTCATGGCTGCCGACCGCACAAAACATACCGTGCTGCCTCTCACCAAGTTCGGGCTGATGCAGATCACCCGCCAGAGGGTGCGTCCCGTCACCCAGATCGACACCAGCGAAATCTGTCCTACCTGTCATGGTACAGGGCATGTGTCGTCGACTCTAGTTCTTGACGAGCACCTTGAAAATCAGCTTGAAATGCTGGTAAGAGACCGTGGCCACAGCTCACTGCAGCTGAGAGTCAGCCCGATAGTGCATGCCTATCTGACAAAAGGCTTCCACAGCATACGCCGTCGCTGGGCAAAGAAATACAGCTGCGATCTGAAAGTAATCGCAGACAGCGAGGTTCATCTGATCGACTGCATCTGGGAAGATGCAAACGGCCTGGACATCACCATTTAGAGGCTTTGTCCATTTTCTTCTTTATCTCTTCTGTACAAAGATTTCCGATGCTGCCCTCATGAGTGTGGGCAAGCTGCGAAGCTGCAGTAGGCTTGTCGAATTTGAAGCGACCTTCCTGCACGGCTATTCCTACTTCCTTGTAGGCATCCCTGAACGGCACGCCTGACACCACCTTGTTGTTCACAACTTCTACAGTGAACATAGGGTCGTACTTGCTCTCCAGTTCGAGGATGTGCTCGTTTACGATAATGTGGTCGAGCATGTAGCCGGTCATGCGCAGGCATGAGTGCATCATGTCGAAAGCGGGGAAGAGGATATCCTTCAGCAGCTGGTAGTCTCTGTGATAGCCGTGGGGCTGGTTGGTGGACAGCAGGGCAATCTCGTTCTGGACGCTTTGCAGGCGGTTGGTCTTGGCTCGCACCATCTCCCATACGTCGGGATTCTTCTTGTGCGGCATTATGCTGCTGCCTGTGGTCAGCGAGTCGGGGAACGATATGAAACGGAAATTGGTGCACATGTACATGCAGCAGTCGGCGGCGAACTTGTTGAGGGTGCTGCTGACGGCGGCAATCGCTGCTGCGACAGCTTTCTCGGCTTTAGAACGGCTCATCTGGGCTGCTATAGAGTTCCAGTGGAGGTCTTCGAAGCCGAGCAGGCGGGTGGTCATCTTCCTGTCGAGGGGGAACGAACTGCCGTAGCCGGCTGCGGAGCCGAGGGGGTTCTGGTCGGCTATCTTGCGGGCGGCGCGGATCATCACCATGTCGTCGGCGAGAGTCTCTGCATAGGCGCCGAACCAAAGGCCGAAAGAGGAGGGCATTGCTACCTGGGCGTGGGTGTAGCCCGGCAGCAGCACTTCCTTGTATTTCTCGCTAAAGCTCTGGTACTGTGTGAAGAGCGCAAGCACTTCCTCTGCCATAGCATCCAGTTCGTCACGCATGTAGAGCTTCAGGTCGACCAACACCTGGTCGTTGCGGCTGCGGCCGGAATGGATCTTCTTGCCGATGTCGCCAAGCCTGCGGGTAAGCAGGATCTCTATCTGGGAATGGATGTCTTCGGCTTCGTCTTCCATGACGAATTTGCCGGCCTCGATCTGCCCAAGTATGTTGTCGAGCTCCTTCTGCAGGATCTGCTCCTCATCTTTTGCGAGGAGTCCTACTTCTGCCAGCATGGCGATGTGGGCTTTTGAGCCCAGCACATCGTATTTTGCAAGCTTGAGGTCGAGCTCGCGGTCATTTCCGACCGTGAAGTCTTCCACAATGTCAGTGGCTGAAACGCCTTTGTTCCAGAGTGTCTGCATGTTACAAACGTATATTCGTTATGAATTCCATATATTTCTTAAGTCCGTCGGCAATCTCGCTGCGGTATACGCACTCGTCTGCCTTGTGGGAGCGGTTACTGTCGCCCGGGCCCATCTTGATGGCCGGTATGGACAGCCTCATCCAGTCGGATGTGGTGGGAGAGACGTATGTGCTTAGCTTGAGCGCTTCGGCTGTGGCGAGAAGCGGGTGGCCCTGCGGAGTGGCCGAGGCATGGTTGAGCATGTTGCGGGCCGTCATCTCGCAGTCCGGCGCAGCCTGCTGCAGCAGGCTCATTATCTCTTCATTGGTATAGCTGTCGGTCGTGCGGATGTCTATCACGAAACTGCATGAATCCGGGATTACATTGTGGGCCGTGCCGGCATTTATCTGGGTGATGTTCAGGCCAACCGGGCCCATTGTGGGGGAGACCTTGCCGAACTTCAGGCTGCGTATAGCAGAGATAGCTCCGACGGCTTCGTAGATTGCATTGACTCCGAGCTCCGCATGCGCGCAATGTGCGCTGCGGCCTTTGCTTATTGCATCCACCACCAGCAGTCCTCTCTCAGCCACTGCGACCTGCATCCCGGTAGGCTCACCGACTATTGCGAAGTCGGCTTCTCGCTCTACTATGCGTCTTAGCATCCGCATTCCTCTCTCACCGGAACGCTCCTCTTCGCAGCTAAGCGCAAGCATCAGGTTCACAGGAAGTTCAAGGTGCTCTCTGACGGCGTGGATGAAGGTGAATATCATGCACACCACGCTTGCTCCGTCGTCGTTGCTGCCAAGTCCGAGTATCCTTTTTGCATCTGCAGGCGGGTTGACCGCATCGAAGCTGTATCCGGATGCCGCGGCTACGGTGTCGATATGTGCGTTGAGCATCAGCACCGGCTTGTCCGGATCGTTCTCGTCCTGCCTTACGACTATGTTGTTCCCATACCTTGCCGGAGACAGTCCTTCCGACTCGAGGTAAGAGCACAGGAAGTCGGCCCGCCTGGTCTCATGGAAGCTTTCGGCAGGGATTCTGACCATCTGGGACAGCAGATCGCAGGCCTGGTCGGTATATTGGCTGATGTCGCTCATTCTATTACTGTTCCTATCGCTTTGCCAAGATTGGCTGAATTTTTAATGATGACTCTCTGGACGCCTGCGTCTATTGCGGCGAAGGCATTGTCGAGCTTCGGTATCATGCCGGCCGATACGACGCCTGATGCTTTCATCTCGGCGAAACCGGCCCGGTCTATGTGTGAGATGACGCTGTTCTCATCTTCAGGATCTGACAGCACTCCGTTCTTCTCGAAGCAGAAGGTGAGGGATACCTGCCTTATGGCAGCCATGGCTCTGGCCACACACGATGCTATGGTGTCGGCGTTGGTGTTGAGAAGTGTTCCTTTGCGGTCATGCGTAACGGCGCAGATCACCGGTGTGATGCCCTGCTCCAGCAGCATGTCCAGAAACTTTATGTCGACGCTTCTTACGTCTCCCACGAAACCGAAATCGATGGGCTCTTTGGGCCTTATGTCAGCCTCTATGACATCTCCGTCAGCTCCTGACAGACCGAGTGCGTTGCAGCGCCTGGCCTGGAGCTTCGCCACGATGGTCTTGTTGAGCCATCCGGCATACACCGACACTGCAACCTTGAGGGTCTGCTCGTCGGTAATCCTGCGGCCGTCCACCATCTTCGGTTCGATGCCGAGCTTGCGGAGGGTCTGGCTGGCCATCACTCCGCCGCCATGCACCAGGATCTTGTCGTTAGGTATGGCCACGAAATCGTCCAGAAAAGCATCCAGGGCCTCCGGGCTGTCTACGACGTTGCCGCCTATCTTTATGACTGACAGAGTTCTCATTATAATGATTTCAATACTTCCTTGATAACGGTCTGGGCGCTTATCTCCCTGTTTGCGGCCTCGGGGATAACGAGGCTCTGAGGAGATTCGATTACATCGTCGCTCACGATCATGCCCCTGCGCACGGGCAGGCAATGCATGAAGAATGCATTGTCGGTAAGGGCCATCTTCTCGGTGGTGACGGTCCAGCTGCGGTCGGTCGACAGGATCTGCCCGTAGTGAGGTTCCATGCATGCCGACCAGTTCTTCGCATATACGAAATCGGCGCCTTTGAGGGCCTTGTCCTGGTCGTATTCTACAACAGCGTCGCCTACGAATTCGGGCTCGAGTTCATAGCCCTTCGGATGGGTCACTACGAGCTCGTAGCCAGCTGCGTTCATCCACTGCGCGAATGAGTTGGGAACTGCCTGGGGAAGAGCTCTGGGGTGGGGAGCCCATGTCAGCACCACCTTCGGGCGGGCTTTCTTCTTGTGCTCCTCGATGGTGATCAGGTCGGCGAAGGCCTGCATGGGGTGCACCGTAGCGCTCTCCATGCTTATCACCGGCTTGCCGGAATAATCCATGAACTGACGGAGGATGGTCTCGCTGTAGTCATAGGCTTTGTCCTTGAGGCCTGCGAATGAGCGCACTCCGATTATGTCGCAGTAGTTGCCCATAACGGGGATGGCTTCGAGGATGTGCTCGCTCTTGTCACCGTCCATTATGACGCCGCGCTCAGTCTCGAGCTTCCATGCGCCCTGGTTGATGTCCAGTACGATGGTGTTCATGCCTAGGTTCATGGCAGCCTTCTGGGTGCTCAGCCTTGTGCGGAGGCTGGAGTTGAAGAACACCAGCAGCATGGTCTTGTTCTTGCCGAGAGCCTGGTCTGCGAAGCGGTTCTGCTTTATGTATCTGGCCTGTTCGAGGGCGTAGTCGATGCCAGGCAGGTCCTGAGGTCCTAAGAATTGTCTCATAGCGTAAGTGTGTTGAATGCTTCGAGGAATGCGTCCGCATCTTTGCGGCTTATCATGAGCGGGGGCAGCAGCCTTATGACGTTCTTGCCGGCGCCTCCGGTGAATATATGCTTTTCGAAAAGGAGACGGTCGCGGAGGTCGAGCCAGTCTTCATTAAGCTCGATGCCTATCATCAGACCTTTTCCGCGCAGTTCCTTTATCGCCTTGTTGCCTTTCAGTCCGTCCATGAGGTATTGCCCCACGGCGGCTGCGTTGTCCACCAGCCTTTCTTCCTTCATGACTTTCAGCACTGCGAGGGCTGCGGTGCAGGCCAGGTGGTTGCCGCCGAAAGTAGTGCCGAGCATGCCGTAGCGGGCCTCTATCTTGTCGGAAATGAGGATGGCTCCGATGGGGAAGCCGTTGCCCATGCCTTTGGCTACGCTGATTATGTCGGCTTCAACGCCGGCATACTGGTGGGCGAAGAACCGGCCGCTGCGTCCGTAGCCGCTCTGGATCTCGTCGGCGATCAGAAGGGTGCCGGTGGCGTCGCAGGCCTGGCGGGCTGCCTTCCAGAATGCGGCTGAAGGTTCAAAGATGCCGGCTACACCTTGTATGCCTTCCATAATGAGGGCGGCATATTCTCCGGTGGCCAGATTGCTCTTCAGCGCCTCGATGTCGTTCAGCGGAGTGAAGGTCACGTTGGGCGTCTTGTTGAATGCCGACTGGATTGTGGGGTTGTCGGTGGCTGCCACTGCTCCGCTGGTGCGGCCGTGGAAGGCCTTGCCTATGGCCAGGATTTTCTTTCGGCCGGTGTGGAACGAAGCTGCCTTGAAGGCATTCTCGTTGGCTTCGGCTCCGCTGTTGCAGAGGAAGAGGGAATGGCTCGGGTAGCCGCACTGCTCGCCGAGTCTGGCGGCCAGCTCCACCTGCAGAGAGTTCTCCACAGCGTTGGAGTAGAAGCCGAGCTTTGTGAGCTGCTGCTGCATCATCTCCACGTAGGTGGGGTGGCAGTGTCCGATGGAAATCACGGCATGGCCTCCGTAGAAGTCCAGATACTGCGTGCCTTCCTTGTCCCAGACATGGCAGCCGCTGCCCTTGACGGGCTCGATGGGCCAGAGTTTATATGTCTTGAAAAGTTCCATTAGTAGTAATTTGCTTTGAACTTCAGTCCGGTGGTCTGCTCGAGGCCGAACATAAGGTTCATGTTTTCCACTGCCTGGCCGCTGGCGCCCTTGGTGAGGTTGTCGATTATCGAAGTAATGTGGGCATAGCCGTTGTGGCTGTCGACATGCAGCAGGCATTTATTGGTGCCGACCACCTCTTTCATGCTAATGGGCTCTTCGCTCACGAATACGAAGGGGGAGTCGCTGTAATAGTTCTGGTAAAGCTCCGTCAGCTGGGCTACGTCCATCTCGCATTTTGTGTAGACGCTTGCGAAGATGCCGCGGGCGAAGTCGCCTCTCATCGGCACGAAGTTCACCTGGGGGCAGCTGCCGCCGAGGATTTCAAGAGTCTGGCAGATCTCGCCCAGATGCTGGTGGGTGAACGGCTTGTAGACCGAAATGTTGTCGGTACGGTAGCTGAAGTGGGTGGTCTCGGAGAGCTTGCGGCCGGCTCCGGTGGATCCGGTGATGGCCGTAACGTGCAGCTCGTCCTGAAGCAGATGCATCGCAGCCAGAGGCACTGAAGCCAGCTGGATGGCGGTAGCGAAGCAGCCCGGGTTGGCTACGTAGTCGCAGCCGCTGATCTGGATCTTGAAGACGTCGGTAAGGCCGTAGATGAAATGGCGGTCCTTATAGTCGGGCTCCGTGCGGAAGTCGTTGCCGAGGTCGATTATCTTGCAGCCTTCCGGCAGTTCATGTGTGTCGAGGAATTCCCGGGACAGACCGTGGCCGAGGCAGAGGAATATCACATCCTCGTTGCCGCTGAGGCTGTCGGTGAAGGCGAGTTCAGTCTCGCCGAGCAGGTCGCGATGGAAACTGGTGACCGGCTTGCCGGCACTGGTGGTGCTGAGCACGTCCGTCACTTCCACCTCGGGATGCCGGATGAGGATTCTGAGCAGTTCCCCGGCCGTGTAGCCGGTGCCTCCTGCGATAGCGGCCTTGATCATATCATTTCGTCTTTATGGTTGCCGTAGTAAACTCTGAGAGGGGTAGAGGTGACCTTGATGAAGCCCTTGGCGTCCTCTGCGGTCCAGCCCTTCTGGGTCTCGCCGTATTCTCCGAGCTTAGACTTCACGAGGTCGTCGGGAGAATCGACGCCGACTGTAGAGAAGCCGTAAGGCCTCAGCTCCAGGGTCACGGTGCCGTTCACATTGCGCTGGCTGCTCTCGAGCATGGCCTCGATGTCCCTCATCACGGGCTCCAGATACTGGCTCTCGTGCAGGAACATGCCGTACCAGTTAGCCACCTGGTCTTTCCAGTACTGCTGCCATTTGCTCAGGGTGAATTTCTCGAGGAACTTGTGGGCTCCGATTATCAGCATGGGGGCTGCGGCTTCGAAACCTACGCGGCCCTTGATGCCTATTATGGTGTCGCCGACGTGCATGTCACGGCCGATGCCGTATGCACAGCCGATTGCCTCCACAGCCTGAATGGCTGCTATCTTGTCGCTGAATACCTTGCCGTTTACGCTATTGAGCTCGCCCTTTTCGAAACCGAGGCTGAGGATCTCGCTGCCCTTCTTGGTCACCTGCTTCAGGTAGGCGCTTTCGGGCAGGCCCTGCTTGCTGTCGAGAATCTCGCCGCCGCAGATTGACGTGCCCCAGATGCCAACGTTGTAGGAGTACTTAAGCTTCGCGAAATCGGCGTTGAATCCGTGAGCATTGAGGTAGTCCACTTCGTCCTTGCGGGACAGGTTGCCGTCGCGGGTGAGGGTGATTATCTCCACTCCCGGGCACATGACCAGGAAGGTCATGTCGAAGCGCACCTGGTCGTTGCCGGCTCCGGTAGAACCGTGGGCGATGGCGTCAGCTCCGATCTCGCGCGCATATTTGGCTATGGCCATGCCCTGGAAGATACGCTCTGAAGAAACGCTGATGGGGTAGGTGCCGTTGCGAAGCACATTGCCCCAGACCATATATTTCAAGCTCTTGTCGTAGTATTCTTTCGTTACGTCGAGAGTAACATATTTGGTGGCGCCGAGCTTGTAGGCGTTCTCTTCGTTGGTCTTCAGCTGCTCTGCACTGAATCCGCCGGTGTTGGCGCAGGCTGCGTGTACTTCAAATCCTTTTTCTTTTGCGAGGTACATCACGGTATAGGACGTGTCGAGTCCGCCGCTGAACGCTACCACTACTTTTTTCTTCTTGTCCATATATAGTCTTATTTTATATCGATTTTAATGTGTTCCATGGGGTCGTAGAGAAGGCCGGTGCAGAGGCATCTCTCGTAGTTGTTGCGGGTGAGGATGTCGAAGTTCTTGCAGCCTTCGCAGCCTTTCCAGAATTCCTCGTCGTCAGTCAGCTCGGAGAAAGTCACGGGTTTGAAACCGAGGGCGGTGTTGATCTTCATCACGGCCAGGCCAGTGGTGATGCTGAAGATCTTGGCGTCGGGATAGAGCTCCCTCGACAGGCGGAAAATGCGCTCCTTGATCTTGGAGGCGAGGCCTATCTTGCGGTATTTATGGTTGACGATAAGTCCTGAGTTGGCTACGAACTGTTTGTGGCTCCATGTTTCGATGTATGAGAAACCTGCGAACTCGCCTTCGTCGGTCAGGGCGATGACGGCTTTGCCGGCGTTCATTTTCTCGATTATGTATTCGGGTGTACGGCGGGCGATGCCGGTGCCTCTTTCCTGCGCTGAAAGATAAATTTCATCGCATATAGCCTGTGCATATTTGGCGTGGCTTCCATCAGCCACAAATATAGATATATTCATCTGACGTGAATAAAATGATTTTTATCGGAAAATAGGGGGTGGGATTCTGCTGTCCCGGAAAGATTGAAAAAAGCCTGTGCGAAACGCGAGCTGAAATCACGCCGCCGGCTTAACGTCGGACACGTCGTATCGCAATCGAAGGATATGTACATACTTTTTTCATAGACTGCAGCAAAGGTACGAT
>JAFZKU010000200.1 GCA_017551785.1 Bacteroidales bacterium | reverse complement strand
TGGACTACGAGCTTGGCGGCTTCCTCGAAGAGTTTGTCGCGCTTGTGAAGGTCTGCGCCGCCGGCGGCTTCTCCTTCTTCGTCATCCACATCCGGAAGGAAGAACGCATGATCGTAACCCTGCTGGCTGTCGATGAACTTGGTGATGCGGTCTACTTCGGCCGTCTCGATGAGGGCGCACTGCACGCGGGTGATGTCGATGCCCGGATATGCTACGAGCATGTCGCCGCGGCCGATAAGCCTGTTTGCGCCAGGCTGGTCGAGAATGGTCTTCGAGTCTACTGAAGAGTATGTCTTGAAGGCTATACGTGATATGAAGTTAGCCTTGATGGTACCGGTAATCACATCAGTAGTAGGCCTCTGGGTGGCGATAACGAGGTGGATGCCTACGGCGCGGGCCTTCTGGGCCAGACGGGCTATCGGCTCCTCGACTTCCCTTCCGGCAGTCATCAGCAGGTCGGCGAACTCGTCGATTACAACCACTATGTACGGCATGTATGCATGACCCTTGAGAGGGTTCAGCTTGCGGCGCAGGAACTTCTCGTTATACTCTGTAATCTTCCTCTCACCGGCGATGCGCAGCAGCTCGTAGCGGTTGTCCATCTCGATGCAGAGAGATTTCAGCGTACGGACTACTTTGTTGGTGTCGGTTATTATGGCTTCGTCTTCGTCGGGCAGCTTGGCCAGATAGTGCTTCTCCAGCAGACGGTAGAAGTCGAGCTCAACCTTTTTGGGGTCTACCATCACAAACTTCAGCTCGCTGGGATGCTTGGTGAAGAGCAGTGAAGTGATGATTGCGTTCAAGCCCACAGACTTACCGGTACCCGTTGCTCCTGCCACGAGCAGGTGCGGCATCTTGGCCAGGTCCATGAAGAACGGCTCGCTGGTGACCGTGATACCGAGGGCCACCGGCAGTTCCATCTTCTCTCTCTGCTCTACGAACTGAGGCGAATTGAGTACGGCCTTCAGCGGAACTACGCTCGGATGCTCGTTGGCGACCTCGATACCGATGGCATCTGACAGGGTGAGGACCCTGACGCCTTTGGCGCCGAGAGACATGGCTATGTCTTCTTCAAGCCTCTTGACGGTAGCGATGCGGATACCTTCGGCCAGACGGATACGATAAAGAGTGACTGTCGGGCCGCGTTTGGCCACTACGCTCTCCACTTTGATCTTATAGCAGCTCAAAGAGTTGACTATGCGGACTTTATTCTTCTCAAGCTCCTCGCGGGACACCTCGTACTGCAGGTTGCGGTAATCCTCGAGCAGATTCAGACCAGGGAAAGTATAGTTCGAAAGGTCGAGACGGGGATCGTAGATGCGGTCCTTCTCTTCCTCGGAAAGATTCTTGAAGATATCGTTCTCGTCGGCTTCCACCACCAGTTCGACGTCCTGCACAGCGTCCTGCCCGGGCACGGGTTTGGCCTCTGCGGAAGAGTCGTCTGCGGGAGCGGTTTCCACAGTCTCATCTTCAGGCGTTACGAAGAAATCGTCGGCATTGATGAGGGTGTCGTCTTCAACTTCGAGAGGTACAGCCTGCTGAGTTTCATCTTCTGTCTCCACTTCAGTGTCGTCCTCTTCTTCATCATCTTTGAAGAGGTCATCGTCGTCAATGTCTTCGTCGTCTTCATCGTCCATCTCGTCGTCTTCTTCTTCCACAACCTCAACTGGCTTTTTCTCCCTGTGGAATGCACCATATATAAACTTGTCGAACCAGAGGGCAACCTTGCGGGTAAGAAGGATAAGCCATACGAACAGCAGGAAAAGCAGCACTCCGCCCGCTCCGAGCTTGCCGATCATACTGCAGAGCCAGGTGTTGGACAGACTGCCGTAAGAACCTCCCACACCGGTCGAGAACAAGGCCTGGCTGCTGAAGAATGATGAGATGTAGGCAGCAATTACTGAAAAGATGATGCAGCCGAAAAGAGACAGCACGAATGCTCTGAGCACCCTGACCTTGCGGATGCGGAAGCACGCCACGGCCAGCAGACCGAGGAATACCGGCACGAAGAAGGCGCCGATGCCGAACAATTTTGCAAAAAGGAAGTCAGCCCATTTGTAGCCGATCTTGCCGCAGACGTTGTTGGCGCTGACGTAAGACTGCCACAGGTCGGGATTGCTCTTGAGGCTCTGGTCTGCGCCCCAGTTGAAGGCGTAGGAAATCAGTGAAGCGGCTGTGAAGAGGCAGATGATGGCGAAAAGAACGCCCATGACGATCCTGACGATGCTTTTCTGCTCGTCGGTCAGCCTCGGACGCTTTACGGAAGCCTTCTTCTTCGCGGGCTTCTTTTTCTTGCTGACAGTGGTTTTCCCTTTAGCTGTTGTGGCCATTATGCCTGCTGTTTCCTCTTTTTCTTGTTGAATCTTCTGTTCTTGCCGCCGTTATTGTTGTTGCCTGACGAGAACCCGGGGCGGTTGAATTCTCCGGAAACGGGACCGAGAACTATGTCTCTCGGCACCTCAAGCTTGCCTCTCGAGAGCTGCTCCATATCCTGGAATATGGTCTCGTCTGCAACGCTGTCCTTGTTCCAGATGAGGTACTGCTGACGCATGTAGAGGGCCAGCAGACGGATCAGTTCCCTGCGGACGTCCTCGCCCTTGTCGCAGTCCACGATAAGGTCTATCATGTTCTGGATATTGCGGCCGTAGCAGGTCTTGCGTATCGGCTCGGTAGAGTATCCGATAGGCTCGGGCTTACTCTCATGCTCTTCCTTTACGGGAGCCTCGTAAGGCCCGTCGACGTCCAGACGGTATCCTGAAATTATGTGGGCGTGATCCCAGAGTTTATGCTTGTAATCGGGATAGTCCCTCATATGGGGATTGAGGGTGCCCATTACGTTGACCACTGCCTGGGCCTGCTGGGTGCGCTTCTCTCGGTCCTCAATCTCGCACACCTGCTCCAACATCTTCTGCACGTGCCTTCCGTATTCAGGCAATATCAATTGTTCCCTTTGGGTATTGTAATCCATAGTTAAGATATTATATGCAAATATAGTTTATCTTTGTTACTCAGATATGCAAAAACAGAGAAAAGTTCTTGTTACCGGCGCCTGCGGGCAGCTTGGCAGTGAAATCCGCAGGATGACTGCGGGAAGCGACTGCTTTATCTTCACGGACTATCTCCCTGCCGACGGCATCCTCCCCCTGGACATCTGCGATCCGGAAGCCGTCGCTGCATGCATAGCCGACAATTCCGTCGGCACTATAATCAACTGCGCAGCCTGGACCAACGTGGAGAAGGCCGAAGACGAGCCTGAGCTCTGCCGCCGCATCAACTGCGACGGCGTAGCCATACTGGCCGATGCAGCGCTTCAGGCAGACGCCTCGCTGATCCAGATTTCCACAGATTTCGTGTTTGACGGATCAAAGGGCTCTCCGTATCTGGAGACCGACGCTCCCGCCCCGTTGTCGGTCTATGGCCGCAGCAAGGCCGAGTCTGAATTCATCTTCAGGACATCCGGGGTTTCCGGCATCATCATCCGTACAGCATGGCTCTATTCTCCCTACGGAAAGAACTTCCTAAAGACAATGCTGTATCTCGGTTCTACCCGGCCGGCCATCAATGTGGTAAACGACCAGGCCGGCAGCCCCACTTATTCTGAAGACCTGGCTGCCGTGATTCTTAAACTCCTCCCTCTGGCCAGCGAGAAGAAGGGAGAGATATACAACTACAGCAATGAAGGAGTCTGCACCTGGTATGAATTCTCCTGCGAAATCATGCGTCAGGCCGGCCTGCCCTGCAAAGTTAACCCCGTGACCAGCAGCGAGTATCCGCAGAAAGCCGTGCGTCCCTCCTATTCATATCTGGACAAAAGCAAGATAGCCGCCGAGCTCGGGCTCGACGTGCCGCAGTGGCAGGTTTCCCTGCAGAAATGTCTCGAAAGGCTTATTTAAGTCTGTTCCTTACAAGGAAATAATAAACCAGCACACCTACCCAGCTGCAAGACAGCAGGATGATGGCGATTATTATCTTCAGGACCACGTCGATGGTCTTGTTCTTGAACAGGTCATATACGCACCAGAGGCCGAGGGCAACACCGAGGATATAGAGTACTGTGAGCATTTCTTAAGGTTTTAGTTCACTTCGTTTCCACAAATATACAAAAAAGAATCTTTTCCTCCTTGTCTGCCATATTGTCAGTTTTTCGCGAGTGGTGCATTAATTGAGATATACATGTCCCGAAAGGAGATCAACAATATGAACAACAACAATTTGGAAATGCTTGACAAGTTCGCCGTCAATCTTAACGAGCGGGCTAAACAAGGCAAACTCGACCCCGTCATAGGCAGGGACGAGCAAATCCGTCGTGTTCTCCAGATCTTGAGCAGAAGGACTAAAAACAACCCTATTCTCGTTGGAGAACCCGGCGTCGGCAAGACTGCGATTTCGGAAGGCATCGCACAGCGTATCGTCAACGGCGATGTCCCCGAGAACTTGAAGACGAAGAAGATATATTCACTGGACATGGGCGCCCTTATCGCCGGTGCGAAATATCAGGGCGAGTTCGAGGAAAGGCTTAAAGGAGTCATCGAGGCCGTATCCGGCAGCGACGGCGAGATAATCCTTTTCATCGATGAGATACACACTCTGGTAGGCGCCGGACGTACAAGCGGAGCCATGGATGCTGCAAACATCCTGAAGCCTGCCCTGGCCAGGGGTGATTTGAGGGCCATCGGCTCCACCACCCTCGACGAATATCAGAAGTATTTCGAGACCGACAAGGCTCTGGAACGCCGTTTCCAGATAGTGATGGTAGACGAGCCGACTCCGGCCGAGTCCATCTCTATCCTCAGGGGCCTCAAGGAGAAATACGAGAACCACCACAAAGTCCGCATCGAGGATGACGCCATCATCGCCGCCGTGGAGCTTTCTAACCGTTACATCACCAACCGTTTCCTGCCCGACAAGGCCATCGACCTTATCGACGAGGCCGCCAGCAAGCTGCGTTTGGAGATGAACTCAGTGCCCGAACCCATCGACGAGCTGAACCGCAAGATCAAACAGCTGGAGATTGAGCGCGAGGCCATCAAGCGCGAGGGCGAGTCGCCCAAGCTTGAGACCATCAAGGAGCAGCTGGCCACCCTCGGCAAGGAGCGCGAAGACCTGATGGCACGCTGGGAGAACGAGAAGAAGCTGCTGCAGG
>JAFZKU010000199.1 GCA_017551785.1 Bacteroidales bacterium | reverse complement strand
GCACCTTGTCGCCGATAACCGTCTTCACCAGTCCGCCGAACTGTCCGATGCCATGGTCGATGTGCACCACATAGTCTCCGATGTTGAAGCTCATCAGGGCGTTTATGGTGAGCCGTTCTGCCGGATCCACCTCGCGGCGCACCTTTATCTTATGGTAGCGCTCGAATATCTGGTGGTCGGTGTAATAACAGTTCTTGGAAACGCAGTCCACATAACCTTCGTGCAGCGAAATGTCCATGAAGGCCGGCGGGATTATGGCTTGCGAAGAAGAGAATTCCCGCAGCACCTGCTGCATACGGAACACCTGGTTGGGATTGACAGAAAGTATGTTAACCTTATAGCCCTGGGCCTGCTTCTCGGCGATGTCATGCACCAGTATTTCGAAATTCTTGTTGAAGACAGGCTGCGGCAGCGCCTTAACCTCGGCCGGCAGCATGCGCTTCTCAAACCCCGCCACGCCGAGTTTCTGCTCCACGAAGTCATTCTCCATCCACACGACGGTCTTGCCAGGCAGGACTTCCGCCAGATCCACATAATCTTTCTCCTCGAAATTCTCAAAAAGGTCGGGGCAGATCTCCACCTGCTCCAGACTGTCCGCACTGCGCTGGCTGTCGACATCGAAATGAGCGATGCTCTCCACCTCGTCTCCGAAGAAATCCACCCTGTAGGGCCGGTTGTCGGCAAAAGAGAAGATGTCCACTATAGACCCGCGGAGCGCAAATTCGCCGGGCCGGGTGACGAAATCGGCCTTGACAAAGCCGATGCTCTGCAGCAGTTCTTTCAGCGTATCGTGGCTGACGCGCTGTCCGACAGCGATAGAAAGGACATTCTCGCGGGTTGTCTTTTTGCGAAGCACCTTCTCGGAGAGAGACTCCAGATAAGCCACCACCACAGTCTGGTCTCTGCCGGTCTTGCGGTCGGTGAGGCTGTCCGGGATATCCGCCGAAGCGGTGGAGGCCAGCAGCTGAGGCAGGTCGTCGGCCTGCGTCTTGCTGAAAAAGCCCTCTATGGCGGCCAGGGCCGCAGTGCGCTGCACCTTCTCAGACACGCCCTTCAGCGAATCTTTGGAATTCTTGCCGCCCGACAGGGGCAGGAAAAATACGGATTCGTCGCTGAAAAAGTTGTAAAGGTCGCTGGAGAAAAACAGAGCCTGTTTCTTGTTTTCCATGACGACAAGGTGCAAGGCTTTGCCTTTCAGCTGTTTTGCTATTTTTGAGAAATAAACGGCCTTCGCCGAAACCGTACCACGGACAGTTTCGAGATTGACAAAGGTATTTGCCTGAGAAAAAGTGTTCTGACCCTCGGTCATTTGCCCGCGAAGATATAAAAATTATTATATTTGCAGTTCAGCCCAAGCCATGAACATACTTATCGACATAGGCAATACCTCGTGCAAAGTGGCGTTCTGCCCTGCCCAACCGTCACAGCGGCTGGCCGGTGCCGACGTAGTCAGGTTCTCTACACAGAAGGAATCGATATCCTATGTGCGCAAGCGCCTGGAAGGCCGCAAGGCCGACACTATAGTGCTGAGCAACGTGCGCAAACGCAGCGTTTATCTGGAGAAGAAGCTGGAGCGCATGTGCAGCCGCTTTGTCAATTTCGACGAGGAGTTCGTGGCCGACCTGTTGAAAAGCAAGGCCCCGGCGCCGTCCGATCCCCTGACCGTACTGGCCCACATGCCCCTCGGCATGGGAGCCGACCGTATGGCGGCCATTTTCGGCGCGGAGGTGCTCTATCCGCTGCAGGACAAACTTGTGTTCGATTTCGGCACCGCCACAACGGTGGAATTCATCGATGCCGCCCGCGACGCAGCAGCCCCTGACGTAGTGTATCCATACTACCGGGGCGGCTCAATCTCGCTTGGCCTGCGCACCCGCTACCGCGCCCTGAGCTACTACACCGCCAAGATTCCCTACCTCAATCCGGACGATTTTCTGGACAGCCACGACATCCGCGACATAGACTGCATAGGCTACGACCTGGACACCGCGCTGGCCGCTGGTAATATTCTCGGCATAGTGTTTGAGATAAAGGGCTACGTCGCAGCACATCCGAGCCGCAAGCTGATCCTCACCGGAGGTAACTCAGTCCGCTTCGCGGAGGCTCTGGACGGTAAGGCGACAGTGGAGCAGGACCTGGTCCTGATAGGTTTGGAGGCTGTTATAGAATTGTTATGAACCTGAAAATGAAAAAACTTTTCATATCTCTCGCAGTTCTGGTGATGTCGCTCCCGGCAGTGGCGCAGGAAGCCTATTCTGCCTATTCTCCCTACTCTCTTTTCGGAATAGGCCAGATCGAATCTGTTGGCGACCAGAACACCGCCGCCATGGGTGGCATCGGCATCGGCGTGCGGGATCCCGGCCTCATCAACCTTCTGAACCCGGCTGCCGTGACTGCCCGCGAAGCGGACGCTTTCATGGTGGACTTCGGTGTGAAGCAGTCAAACCTGGTGTTTGCCGGAGCCGGCTCTGACGGACAGCTTGCCAAAAGCGCGAAGAACCTGTTCAACATAGATCACGTAGTTGCGTCTTTCCCCATATACAAACATTCCGCCTTCAAGGTTGGAATCATGCCGTACAGCAACAGCGGCTATGCCTTCACCTTTCACGAGTACAAAGACGAAGTGCTCGCCACCCTGGGTGACGTGCAGTATTTCCGCTCTGGCCAGGGCGGCATCAACCAGCTCTTCGCAGGAGCCGGCGTAACCCTGTTCGACCGCCTGAGCCTCGGAGCTGACGGTATATTTTATATAGGTACTATAAAACGCAACACCAGTACCGACTTCAACACCAACGAATATCAGCGTACCGCCAGCCGCAGCTGGACTGTGGTGCCTCGCGGCTTCTCTGCCAAACTCGGCCTGCAGTACGAGCAGCCCATAGGCGACGGCATGTCTCTCACGCTCGGTGCTACCTACAAACTCGGATCAAAGCTCAAAGGTGATTATACCGACATCGCCTATGCAAGCGGCGGCAACTATTCAGACACCACCCTCAACAACAGTTATTCTGTAGAGTATAAGATTCCGCGGGAGATAGCTGTGGGATTCACCCTCCGCAAGACCGATTCATGGATGTTCGGATTTGACTATACCCGCCAGGACTGGACGGGCTGCGTTTTCGACCCGACTCCCGGAGTGAACTTCTCGACCGGCGCGGCCCAGTCTTTCAATGCAGGCTTCGAGTTCATCCCCAACAGATACGACGTGCGTTATTATCTTCGCACCGTAACATACCGCCTCGGCGCTTATCATAAGACACAATACATAATGATAGACGGCAAACAGGTTACTACCAACGGCATCACGCTGGGCTTCGCCCTGCCGGTTTACAACCGCCGCACCTCTGTTTCATTCGCCGTCGACCTTGGCCAGACTTCCCTGGCCGGAGCTGCCAGCCTCACCACCCCCGGCAATGTGCGGGAGCGTTACGTGAAGTTCTCTATGGGACTCAACCTCTACGACTTGTGGTTCCAGAAAGTTTTGTACAACTGATACTATTTATTAAATTTGTCAAATAACCATAACGACGATGAAAAAGTTAGCAACATTAATTCTGGCACTGATGGCTTTCCTCCCGGCTTTCGCGCAGGGTAAATACGGAACTGGTCAGGACAGTGTCGATTGCGTTACGAACCTCAACTACTACAGGCAATATCTTCAGCAGAACGATATGGCCGACGCCATTTCTCCCTGGAGGAAGGCTATCGCCAAATGCCCGCCTGCTGCAAGCCAGAACATGTTTATCGACGGTGCAAGGCTTATGCGCTGGGCTTATACCCAGGCTAAGGACGCACAGCGCAGGAGCGAGATCCTCGACTCTCTCGTAAATCTCTATGACGTACGCGCCGAGGCTTATCCCAAGAACGCCATCACCTCTATGAACAACAAGGCCATCGACATGGTCAACTACAAATGGAGAAGCAACGAGCCCCTCGTGCTGTTCAACCATCTGAAGAGAGTTGTCGATATGGTTGGTTCCAAGACTTCACCCATGGTTCTTGCAACATACATGCAGACCGGTGTCGACCTCTACAAGAACGGCCTTATCGAGCCTGAGGTTCTCATGAACACTTACACCGACATCGCCGGCCACATCGAAGCTGCCCTCGCTGAGAACAGCGACGAGAAAACTGTCGGCCAGCTGGTAGGCGCAAAGCAGGACATCGAGAACAAGCTCGGCGAGTCAGGCGTTGCATCTTGCGACAACCTCGTAGCCCTCTTCACCCCGCGCTATGAAGCCAACCCTGACGACAAGGCTACCCTCAACACCATCGTGAAGCTCCTCGGCAACAGCGAGTGCCTCGACAGCGACCTCTACCTTGCCGCAGTTGAGAAGCTGCACGGCATCGAGCCTAGCGCCAGCACCGCATACTACCTCTACAAGCTCTACTCTTCACGCGACAAGAACGAAGAGGCTGCAGCTACTCTGGTTGACGCCATCGAGCGTTGCGGCGACGACATGACCAAAGCAGCCGACTACTGCTTCGAGCTCGGTTCATTCTACTTCAAGAAACAGCAGAAATATGCTGAGGCAGCCAGCGCAGCAAAGAAGGCTATAGATCTCAACCCGAAGCTTGCCGGCAAGTGCAACCTTCTGCTCGGTACAATCTGGGCCAGCGTTCCTTGCGGTGGCAACGAGCTTGAGAAGCGCGCCAAATACTGGGTTGCCGTTGACTATATGAACAAAGCCGCAAGTGCTGATCCCAGCCTTGCTTCTGAAGCCAACGAACTTTCAGCACAGTATCGCCGTTACTTCCCTCAGCAGGCCGACGCCTTCATGTATGACGTACAGGACGGCAACGGTTACACCGTATCTTGCGGTGGCATGCGTGAAAGCACAACAGTCCGTACTCTCAAATAATTGAAAAGGACAGTTTTCATAATATTGATCATCGGTGCCCTTGTCTCGTGCAAAGGCACCGATGTTGATAATCCCCCCATCGACTTCTCTGTGGTTCCGGTGCAGACGGTGGAGGGAATGGTTGCGCGTCGTTTCCAGCGCGACAACCTCACCTATGACATGCGAGCCGGTCGCATGGAGCGCTTCGAATACAAGGACACATCAGGAGTCACCCACGCTTATGAACTTTACAGCGGGGGATTCGAAGTGCTCGGATACTCGGCCGACGGGTTGCTCGAGACGCAGATCAATGCCGACGGAGCCCGCCACAACACAGTCACGGGGCAGGAGCAGTGGCTTGCCTTCGGCAATGTGCACATCCAGAACCACACCAAAGGCGAGCACTCCCTCACCGACACTATCTACTGGGACCGTGACGCCAAAAAGATCTACACCGACTGCTACATCGAGATGTATTCTCCCCAGGGACTGATGCAGGGCTACGGCATGGAGTCCGACGAAAAAGCCGAAGACGCCATAATCCGCCACCCCTTCGATTCTTACGGCATCGACCGCGACAGCACCTGGTTCTATTTTGACAGCGTTAATTTTGTCGGTCCGCTGCAACGTTTTTAACAAATTAAGCATCTAAATAGAGTATTTTTGTTTACTTTTGCGTCCTTGTGTGTGCTGTTATTGGCGCAAACAGGCTGCTAAGCCGCTGTAAATGAAAATATTAAAACTTAAACTTAACTAATAGATGGCTGTACTTGAAAACATCCGTGTAAAGCTCGGAGTGTTCATAACAATCCTTATAGCAATTTCGCTATTATCTTTCATTGTCGATCCTTCAACCCTTTCTACCACATTCCAGAGAATGTCCGCTGATAACAAAGTGGGTTCGATGAACGGCAAAACAATTACCTATCAAGATTACTACACCGCAGTAGAGCAGAACAAGAATCTTTTCGAATCTCTCTACGGCCAGAGCCTTTCTTCAGAGGAGCAGCTCTCGCAGGTGCGCGACTACACATGGCAGAATTATTTCGACCGCTATGTGTTCGAGCCCAAGGCCGCTGATGCCGGCATCGCTGTAGGCGACCAGGAAATGTACGACCTCACCCAGGGCGCCAACATTTCTCCGGTTCTCAGCTCCCAGTCTGCATTCCTTGACGAAAACGGCGAGTTCAGCCGCGAGGCTCTGTCGCAGTTTATCCAGAACATCGACTATGATGCCACCGGCACCTACGCCGCTTACTGGGACTACCTGCGCGACCAGATCTACAAGCAGCAGCTCTACAGCAAATACGACGCTCTGCTTTACAACAGTTCTGTATTCAGCCCGCTTCAGGCCAGCCGCGCTATCGAGGACAACAACCTCACCAGCGATGTTGATTTCATCATGGTTACAGTAGGCTTCGCAGATGACAGCACTCTCAACATCACCAGCAACGAAATCAAAGACTATTATAATAAACATAAGGAGCAGCTCAAGCAGACTGCCAACCGCGACATCGAGTATGTGATGTATGAGGTTGTTCCTTCACAGGAAGACATCGACGACCAGCGCGCCCAGTTCGAGACCCTCGTCGCCGAGTTTGCAGACAGCGAGAATCCCCGCAACTTCATTTCCCTCAATTCAGATACCCGATGGAGCGACACCTATCTGAGCAAGGATGATATCCCCGAGGCCTTCAGGGATTATGCCTTCCCGGCAAGGGGAGTCACCGTCGGCCCTGTAAGCGACATCAACCAGGAGGGCAATGTCCTTTCAGCAGTCCGCGTGGCAGACCGCAAGGTTATGCCTGACTCTGTATATACATGGTATGTCCTGTTCGACCCGACCGACGCAGCCAAGGCCGATTCAGTTGTTGCAGTCCTCAATTCTGGCCGCAACTATGACGACATGCACGAGATGGGTTGGATGACTCAGGCTTTCAATGAGGCCAACAACTTCACAGAGTTCAACGCAGTCTTTGACGTGCCCGTAGGCAAAGCCATAGCTGTGCGCCTGTCTTCTATCCAGGCCATCGCCGTGCTGAAGGTTACCGACCGCACGAAGCCCGGAGAGCGCGTAAAGCTGGCTACCCTTACCAAGAATATTACGGCGAGCGACGATACCTATCGTGACTACCTCATGAAGGCTACCATGCTTGCCGACAAGTCTGACGGCAAATACGAAAACTTTACCGCCGCAGTGAGGGAGGATGATCTCCCCGTCACCCCGGCCAGCCGCATTACCGAAGCCACCCGCCGCATCGGCACTGTCGATAACGCCCGCGAAGTGGTTTCATGGGCCTTCGACGCCAAGGAAGGTCAGGTGAGCGATGTTATCACCGTCGACAATAAATACTACTATGTAGTTGCCCTTACCAAAGCCCGCAAGGAGGGTTATATACCCATCAACGAAGTCAGCTCAAATATCTATGATGAGCTCGCTCTCCAGAAGAGGCTGCAGATCGCAGCTGACGACGTGCAGGCCACTACCCAGGGTCTGGGCACTCTCGAGCAGATGGCAGAGGCTCTCGGCACGACAGTAAGCCACCAGAGCGGAATTTCGTTCGGCTCTATTTCGGCCGCTATCGATCCGGCGCTCATAGGTGCGGTAGCCGCTGCGCCCAAAGGCAAGATCTGCGGTCCCGTAAAGGGCCAGATTGGTGTCTATATGTTCCAAGTGCTTGATACTGAGGCTGGTGCATATTATACTGAGGATGACATCGCTCTGCGTACTTCGCAGGAGGCCCAGTATCGCCAGCAGTATGTCAGCACCATCATGGCCGAGGAAGCCGACGTTAAAGACAACAGGGCTAGATTTTATTAATGAACAACTTTATCAACAAAATATTTTGATAGAAAAAAATTAATATTTATATTTGAGGCAATTTACTGGCATTATTGTTTAACCAAATACAAACACTTAACAAATTTTTTATGAAAAGGATTATTTATTCATTGGTGGCGATGCTATTTATGGGTAGCATCATCACTTCTTGTATTGACAACACCGAGCCCCAAGGTGTTCTCGAGGTAAGGGAGGCTTATGCCCGCTACCTCGACGGTCTGACTTCTGCTCAGAAGGCCAACGAGGCTATCGCTGCAGCTGACGCTGCTTTCAGAAATGCACAGGCTGCTGTTAAGCTGGCCATCGCAAGACAGGAAGAAGCTCAGGCTAAGGCTCAGGAAATCGCAAATGCTGTAGCTCAGGCTAAAGCTGACAAAGACATCGATTATTGGAAGCAGCAGCAGGAACTTCAGAGGCTCGCTTACGAGCAGGCCGTTCTTGAAGCTAAAGCCGCTCTGGCCGAGGCTCAGAAGAATTTCGACGACGCTATGCGCGCCCTCGAGATCTACAAGCTTGGTATTTCAAGCGAAGAGCAGCAGGCTCTCGAATATATCAAAGATCAGTATGATTACTGGCGCAACGCTCTTGCAAACTGGCTGGACCGTTATGCTGATGAACTCGATGACTATTACGACGACGTTCTTGAATCAATCCTTGCTCAGGACAGCATTGAAGCAACTGCTGAATATTTCCAGGAGTACCTCGAAGAGCGCATCAAGCTGATGGAAGTTGAAATCCAGACAGCAGAATGGGCTAAAGATTACTGGAAAGAACTTCTCGACAATAACGTTGACGATTTCCTCGCAGAGGCTGAGGCTTTCAGAAATGCATCTTATGATCTGGATGCTGAATATCAGGATGTTCTCAGGGATTCTACTATCTTCGTTGAGACCTACGGTTTCGCAAGAGATGAGGCCTACAGAGAGGCTGATTCAGTTTATACAAGAGCCATTAAGGAGCCGACTGAGGCTTATGACGCAGCTGTTGCCGCTCTCAAGAAAGCAAATCCGAAATGGGCTTCTATGGTAGCTGCACCCGCTGATGGTAAGGACGGTAAGAAGATGTGGACCGCTAATGGTGGTGCATATAGCTTCGAAAAGAAATATGCTCTTCCTGACCACACTGGCATGGTTCCTGACATGATTCAGTACTACATCGATTACTATTGGTGGGCTGATTATGCAGAAAACGTAGAATTCGTTGGTGGTGATCCGCTTGATAGCATTCTTGTGACTATTCCTGCTGCTAAAGACAGTGCTACATTTGCAACTATCGTTGACACCGTATGGAATGGCAACCAGGCCACCGCTAAGACTCTTGGTAATCCTACCGGACTCTGGTCTGCATACGAAGACTTCGGTCGTGCATATCTGTTCGACCTCGACGCAAAGGGTCTCGAGGCTGACGCTGAAATCATCAAAGCTTATGCTGATAAGAAGAAAGCTGAATATGACAGCCTTCTCAAGATCCTCCAGGCCGCTAAAGATGGCCAGGGTACAGCTCTTGTAAATGCTTGGGCTGACGCTGTTGCTAAGGCTGCCAAGACAATCGGCGACAAGAAAGCTGAAATTCTGAAGATGGCTGACCCGAACGATGCTAATTACGACAAGAAATATACTTATCACGATCCTAATCCCTCTGTAGATTTCGCATCAGTTGGTAAACAGGGTATTGTCCTTTATAGCGGCAAATATGGTATCGGTCCTCGTAAAGTTACTGTAAGTACTTCTGACCCGACCGAGTTCACAATGACTAACGACGAGGCTTCTTACTTTGATCCCGCAGCTGTCAATGGCCAGACCATTGCTCCTACAAAGGCTGACTCTACAAAAGTCTTCAATGCAATCGTAGATTATTTCAAGGCTGTTGCTTCTGTTGATGAAAAAGCAGTTCCTTATCTGAAATTCATCACCAGCCATGACGGTGGTACTACTTTCGTAGTAGATAGCGTAAGGGCCGACAAGATGGAATTCTCAGGTCTTCAGGTTAAGAACACTTCAGGCGCAATCAAAGCTGCCAATATCCTCAAGGTTTCTCTTTATGACAACAAGGGTATGGCAAAAGACGACCTGGATCCGACTATTGCCAAGTTCTATGATGCATTCACTAACGTTCTCGATCTCTTCTTCCACTATGTGAAAGGCACCGCCCTCACTGATAAGCTTTATTCAGCAAATGATGATGCTTATTCAGATGCAACCTCTGGTATCGCAGCTTATGCTAAGTATGTTGCTGACTTCAAGAAGTACAATTCTAGCGTAGACTTCGACGGCTTCCACAAAGAATTCACAAATACCGATGAGACTATCGACTACACTGTTAATGACTTCAAGAAGTACACTGCTGCTTCAGAGGCTGGTAAGGCTGTTGCCAACTGGATGGACGCTTGCGAGAAGTACTTCGGTGTAGAAGGCTTCGCCGGCTTCGGTGAGAAAGTATTCTTCGACCTCAATACCTTCACTGATCCTACTAATGTTGTAGTATTCAATAAAGAGTACCTTCCTAAGGAAGGCACAAAGAACGCTAAGACTGGCGCTCTCGAAAGCATCGTTCGCGGTGTAGTTGCTACTCCTTGGTCTAGCCAGTATGGTTTCGTTACCGAGCGTCTCTGGGACAACATGGAGCCTTATACTACTACCAACTATGGTACTTGGGAGTATATCAGCTATGACGCAGCCAACGATATGGAGAAATACTCAATCGTATTCGAGGTTCTCAACGCTAACTTCCTCTATGAACTTGCAACCAACACTTCTTCACTGAACGAGATTTGGACTGAACTTGGCGAAGTTCTGAAACAGATCAAGGCTGACATGGACGCTGTTGACGGCAAAGCTAAGGCCACTAAGGCCGCTAACCAGGCTCTCGCCGACAAGTTCAACGAGGCTCTGAAGGCTTACAGGGCTGCCACCGGTGATGCCGCTAAGGCACGCAAGGCCGCTGAGGATGCTGCTGACGCTGAGTACGAGAAGGCATACAAGGAGATCTACCTCCCGATCCTTGAGAGAAAGCATGAGCTTGAAATCCTCATGGACTACTATTGGGATATGGCTCAGGCCCTGATGGGTGTACATGCTAAATTCTTCTCTCAGCCTGCAAACCCTGTAGCTGTTCGTGAATTCCTCATGGATATGTACACTCAGGCTAACAACAGGCTCATCAGACTTACTGCTGCTCTCGCCGAATTCAAACATATTCTCGAAGGCATCGATGATCCTGAGCTCGACTGGATTGCAGAAGAATATGATGCAGTTCAAGCAATGCTCTATCAACTCGAGTGGGAAGACTTTGATGACATCCAGTACTGGTATGAATACTGGAAGGCTGCATTCGAGGCTGCAATGGAGCTGATTGATGCTAACAAAGCATTCTAATTGAAAACTCAATACATCGAAGAATAAAAACAACGATATGTTGAAAAAACTAAGCATAATACTTTTGACGATCTTCATGGTTGTGCCAGCAATGGCACAACCTGAGGAGAGTTGCGAGTGTATGTTTGCCCCGCGTGCAGGTCAGTGGGAATTCGATCTTGTCCTCGGACAGAATCAGTTCTTCGGCAATGAGCGCGATCTGAGCATGACACTTCTGCCTAACAGCTATGGCCAGGCCCTTGGCTCAACCATTGGTGTTTCAGATGCTGACGATCAGAACTACCTCATTACTGACCTTACGCAAACTATTAACATTGGCTTCCTGAATACCAATAATCTGGCTAACATGATTGGCGTACAGGCCCGTTATTTCATCACCAACAGGATTGACATTAACTTCATGGGCTCTTACAACGTCAACCTCCAGCCGGGTAAGGATTATATCGAAGGAACAGTGTTCGGAATGGCACGCAGCAACACTACAAACGCTGCGATGGATCCGGAAGCAGGCTTTTATGATGTTGGTGACATTTTCGCACAGAAAGCAATCCTTGCATCAGTGCAGAATTCAGCCATCGGCCAGCTGGGTAGCAACTACTACTTCACTACTCCTAACGAGCGTATCAATCCTTACATTGGTATTTACGGCCAGGTTAAGTGGGCGCGCATAAGTGCGGTATATCCGTCATACACTGGTCAGTCAGTTCTTACAGACGTTATCGATGCAGATGACGATCCTACAACTGTTGACTATGCCGACAATGTTGACATCAGCGTCTTCCGTGCATTCGGCAGGGCTGGTCAGATGCTCGGCTTCGGTGGCGGACTTGCATTCGGCGTTCAGTACTCTTTGATGCCGGGCCTTATCCTGGGCATTGAGTTCTCACCGGTGCTGTACCAATACTCACTTCTACACTTGCAGATTAATGGACAACAACCCTACTACGCAAGCAACCACAACGTTTCCGTTTTCAAGTATCCGCAACTTAAACTCGGTTTCCGTTTCTAAGCTTCGCGCATAGATAACAATAAAAGCCGGTTGGTTTCCCAGCCGGCTTTTTATTTAGTATATTGGCTCTATAATTGCAGCGAAAGCGACTCGATGAGATTTTCGGTAAAGATAGCATTGCTGCTCCTTGCTTTGATGGCAGGAGCGCTACCTGCAGCGGCCCAGAAGGCTGTTCTGTCGGGCTATGTCAAGGAAGCGTCCAGCGGTGAACCCCTTATCGGAGCCGTAGTATTTACCGAAGATCTGAGCTCAGGAGTGTCTACCAACAATTTCGGATTCTATTCGCTGCAGGTAGAGCGCAAGCCTCAGGTTATCAAATGTTCCTACGCGGGCTATGTTACGGCAGAAATCACCATCGACCCCAAAGGCTCACTGAAACACGATTTCGAGCTGGAGGAGGACCGCCAGACGCTCGAGGCTGCAAAGGTATTCTCAAAGAGCAAGAGGGAGCAGCTCACACTGCCGCAGCTGGGTAAAGAGACCGTCACCGGCGACATTATCCGCAAGCTGCCGGCTCTCATGGGCGAGGCGGATGTGATAAGGGTCATACAGATGATGCCCGGGGTGCAGACACCCAGCGAGGGTTCCACGGGCTTCAGCGTGCGCGGCGGCGGCATCGACCAGAATCTGGTGCTCATGGACGGCGCTCCGCTCTATAATTCAGGCCATTTTTTGGGCTTCATGTCGATGTTCAACGGCGATGCCGTAAAGAACGCTCAGCTCTACAAGGGTGATTTCCCCGCGACTTTCGGCGGCAGGTTGTCCTCGGTGCTCGACGTTGCCACCCGGGACGGCAACAACAATGAGTACAAAGGTAATCTCTCGATAGGTCTGATTACCTCCCGCGCTGCGATAGAAGGGCCGATAGTCAAAGATAAACTGTCTTTCATGCTGGCGGGCCGCAGGACCTATATGGATTTGTTCTTTCCTCTGTTCGGCGATGCCATACCCAAGAACACCCAGATGTATTTCTACGACCTCAACGCCAAGCTCAGCTGGGTGGCCGGGCCGAAGGACAGAGTCTATCTGAGCGCTTTCAGCGGAAAGGACGTGTTCGGCATGTCGATGCAGGAGTTCGACCTCGACCTGATGCGCTTCAGCTTCGCCAACAACACGCAGACTCTCCACTGGAGCCACGAAATCTCGCCTAAAGTGTTCTTCAACACTTCGCTCTACAACTCCCGCTACAACGCCGGGATGGACTGCGATATGACCAGCACCAGTTTTGACTACATGATGGCGATCCGCGAGACAGGCCTCAGGGCAGGGGTGACGTGGTACATCAATCCTTCCAATACCGTGCAGGCCGGCGTCAATGCGGCGTATTTCCAGATGGATCCGGGAGATGTCAACCCCACCGACGCTGAATCCATAGTGCAGGCTCTCCACATGCCTCAGAGCTACGGCGTCATGCCCGCGCTGTATGCCCAGAACGAGCATAAGATAGGCAAGCTGACTGTCCGCTACGGCTTCCGCCTGGCGTCGTTCTCAACTATAGGAGAGGCCGTTCAGCGCTACTACGACCCCGTGAGCCATGAGATGACTAAGATGAGGTATTTCCCCGTCCTGAAGCCCATCAAGACCTATTGGGGGCTGGAGCCAAGAGTCTCCGCTTCGCTCTCCGTCACGCCCGATTTCTCGCTCAAGGCGGCCTATTCCCGTTCCTTCCAGTATATCCAGCAGGTGCCCATCAGCATCTCCGGCAGTCCGGTGGACGCATGGTTCATGTCGTCCCCGAACATACTGCCGCAGTGCTCCGACCAGTTCTCGGCCGGCATGAACGCTCTTTTCGCCGATCAGGCGCTGGAGTTGTCGCTCGAGGCGTTCTACAAGAACAACAAGAACACAATGGATTTCAAGGAAAACCCGGGCTTCGTGTTTGACGATGTTGACAGGGAAGGGCTGCTGCGCTTCGGCAAGTCATGGTCGTTCGGCACAGAGCTTATGCTGCGCTACGATTTCGACCGCCTCGGCGGCTGGCTGTCCTACACCTGGTCTCGCGCCATGTATGACATCCCCGAGTTGAACGGCGGCAAGCCCTACCGTTCGCCTCTGAACCACGACCATGCGGTGAATTTCGTGCTGTCATACGACATCAGCCGCAGGGTCGAGCTGTCTTCCGACTGGGTGTTCTACAGTGGCGCTCCTACCACCTTCCCGACGGGCCGCTTCTCCTATGGAGGGTCTTACACATCGATCTACGCCCACCGCAACGAGGATTCCATGCCGAACTATCATCGCATGGACCTCTCGCTGACGCTAAAGAGCCGCCGCAGGGCAGAAGGCAAGCCGTGGGGCAGCGAATGGAACTTCTCGTTCTACAATGTATACTCCCGCCACAATGCATGGTCGGTTGCCTTCCTCTACAGCCGCAAGGAGGACCGCCCCATGGCCATGAAAGTATATCTGTTCACCATAATTCCGTCAGTGTCGTACAATGTCTATTTCTAAAGCCATATCTGAACGGTTCGGCCTGATTGCCGGCCTCTGCCTCTGCCTGGTTGCGCTGAGCGGCTGCAACGAGGAGATAGAGGTCCACACCAAAAGTATGGACCGCACGTATCTCGTGGTGGAGGCGATGCTCACCGACCGCGCTGACGAGCCGCAGCGCGTGCTGCTGACGGAATCTGTAGACTATTTTGAAGAGGAAACTCCGCCCGTGGTTTCCGGCGCGCTCGTGTCTGTCAGCGACGGGGTCGACAGCTGGCTGTTCACCGAGACTCCTGCCGGCAGCGGCTGCTACCTAGGCCCGGATGGGCTCTGTGGTGTGCCCGGAGTGACGTACAAACTCTCGATAGATGCTTTGGTTGGCGGTTCTGCGGGTCATTATGAGGCAGTTTCCAAGATGGAGCAGCCTGGCTTCAGGCTGGACGCCGTGGATTACATGTACGCCGGCAATTCCACCATGAAGCTCGACAGCCTCTGGACCATCGCGGCCTGGGGCGAAGACAAGCCAGGAGCCAATTATTATTACATCAGTGCGAAGCTGAACGACGCTGTCTTCCCCATCGAACTCAGTCTGGCCATGGACGACAAGTATTTCGACGGACAGAAGGTGGTCTGCTTCCCCATCACGACGCTCTACCAGACCGCTGCGATGTATGAGCAGTATGGCGAGGTCGGCAAATATCTGGAGACCGGCGACGTCTTTACGCTGAACGTCTTTTCCGTCCCCGAAGAGTATTTCCAGTTCTATATGGGATTCGTCTCCAGCTCCGTCGGCTCATCGATCCCGATGATGCAGTCCCAGCCCGCCAACTGCCCCACCAATATCACTGGTGGCGACGCAGTCGGCTTCTTCCTCGCCTGCCCCGTCTCCTCTGCCTCCGTCACCATCGAAGATCCCCTGCGGCCGTACTATAAGAAGCTGTTCAGCAGGCTATAATAAAGGCTATTCAGGGAGATTCTGCTGGCCTTGTAACACAAACCCAACTTTCACGGATTCAATTAACCCTCTCTGCATATAGCTACAGAGGGGCGTATGTTATTCCGTGGCAGAAAATCGTGCCACGGATTAATCCGATGTGCCCTACAGATCACTACAGGGCAGGTACAAATAATCCGTGAAAGTTGGGTTTGCTGGTAGCCGGGGTCGAACTACTTGCTTATCTTATAGAGAACGCAGGCGTGCGGGCGCAGGGTGCCAGAAAGCTCCTTTACCTTGCCGACTTTGGCTCCGTCCCAAGGGGTCATCACCTTGTGCTTGCCAGCCAGCCCGAGGTCGCTCTCCAGGTTGTAGCTATACGGCGCATCGTCGTTGTTGCGGTTGAACACGGCCAGATAAGTTTCGCCGGTGCGGCTGTTGACAGAAGTCACGGCCAGGATGCCGTTCATGTCGGACAGTTCCTTCACCTGAGAGCCCTCGCGGTGCATAGCCAGCACCTCTTCATTGGTCAGCAGAGACAGAGTGAAATCGTCGTTGCT
>JAFZKU010000023.1 GCA_017551785.1 Bacteroidales bacterium | reverse complement strand
GTTCTGACGATTAATCATGCCTAAAAAACTGACGATAGTGCTCGGCCCCACCGCCGTGGGGAAGACAGACTATGCTATAAGCCTGGCCTGCAGCCTCGGCACTGAGATAGTCAACTGCGACTCCCGTCAGATTTTCAAAGAAATGAATATAGGCGTGGCTCGGCCTTCTGCAGAGGAGCTCGCCCGCGTGAAGCATCATTTCATAGCCTGCCGTCCGGTGAGCGAACCCTACACTGCCGGCCAGTTCGAGCTGGACGCGCTTGCCCTTCTGGATGAGCTTTTCAAGAAATACGACACAGTCGTTATGGCCGGAGGCTCCGGCTTCTACATCGACGCACTCTGCAATGGCCTCGACGACTTCCCGGCCGCCGATCCAGAGCTCCGCGAAGAGCTCACCCGCCGTGCCCGCGAGGAAGGCGTGGAGTCGCTGCGCATGGATCTCAAGCGGCTCGACCCCGCCAGTTACGAGGCCATCGACATAGCCAACTGGCAGCGGGTGGTCCGTGCGCTGGAGGTTACTATAGCCACCGGACGCAAATTCTCCGACTTCAAGACAGCTACTACCAAGAGCCGGCCCTTCGAGATTGAGAAGATCGGGCTGCGCAGGGATCGCGACATCCTGTATGAGCGCATCAACCACCGCGTCGACCAGATGATGGAGCAAGGCCTGCTCGAAGAAGCCCGCTCGCTGCTGCCCATGAGGGACCTTCCCGCCCTGAACACTGTTGGATACAAAGAGCTGTTCAGCTATTTCGACGGCAGCTGCAGCCTCGACGAGGCTGTCTACGCCATCAAGCGCAACACCAGGCATTACGCCAAGCGCCAGTTGACTTACTGGGGGCGCGACAACAGCATCCGCTGGATCGACCTGTAAATGAAAAGGGGCGATGACAGACCTGTCATCGCCCCTACCACCTAAACACTATTATTGCCTGACAACGCGGGCTTGTTTGTTTCGTTGCAAAGGTAGCGCAGAGCGCCGAAAGTACCTTTAGTTTTTACCTCATGTCTTTTATGAATTGTAATATTAGGGCATAAAAATGTCGCAGATTTATCATGTTTTGTAGTATTTGGGCCAGACAATATTAGTTTTTGTCTAAATTCGCGTCATGAAACCGTTACATTCTTTACAATTTCTCACATCGACCTTTTCGCCGCTTTCCATTTGTATTGCATGTCTGTTATCTGCGGCCGTGGCCGGTCTTGCAGTCTGGCTTGCCTGCCGGAATTCCGCAAAGAAATCCGCTTCTCAGCGAGATAATGACAAAAAGAAACTAGAATTCCTGACCTATCTGATCCATGAGCTCCGCACTCCTGTGACGATGATCATGACTCCTCTTCAGAAACTGATGTCAAAAAGTTACGACGAAGACACCGGCAAAGAGTTGCAGTCTATTCATAAGAATACCGTCAATATTGTTTCCCTGCTTGATAAATCTATGAATGTCGACAGGATCGTCGACAACGGCAGCGATTTGACATTCAGAGAGATCAACCTTGTCAAATATCTGTACAACCTGCAGAATCTGTTCACCTACCAGACAAAGCTGGCAAACATAGAGCTGTCTTTCCATTGCGACAAGGACAGGATTCCCGTATGGATCGACCGCAGCGCCTTCGACGAGGTCCTGATGACTCTCGTCAGCAATTCTATCAAGTATACTCCCGGAGGAGGGAAGGTAGACATAGAAACAGCCAGTGACGACAAATATGCGACAATAGTAATAAAGAACAACGGCAAGCATGTTCCCGAGCATATCCTCAATAATCTTTTCGAGTTGTTCGCGATGTCAGAATCCGGCACAGTCGTGGGCACCAACATGGATTTCTATCTATGTAAGGAAGTTGTCAGCCTGCACAAAGGCACTATCAAAGTAGCCAATCGCACAGACTCTGAAGGGGTGTCTTTAACGATCAAGCTGCTTCTGGGCAATTCGCATCTGCCCAAGGACCGTCTCACCAGCAGGAAGGAAGTGCTCGAAGAGACCTGGCGCAGCATCAATCCAGATATTTTTGCTACGCAACCGGGCGAAAGGAAGGAATCCCCTTCACACAACAAACATTCTGTCATCGGCATCGACCAGAGTGCTGACGTATGCGCATATCTGCACGCTTTGTTGGATCCTATCTTCAACGTAACTACGTTCACCAGTCCCACCGAAGGCCTCAAATCCATCCTGGCCGATCCGCCTGACCTCGTGATAGCCGAAGTAATGATGACAGGAATCGACGGCATCTCGCTTGTGAAACAACTTAAGGGCAACCCCAACACAGCCCATGTACCCGTACTGCTTCTCACGGCGCTGCCGGGAGAACAAGTGAGGGTTCAGGGCCTGCTCACCGGAGCCGACGCAATAATCCCGAAGCCTTTCAATGAAGAAGAGCTCCTGTTGAACTGCAACAACCTCATCAAGAGCCGCTCCCGTCTAGCCAGCCACATCAAGGATATGCAGATTGCCAAAGATGTGATTCAGCCCATAGAGTTACAGAGCAACGATGACGCGCTGTTGCAGAAAGTACTCTCTGTCATCAACGAGCGCATCTCCGACCCGGAGCTTAATGTAGAGATGCTCGCAGACACAATCGGCATCAGCAGAGGCCACCTCCACCGCAAGATCAAGGAAATCACAGATTCATCCCCCGGAGAGTATA
This sequence comes from Bacteroidales bacterium, assembly GCA_017551785.1. Taxonomy (GTDB): domain Bacteria; phylum Bacteroidota; class Bacteroidia; order Bacteroidales; family UBA932; genus Equibacterium. Next base: position 1,882 of record JAFZKU010000023.1, on the reverse strand, counting down.
TCCGCACCATCCGTCTGAATCAGGCAGCGCAGCTTCTGCGCGGGGAAAAGAAAAACATCTCGCAGATAGCCTATTCGGTGGGATACAGCAACCCTTCTGTATTCTCTACAGCTTTCAAACAGTTCTTCGGCATGTCGGCCAAGGACTATCAAAAAAGATATTCCGGCTCCGAAGAGCCGGAATCTGATGAGACTAAGCCGCAGCCATAGCCGCAGCCTGGGAATTGGCGTCTTATTTTACTGAGACGTGATAGTAGTCGAAGTCTGCGTAGCCTCCCGTAGCGAGAGTTGAATAGCAGTAGAGGAATGTGCGGTAGCCCATGAATATGTCGAGGGTGTAGCGCATCTGCAGCTCTACTCCGCAGTCAGTCCAGTTTATACCGTTGAACGAGTACTCCAGCGTAGCGAAATCGCGGTGAGTGTCGTTGTCGTCGGCAGGATCGAAGATATATTTGATCTTCAGAGCCACTGATGACAATCCGGCAGGCACCGGGACAGAAAGGACTTCCACAGAGCCGTCGTCATCCGCGCCCAGCATGCGTTTGTTGCCGCCGCCGGTACGCTGCATCACACTGAGAGTCTTTGTTCCGTTCTCGTCGACAGCGATTCCAACAGATGCGTAGTTGCTCTGGAAAGCGCAGATGCCCGCCCTGTCGCCAGAGTGAAGATTGCTGAAATCCAGCAGCACTTCGGTATCGCAGCGAGGGCCGGGAAGCCTCTGTGACGGAGAGTTGCGGGCGCGCAGGATGTGCGGAGCCAGCGATGTAGGCCTGATGCGGAGCCAGCCCGGACGTTCGGTAACGCTCCAGCCAGCCGGATCTGGATTGTGGTTCCACTGCCATGCCAGGCCGAGTTTGTTCTGTGTATATTCGAATTCGTCGTCGCAGAACCAGTTGGGAACTACAGAAGCCACTTTTGTCTTCACAGCTACTTCTTCCGGCATCACTCCCACTTCAGCGAGTTTGTTCATGCCGAAGGTCTTGCCGCTTGCAAGCCCTGCTGCATCGCCGCCCGCCATTACGGGCCAGTCGTCATCTCCCCACACCATCGGCACGAGCACCGGGCAACGGCCCAGAGGACCGTGGTCCTGGAAGAGGAGGGCATACCATTCGCCGGTAGGAGTGTCAACTATGCCGCCCTGAGCCACGCCGTTGGCAGAGAAGCCTCCCCTGCCCTCGTCCAAAGTGGTGTAGAGCACAGTCTTCTGCTCGTAGGGGCCGAAGAGATCCTTGCTGCGGTTGCAGATCTCGCGACGTACGCCTCCGCGCGGCCAGTCTATGTCGAATATATAATAATAGCCGTTGCGCTTGTACATATGGCTGCCCTCAGCGTTAAGATTCAACTCGCGTGAACGCAGGTTGAGAAGCACGCTGTCGACGATGCCGCCTTCCTTTATTGCATGGAAGTTATCGGTCAGCTGGGTGATGTGAAGCACTCCGTTGCCATAGACTACCCACTCGCTGCCGTCCTCATCCTCGAAGAGGGCCGGGTCGTGGAACACTACGTCGAAATCGCTGCGGGTCCATTCGCCGGATGTGAGGTCTTTGGTGTGGTAGATATAGCTCTTGTGCTGCTCGTTGGCGATGAAGCAGATATGGAACTCGCCGCCGGCATATTTGAGGGACGACGCCCAAGAGCCGCCGCCGTAGCTGAATTCGCCGTTCAGCAGGCTGGCTTTGTCATTGTCTTCCAGCTGATCATATACATAGGAGACAATCTCCCAGTTCACCAGGTCGGTACTATGCATGATCGGCACGCCGGGAAGCAGGTGCATCGTGGTGCTGGTCATGTAGTAGTCGTTGCCCACCCTGATGATGTCGGGATCGGGAACGTCGCTGTAGATTACGGGATTGGAAGTGGTAACTGTGCGTGCACATCCTGCG
>JAFZKU010000198.1 GCA_017551785.1 Bacteroidales bacterium | reverse complement strand
ATCTGGTGATGGGAATGGTTGTGCAGAGTCTCGCCGTTCTGCGAGAGGATGGTGGGGAAAGAGGTCATGTAGCCACCGCTTATCACAACTCCTTCCATAACGCCCACGAGATCCTGCTCCAGCATGCCGGGCTTCATGAGCTTCGTGGCGGCCATGTGCATTGCATAGCCCAGGTTGCAGGCCATATCGATCTGCTGGATCTCGCAAGGCTCCTTGACGAGGCGCATCTCCACCACTGCCTTTATGAACTCTACGCTGGCGGCAGCTTTCATCTGGTCGAAAGGAAGGCCGAGCAGAGAGTGAAGGAGGATCATGTTGCGGTAGCGGTAAGGCGGCAGGAAGTGCACCTTGCGGCCCTTGGCCACTGCGGCCTTCACCACCTTCTCCAGATCTGCCAGAGGGGCCGTATTAGCCACTCCGACCTCTTCAGCTCTGCTGGACACCAGAGGTTGGGGGCCCATCCAGATTATGTCGTCTATGTCGACGTCGTTGCCGAAGATAGTCTCCTGCCCGCTCTCCACGTCGATTACGGCAGCCATGTCAGGCTGGTCTATGCCGAAATAATAAAGCCATGTGCTGTCCTGACGGAATATGTATTGGTTGTCAGAGTAGTTGGAAGGGGCCTCGCTGTTGCCGAGGAACAGGAGGATGCCGTCCCCCACGCTCTTTATCAGACGCTGTCTGCGTGCTACGTAAATATTTCTGCTGAACATGCGATTTAAGTTTTTAAGTAACATGTAAAGTTAATTAACTTTGTACCATTATGAAAAAGATATTGTTATTGCCGGCGCTGCTTATCTGCGCCACTGTCTGCGCCCAGACCATCACTCCCGCCGAGCTGAGCCAGATCCAGTCAAGTTTCGTAAAAGACGGCCCTACCGCCGCACTCCAGAACATCCTGGTCCAGAACAAGAGCATCAAAGCCCTCGCCCTCAACCATTCGGCCGAACCTGTCGACAACTTCTTCAAATACACCACTTCAGTGAAGGGCATCACCGACCAGCTGAGCTCCGGCCGCTGCTGGATGTTCACTTCGATGAACCAGCTGCGCCCCATCGCCATGAAGCGCTACAACGTCGGCAGTTTCGACTTCTCCCACAACTTCAGCTATTTCTGGGACATGTTCGAGAAGGCCAACCTCTTCCTTGAAGATATAATCGCCACGGCCGACCGCTCTTTCGACGACCGCGAGGTGGTGACATATTTCAAGAGCCCCGTGAGCGACGGCGGAGTGTGGAACCTTTTCTACAACATAGGCGAGAAATACGGCGTGGTGCCTGCTGAGATAATGCCCGAGACCGAGCACTCCAACAACACCAGCCAGATGGTAAGCATCCTCAACGAGCGCCTGCGCGCAGGCGGATACGAGCTCCGCGAGATGGTGGCTGCGAAGAAGAAAATCGCCGACGTCCGCGCCGAGAAGGTAGAGATCCTCAAGGATATCTACCGCATCCTGGCCCTATGCCTCGGCGAGCCCCCGACAGAGTTCACCTGGAGATACAAAGATCTCAACGGCAACGTCCAGACCGTCAAGTCTACCCCTGTGGAATTCTACAAGACCGTCATCCCGGACAATTACAATCCGGAGAACTTCGTGATGATAATGAACGACCCCACCAGGCCGTACTACAAAGTCTACGAGATTGAGAACTACCGCAACAGCATCGAAGGCATCAACTGGTATTACCTCAACCTGCCGAACGACGTCATCAAGGTTGCCGCACTCAAGTCTATCAAGGCCGACGAGCCCATGTACGCATCATGCGACGTTGGCAAGCAGAGCAACACCGCCTCCGGAGTCGGCAAGCTCGACGTAGGCACATACGACTACGAGAGCCTCATGGGCGTAAGCCTGGCTATGGACAAGAAGGCCCGCATCCTGACCCGTCAGAGCGGCTCTTCTCACGCCATGCTGATTGTGGCCTGCGACACCGACGACAATGACGTTCCCGTCAAGTGGCAGTTCGAGAACAGCTGGGGAGCAGCTTCCGGCGACAGGGGTTACCTGACCTTCACCGACCGCTGGTTCGACGAATACCTCTTCCGCATTGTCATCAACCGCAAGTATCTCGACAAGAAATCCATAGACGCCCTGGCCGGCGAGCACATTATGCTCCCTTGCTGGGACTATATGTTCTAAGCCGCCATGCCTGTAAAGATTCCCAACACTCTGGGGCTCGACGCCTTCGCGGAGAACTACTTCGAGTATGCTGACGCCGAGCAGCTGGCCGCTTGTCTGGCCGCCGCTCCGAAGCCCTGGCTGCCGGTTGGAAGAGGCAGCAACCTGCTCTTCTCCAGACCCGCTGTCGAGGGCAGCGTCTTCCGTTGCTCCGACACCAGCTGGGAGGCATCCCGCGGCAACGGCTATGTCCGCATCCGCGTTGGAGCCGGAATGCTCTGGGACGATTTCGTAAAGCTGTGCGTCGACAATGAGTGGTACGGCGCGGAGAATCTCTCCCTGATCCCTGGCGACGTGGGTGCAGCCGCCGTGCAGAACATCGGAGCCTACGGCGCCGAGGCCGGCAACCTTGTCAGCTCAGTCGAGGTGTATGACACTGTCGAAGGGCTGCCCAGGGTGTTCTTCCCGGACGAATGCGAATATGCCTACCGCTCCAGCATCTTCAAGAAGAGCGGCAAACGCTATTTCGTGCTGAAGGTGGTCTTCAAGCTTTCCCTTATCCCGTCTTTCTCCCTGAACTACGGCAACCTCGCGGCCAGCATCGAGGGTGAGCCGACTCTTCAGAAAGTGCGTGACGCCGTCATCGCTACAAGGCAGTCCAAACTGCCTGACCCTGAGGTGACCGGCAGCGCCGGCAGCTTCTTCATGAACCCGGTGGTGAGCGAAGAAACCTTCGCCGCGCTGCAGGCTCGCTATCCCGACATGCCGCACTACCCTGCCGCCGGCGGGGTGAAGCTCTCGGCAGGCTGGCTCATCGACCGCAGCGGATGCAAGAGCATGACAGTGGGTGATGCCGGGGTATACGAGAAGCACGCCCTGATCCTGGTGAACCGCGGGCACGCTACCGCCGATGAGATCATCCGCCTGGCGGAAGATATCACGGCGAAGGTTGAATCTGTCTTCGGAGTAAGGCTACAGCCGGAAGTCGAGACTGTCTAATTTACCCTGGGTTTTACGTACTGCTTCAGGATATGGAACGCAGGGTCTGCCATGGCCCCGTGGCTGTATCCGTCGAGCTCATAGATATAGGTCTGCTCGTGGCCTATGAGCTTCATCATCCTCCACATATAGGCATTTTCCTCGTAGCGGCCGTAGAGCTCGAGTTCGCGGTCGCCGGACACAATTACGTAGGGCGGACCGTCGGCGCGGACATGGGCAATCGGCGCAGTGTCGTCTATGGTCGGAACATAGGGGCTGCCGCCGTGGCGGGTGCTGTATTCATAGTCGGTCATCACCTGGCCGCTGAAGGGGATCAGGGCCGCGATGCGGTCGGCGTCTATGCCGTATTTCGAGAGATATGCCTTGTCGAGGCCAATCATGCTGGTGAGATATCCTCCCGCCGAATGGCCGCTGACATAGATATTTTCAGGGTCGCCGCCGT
>JAFZKU010000197.1 GCA_017551785.1 Bacteroidales bacterium | reverse complement strand
CGCGGGCTTGGTATCGTGCCGTATATGCTGCCGGGCTCGAAGGCTCTGGCCGATGCGACCATTGCGGCCATCGATGAGGATTATGACGTAGTTCTGTGGGAGAAGCACGGAGTCTTCGCAATAGGCGAGGATGCCATAGAAGCCTTCGACATGATCGATACCCTCAATAAGAGCGCCCTCATCTATCGCGACGCTCGCGCCATGGGCTTCATCCCTGACGGCATGAGCGAGGCCCAGATGGCCGAAATCTCAAAAGCTTTTAATTTACCGAAGTAAAGATGCTTTAGAAAGCAAGGCATTCTGGGAGTTCCGTTCGCTTAACGCTCACTCCAACCCTCCCAACGTCTGCATCGTCCTGCTTGCGCAGAACTCGCATTCGTCGGGCCCCTCCCGTTTTGCAAGTCACGGGTGACCAGCCTCCCCGAATGCCTTCTTTCTAAAGCATCTTCTGTAAGAAAGAAATCTGCTATTCGTAGAGCCAGCTGGCGATGATGCCTTTGATTTCTTCCTGGGTGGCGGCTGGGAAGGTGCGGATGCGTGCGCGATGGCTGCCGGCCGGATCGATGTAGACGTGGATGTTCTCGCCGTAAGGCTCGAAGACCCTCACTGAAGACCACGGATCGAACTCACCGTAGATGAAGAGCATGCGTGCGTCGGTGGTCTTGAGGAACTTCTTCACTTTCTTCGACAGAGTCTTGTCGAAACGCAGATTGCGGGCGTCTTCGGGCACGAAGATGCGCTCCAGATAACCCTTTGCCGACTTGATGGTGAGAAGCTTCTTGAAAGGCTTCACATCATAGCCGTAATAGCCAAGTTCGTGGGCCGCCATTACGAAGAACGGAGTAGTATCGCCCTCCTTCTCCCAATAGTCCGGGCCGCTTACCTGCACCATGAAGTCGAAGATCTCCTTGTCAGAAGCATCGCTGGCAGGGATATTCTCAACCGGAGTGCCCCACTGCCAGAAAGCGAACGAAAACTCGAGAGCCATCATGTCGTACACCTCGTTCAGAGGGATGCGGTATTCATATTTCTTCTCCTTCACCAGCGCTTCCAGCATGGGAGTGAGAGCCTCGCGGCGTTTCAGGAATTCGGTCTGGAACTCGCGGATAGCCTTGCGGTCGGAGATGCTTCCGCAGAAATCGGCGATGAAAGGCTCGTGTCGCCCGTCTTCGCGGCTGCGGCAGAACGGACCCACATAGGGCACAGTGATATCCACATCATCAGGGAAGAAAGCGCGGAAAATGGCCGAATTCTGACCGCCCTTGCTGATGCCCGTGCCTATCCACTTCTTGGGGAAGACAGTCTTCAGCTCAGTTATCACGCGGTGATAGTCGTTGGCTGCATTCTCGGCGGTGAGATACTCCCAGCCTGCGTCGGGCCTCGACTCGAGGAAATAGCGGTGCTCCACGACAACATTGTTGAGGTTGAAGAGTAGTGCAATCTCATCTTTGTAAGTAGGCCTTGCAGCATAAGCGGCGCCATATCCTTCAGCCACGAACACGCTAGAAGAGTCCCTGTCGGTGCATCCGACGAACACTCTCTGCAGGAATGTGCCCTTGGAAGGATCCTTGTGGCTTATGGGCTGCTCGAACCAGAGCAGATACTTGTTGGGAAAGGCCTGGCCGCCGTCGATCTTTTCTACTTTCCTTACTGAGGGAAGAGCTTCGAAAAGGGCCTGATAATCCTGCGCGTAAAGCGTCTGTGCGCTGAGCAGGAAGAGTGCGGCTGCAACCGCCAAGAAATGTCTTTTTATCATTGTGGTATGGTGTTTGTCTGCTGCACAAAACTACGGTTTTTAATCGGAACAATCATTATATTTTACTAACTTTGCTAGTTGGTGAACCATAATTTGTTTAATAACCGTACTAACTACTAATAACACTACAATGAAAAAAGTCATCATTACTCTCGTGTGCGCAATCACTGTTCTGTCAGGTTGCGGTAACATGTCAAATCTTTCAAAGGGCGCTTTGATCGGCGGTGCCGGCGGAGCAGCTGTAGGTGCAGGTATCGGTGCTCTTATCGGTGACGGCCAGGGTGCTGCCATCGGTGCTGCAATCGGCTCAGCAGTCGGTGCAGGCGCAGGTGCCATCATCGGCAACCAGATGGACAAGAAAGCTGAGGAACTGGCAGCTATCGAAGGTGCCAGCGTCGACACTCTCACCGACATCAACAACCTCAAGTCTATCAAGGTTACTTTCGACAGCGGAATCCTCTTCCCTCACAACGGAACTTCGCTGAGCAAGGCTTCTAAGGACGCTCTTGAGAAATTCGCAACTACCATGGCCGACATGCCGGAGACTGACCTCACTATCCAGGGCCACACCGACAACACCGGTACCAGGGAAGTTAACGACAGGATCTCTCTCAAGAGGGCTGAATCAGTAAGCGAGTACCTCCAGAAATGCGGTATGAAAGACGACCGTTTCACTGTTGAAGGTCTGGCTTATGACTATCCTGTAGCTTCTAACGACACTGCAGAAGGCCGCGCACAGAACCGCCGCGTCGAGATCTACATCACTGCCAACGAGCAGATGATCGCTGACGCAGAGAAAGCTGCCAACTAATCGACTGACTTTTAAATACCCGAAAGAAATGTTCAATACTGCATATTGCTCTGACAAGTACCAGTACACAATGGGAAAGTCCTACTTCCAGAGTGGGATGAAAGACAAGATCGCCGTCTTCAACCTCTTCTACCGCACAGCTCCAGACAATAACAACTGGGCTGTAGTTTCCGGTGTCGAGGAAGTTCTCGAGATGATCTCGGGTCTGGGCAAGATGGATGAGCGTTTCTTCGAGTATCTTCTTCCCGGCGACGACTGTGCGCAGTACCGCAAGATGCTCGCCTCAATGAAATTCACAGGCAACGTATACGCAATGAGGGAGGGCGAGATCGCCTTCCCTCTCGAGCCTGTGATTACGGTAGAAGCTCCTCTCATCGAGGCTCAGGTGCTGGAGACGCCCATGCTGTGTATCATGAACCACCAGATGGCTGTTGCCACCAAGGCATCACGCGTAACCAGAAGTACATCCAAGCCGGTGAGCGAGTTCGGCTCGCGCAGGGCACACGGCCCCTGGGCGGCAGTTTACGGCGGCAAGGCAGCCATAATAGGCGGCTGCGCCAACAGCTCCAACATCCTTTCCGCCGACATATTCGGGTTCCAGTCAAGCGGAACCATGGCTCACAGCTACGTCACTTCGTTCGGAGTGTCCGTAGCCAGCGAGTTCAAAGCTTTTGACACATACATCAAGACCCATCGCGGTGAGGGGCTGATCCTCCTCATCGACACTTTCGACACCCTCAAGTGCGGCCTGCACAACGCCATCCGCGCCTTCAAGGCCAACGGCATCGACGATTCGTATCCTCAGGGCTACGGCGTCCGCCTCGACAGCGGCGACCTGGCATACCTCTCGCAGGAATGCCGCGCCGAGCTCGACAAGGCCGGCCTTGCGAAATGCAAGGTATTCGCCACCAACTCCCTCGACGAATATCTCATCCCGGAGCTGGAGCGTCAGGGTGCAGCCATAGATTCATACGGCGTCGGAGACGCTATAGCCACCAGCAAGCACAATCCTTGCTTCGGCAATGTATACAAGCTTGTCCAGATTGACGACCAGCCTGTGCTCAAGCGCTCCGAGGATATAGTGAAGCTTATCAATCCCGGCTTCCAGATCACATACCGTATTATCCAGAACGGAGCCTTCAAGGCAGACGTCACCTGCCTTCGCGGAGGTTCCTTCGAGAAGAAACTTCTCTCTTCAGAAGAGATTACCATCCGTGCCGAGTTCGACGACACGCGCCACACTACATACAAAGCCGGCAGCTACGAGGTAAGGCCTCTGCAGGTGCAGATGATCAAGGAAGGTGTGGCTTCGCACGACACTAGGAGCATTGAGCAGCGCAGACAGTATTATCTCGATAATCTTGCGTGCCTCAATCCTACCCAGAAAAGGCTCATCAATCCCCACTATTACAAAGTGGATATCTCCGATGACCTCTACGATTTGAAAATGAACCTTATCAACAACATAATAAAAGAGATAGATGATTTCAGCCATAGCCAAGACTGACCTGACCGCCATTATACTGATCGACATGCTCTATGATTTCATAGACGGTACGGTCGCGTGCGAGGGTGCTGAAAACGCCGCTCGCAGGGCTGCGGCTTTCATTAACAACAATCCCAAGCTGAAAGCCTATTACGTGGTCGACACCCATCCTTCAAACCACTGTTCATTCAAGGAGTACGGCGGCGAGTGGCCGGTCAACTGCGTGCAGGGGACCCGCGGAGTCACCATCCATGCTGCATTCTATTCTCTTGCAAACTTCGACAACCACCCCCAGGCCGACAATATCTACCGCAAGGGCATGGCTGCCGACGATGAACGTTATTCTGCCATAGCAGCTGAGACAGCCTTCGGCGGCCGTCTGTTCAAGGCTATTCCAAAGAAAGTGATAGTGTGCGGCAATGCCACCGAATACGGCGTCAGAGAGACCTGCGAAGATCTGATCGAGAAGGGACATGACGTTACAGTCCTGGACGATGCCATCGGCTATGTCACTCGCGAGGGCTATGACGAGGCTGTCGCTGCCATGCGCGAGAAAGGCGTTAGATTCATCACTGCCGTCAAATATGATTGATGAGGTTGCGCCGGCTCATATCCATATTATTTGCTGTAGCAGCCTTCTCTGTGGCTGCATATGCGCAGAGCGCAGCTGAAACTGTCGCCGGCGAAGCCGTTGCCGAATCCGACAGCACGGCGAAGCCTGCGTATGTGGAGGACAGCGTCTTCCAGGCTAAGTTCGACGCCATCCTTGACAGCATCTACGCCGAGCAGAACTACCTCATGTCCGCCGCCGACAGCTCGATCTATGTGCCGTGGCGCGACACAGTTGTCTATAAGATCGACTCGTCACTGCTGGTGAAGCAGCCCGTTCCGGCTGCCGATTCCGTAACGGTTGATTCCGTCGCTGTGGATGTCCCCAGATATACCGAAGCCGAGCTGAAAGCCGCCATGGTGAGGGATTCAGTAGCCACCAAACTGCTGAGGGATTCTCTGGACGTGCTATACAATGCTTTCTGGCAGAATGACACCACCTCCATGCCGATGATGGACTCCCTTCTGAGGGTCTATTCCGATGCTCTGGGGTCTAATCTGCCCGATGCAAAAGACATCAAACGGGCCATAAAGAAGAACAAGCAGGACTACCGCGACAGCGTCATCGAGAACACTCCACGCATCCTGGAGACCTTCGTGGTGCCCGACTCCCTCTACTACAAGCAGATGCTTATATGGACCCACAGCCCGTATACCAACGACATCGTCCTGCAGGAGCGGGACACTTCGTGCAACTATAATTTTTACGACAACCCTGCGTTCAAGGACGACGCGGATGCGACATACCTGGGCGTGATGGGTTCACCGCTGCAGAGGACCAATTACTTCAAGCGGGAGACGCTCAAGGAGGCCAGCTTCTTCGATCCGTATCTGATCTATACCTATACCCCGGAGAATCTGCCGATGTATAACACCAAGAGCCCTTTCACTGAGATGGCTTACTGGGGCAACCCGTTCAGCAGCAAGCAGAAGGAAGAGTCGAGCGTCAATATAGTGTCGTCCCAGAACATTACGCCTTCGCTGAACCTTACCCTGCTATACCGTCAGTTCGGCGGCACGGGCGACCTTTCCAACTCCAAGACTAATGTCCGCACGTCGGAGATAGGTCTGAACTATCTTGGCAAGCGCTATGAGATGAACGCCGCATATCTGGCTACGAGGGTGAAGAACAGCGAGAGCGGTGGCGTGGCGGATGTTTTCTGGGTCAGGGATACGACCATCGACACCAAGGCTATAGGAGTCAATCTACAGAAGGCTGAGAACCTGCTGAAGAGAAGGACTGTATTCATCACGCAGAGTCTCTCGATACCTATGAACTTCCTCCGCAAGGATGCTGACAGTCTGGCCCTGGGCCAGGGAACGGTGGCATACCTCGGTCACAGCATGGAGTTTTCTAAGTATTCGAAACTATACACTGACGCAATAGGAACCTCCGACCAGGTCGGCAGAGCATTCTATTTCGACCAGTTCAATATCAGCAACACTGCGAGTCACGACTCTGTCAGCGTCCGCAATTTCGACAACAAGGTGTTCCTGACGTTGCAGCCGTTTGCAAACGATGCGCTGCTCTCGAAGGTTACGGCCGGTGCGGGCTACCAGCTGCTGAGCTACTATGGTTTCCGGCCGGAATTCTATGTCAAGGGCAACAAGAACCAGACTTCCCACAATACCTACCTTTACGGCAAGGCGCAGGGCATGCTGAAGAAATACATCTCCTGGGACGCTTTCGGCCGGATATATACTTCCGGATACTTCCTCGGAGACCTGAAGCTGGCGGCGAACCTGGCTCTGTCGCTGTATCCCATCCAGGACGGTATCCATCTGAAGCTGCACGGGGAAATGGATATCAAGGAGCCCGACTATTACCAGCAGAACTTGTTCTATAACCACCACCAGTGGACCAACTCGTTTATCAAGACCAAGACGACTAAGCTGGAGGCTGCCCTAGAGATACCGCATACCCAGACCAAGGCTTCGGTGGGTTACGCCCTCATCGATGACATGATTTATTACGACGAGACTTCTACCGTTAAGCAGGCCGCATCGCCGGTCCACACTCTGGCAGTGGCTCTCGAGCAGAATCTGAAACTCTGGGCTTTCCACTTCGACCACAAGCTGGTCTACCAGATGACATCTGACGACACGGTGCTTCCGTTGCCGAAGTTCACGGCAAACTTGAGATATTACGTGCAGTTCCCGGTTGTCCGCAACGTGCTGGAAGTTCAGATAGGAGCTAACGCAGTTTACTACACCAAATACTACATCCAGAGTTACAGTCCTGACCTGGGCGTATTCTACAACCAGCGTACCTACGAATGGGGCAACAATCCCTATATTGACCTCTTCGTGAATGCGCAGTGGAAGACAGCGAGCATTTTTGTGAAATATACCGACTTCCTTGACGGAACTCCCGAGAGGGGCTATTTCTGTGCAGCCAATTACATCCGTCCTTCGAAGGCGTTCAAATTCGGCATCACCTGGCCGTTCTATGTTAAATAGATGCGTGATTTCTTCAAATCGACGGCTTTCCGCATCATTACTGCGGTCATAGCGCTGGCTCTGATATATGTGCTGGTGCAGCCGCGAGTGCACAAGGAAAACAGCAAGGATGACAGCCGGCTGCGATGCTGCATTGCTATCCAGAGCAGCATCTCGTCGCTGAGCAGCAGGGCGGTCGGGTTCAGCTACGAGTTGCTGAACTACTTCGCCGACGACAACGGCCTGGACCTTTCTTTTGCCAGGTATGCCGACAAATCTGTGTGGGACAGCTTGTGCAGAGGCGACATAGACATGATTGTATTTGACTACGACGATGATTCTGTTTCTGTTAAGGAACACGCGGAGGATGTGATAGTGAGCGTGCCTCTGAGAGGTGACCTTTGTGTTGCTGTGGAGCGTGACAACGCCCAGCTGCTGAACACATTCAATTTCTGGTTCAGTTCTTTCAGCGACACCAGGCCCTACACCATGCTCACCAGACGTTTCTTCCGCTCGTACAACATAGAGACTATGTCAGGCTCTACGCTGTCGCCTTACGACGATGTCATCAAGAAATACAGTGCCTTCTCAGGCCTCGACTGGGTGCTGGTGTCTGCGCTGGCATGGCAGGAGTCGCATTACTATATGGGCACGCAGTCGGGCAGTGCACAGGGGTTGATGCAGATCAAGCAGTCTACTGCAGCTCATTATGGTGTTAACGACGTGTATGACCCGGAGCTGAACGTCAAGGCGGGCACCTTGCATCTGCAACACCTGATAAGGACCTACCGCGACGAAGGGCTGGACTCTCTGAATTCGATTAAATTTGCCCTGGCGGCATACAATGCCGGGGAGGGCAGGATAGAGGAGTGCCGCGCGCAT
>JAFZKU010000196.1 GCA_017551785.1 Bacteroidales bacterium | reverse complement strand
TACGAAATTGCTGCGGGGGTGTACATGTGTGGCGAACTCGGCCCATGGCTTGGTATTCGTGATGTTGCATCGCCCTTTCCCAGTGATGGCAAGCTTGCGGCCGCACAGATGGTTCTTCTCCAGCACCGCTACTTCAGCCCCGCTCTCGGCAGCCTTGATGGCTGCCATCATTCCTGCAGGGCCTGCGCCGATCACCAATATCTGAATACAATCACCCTTCATTACCTATCGCCCTTCGGGCTCAAAATTTCATTAATAGTTTCTCTATTTATATATCACACCACTGCCTTGTAATTCTCCATCAGTTGAATACCAGGCGGCGAACTGGCCGGCAGTAACGCCTCTCTGCGGAGTCTCGAATACGATATACAGCCCGTCGGAGCGTCGGAGGAGCCTTGCCTGCTGCAGAGGCTGACGGTATCTTATCCTTACCAGATAATCCCTTTCCTCCCCTTCCGTCATAGTCATTTCGGGCCTTATCCAATGGATGTCGCTGTTGTCGATGCGAAGGCCTTTGCGATACAGGCCGGGATGGTCCTGCCCCTCTCCTACATATATAATATTGCTCTCCACATCGGTTGCAATGACGAACAGAGGATTCTTGTGACCACCTATGTTAAGGCCGTGGCGCTGGCCGATCGTATAGAACTGGGCGCCCTGATGTGTGCCGGCGATCTTTCCGTCCTTCTCGCTGTAAATCAGAGGCTCGGCCAGCTCTTCTATAGTCTGCGCGGGTTTGAGGCCTTCGTAGTATTCTCTGAATATCTCCACAACCCTACCTTCCTTCGGCTTGAGCTTCTGCTGGAGGAACACCGGCAGGTCCACCTTGCCCACGAAGCATATTCCCTGCGAATCCTTTTTGTCGGCGCTCGGAAGTCCGGCCTCTTTCGCTATCCTGCGCACTTCCGGCTTTGTGATGTCCCCTATAGGGAAGAGAGCGTATTTCAGCTGCTCCTGAGTGAGCTGGCAGAGGAAATAGCTCTGGTCCTTGTTCTTGTCCAGTCCGGCCAGAAGGCGGTATGAAGGCTTCCCGTCGGGGCCGGGCACTTCGTCCTTGCGGCAATAGTGGCCGGTGGCGACATACTCCGCGCCGAGGCTGAGGGCATGTTTCAGAAAAGAGTCGAACTTGATCTCACGGTTGCAAAGCACATCGGGGTTCGGTGTGAAGCCGCGCTCGTAGCTGTCGAACATATAGTCCACCACCCTGCGGCGGTACTCTGCGCTTAGGTCCACAAAATGGAAGGGAATGCCGATCTTGCGGGCCACCATCTCCGCCACGCTGCGCTCTTCCTCCCACTCGCAGTCACCGTGAAGCGTGCCTGTGGCGTCATTCCAGTTCTGCATGAAGACTGCAAAGACATCGTGCCCCGCCTCTTTCAGCAAGAGGGCGGCTACGCTTGAATCAACTCCACCCGAAAGTCCGACTGCTATTTTCATGGTTAAAAAAACTATTGCGAATCAAAAAAATCAACTACCTTTGTGCCGGGTAAGTCTTACACGACCAGCTCCTGTCGAACTCCCCCAGGGCCGGAAGGCAGCAAGGGTAGATGGTTGTAGCGGTGCGATGTAATCAGCTTACCCTTTTTTTATTCCCCGGGTTTGTCATCGAGATTGTCGAAGACGAAGGGGAGCAGGTCCCTCACCGAGGCGAACACCTCCACCCTGCCTGCACTGCCCACAATAACCGTCATCGGCACCCCTCCCTTGCTTTCGTACTGCACCAGAGCCTGGCGGCACGCTCCGCAGGGATAGGTCGGAGTCGCGGTGAGCTTCCCGTCCTGCTTTGCGGCAATAGCAATGGCAAGCATCTTCGCGTCGGGCCATGTGGCTCCGGCATAGTAGCAGGCAGACCTTTCAGCACACAGTCCGGAAGGATATGCGGCATTCTCCTGGTTGGCCCCGCACACAACCTGTCCGTTGTCCAGCAGTATAGCCGCACCAACGTTGAAGTTGGAAAAAGGAGCGTATGAACGCTCTGTGGATTCTATGGCCTTCTGCAGGAGGGATGACCATTCTGCCGGCAGTTCATCTATCGACTGATAGACCTGATAGCTGATGTTGAGTTGCTTGTTTTGCATGACGGCAAGTCGTATTTGTGCGAATTTAGCAAAAAGATTCGTAATTTTGCTTGTATGAAGGCCCTGTGTATTTCTATATGCTGCCTGCTGCTGGCCACAGGCTTTATCGCTGACGCAAGGCAGCCACAGGCCCAGTCTGACTACAGGACAGCATACATTCTCAAATATAAGGACGCCGCCATCGCCCAGATGAGCAGCAGCGGCATCCCCGCGAGCATCACCCTGGCCCAGGCCTGCCTCGAGTCCGGCTTCGGCACGTCCAGGCTGGCAAAAGAGGGCAACAACCACTTCGGCATCAAGTGTCACGACTACAACGGCAAGAAGATGTATGTCGACGACGACATCAAGGACGACTGCTTCCGGGTATATGATCGCGTCGAAGATTCCTTCCAGGACCATTCTGACTTTTTGAGATACCGCTCGAGGTATGCTTTCCTTTTCGACCTCGACCCCACCGACTACAAAGGATGGGCATACGGTCTCAAGGCTGCCGGATATGCCACCGACCCCAGCTATGCTACCAGGCTCATCGAGCTCATCGAGAGATACAACCTCCAGCAATACGACACTGCCGTCAGCCAGGACGAACTGCCCGTGACTCCCGTGGTGGCCAAGCTTCCAGAGCAGGTGGAGCTCAAGGAAGGCAGTCCGCTCTACAAGATTGCTCTCCAGAGAGAAATACTCAAGCGTAACAACGTCATGTTCGTAGTGGCCAACGACTATGAGAGCCTCTATTCTATAGCGAGAGAATTCAACCTGTTCAAATGGGAAATCCTGCGTTTCAACGACGAGGCCAGGGACCGTATGCTCCAGGACGGCGAGATTGTCTATATAGAGGCCAAGAAGAAGCAGGCCGACAAATATCTTGACAAGCATGTAGTGGAAGAGGGCGAGACCATGCACGAGATCAGCCAGCAATATGCCGTCAAGATGAAATACCTCTACAAATACAATCCTGACATTCCCAAAGGGTCCGATCCTGTCCCCGGCAGCATCATTAATCTGCGCAAACCATGAAGAAATCCCTGAAATTCATCATAGCCGCTCTGCTGGTCCTGGCTATAGCGTCAGTATATGCATACAGATATTACAGCATGTACTACAAGCCCAATTCTGTCGAGAACAATGCGGACATATACGTCTATGCCGATGAGGACTTTGACGACTTCCTCGCCGGTTTTCTGACTAGCGGAGTGCTGAAGGACCGCAGGACTTTCGCCGCAGCGTCCGTGAAGCTTGACCTGGCCTCGGTGCTGAAGGCCGGACACTACAATATCAAGCCCGGCCTCACCAACAAGGAGATTATCCGCATCTTCGCCAACGGCTACCAGACTCCCGTAAAACTTCAGGTAAAAGGCTACATCCGCACCCCGGAGAACATGGCCTCATACCTCGGCAAGCAGCTTGAAGCCGACTCGGCAGCTTTCATGGCAGCCCTTGACGACAAGGCGCTAATGAACAGCCTCGGCTTCAAGAAAGAGACATATCTTTCAGTCTTTATCCCCGATACCTATGAAGTGTGGTGGACAATATCTCCCGAAGATCTCATCAAACGGATGAAGAAGGAATATGACGCATTCTGGAACGAGAGCCGCATAGCCAAGGCCAAGGCCATCGGGCTGACGAAAGACGAGGTAATGACACTGGCGTCTATAGTAATAGAAGAGACCAAGTACGAGCCCGAGATGCCTACCGTAGCCGGCGTTTACATTAACCGTCTCAAGAAAGGGATGCTGCTGCAGGCAGACCCGACCGTCCTGTTTGCATTGAACGAAGAAGGTGTGACAAGGGTGCTCAACAAACATCTGCAAATAGACTCTCCCTACAACACCTATCTATACCCCGGTCTGCCTCCGGGCCCCATCACGATAGCTCCGAAGGCTGCGATCGACGCAGTCCTGAACTATCAGCACCACAATTATCTGTATTTCTGCGCCAAGGATACTTTCGACGGACAGCACAATTTCGCCGTCACCTATACCGACCACCTGAAGAACGCCAGGGCCTATCAGCGAGCTTTGAGCGCAAGAGCTTCTTCCAGAGCTACCTTGTAGTCGGCATCTTCACTGTTCAGAACCTGGTAGTAGGCGTTGTCGTCCCAGATGCTGCGGGCCATGAGCGCTTTCATGGCGAGTTTTATCTCGCCGGACGATTTATTGACATCTTCCTCTGAAGGATTGACTCCCCTGCCCTTCGCATATTCGAGGAATTCGTCGAACACTGCGTCGACGGCACTGTCGGCGGCGAAAGTCTTCCATGAGCTATATTTCTTCTTCATGGCATCCCTGCGGGCATCCATATAGTCGTTCACGAAATCCTGGAGCAGCGAGCGGGCTGCGACCTGGGTATAGAAACCAGAGACGTACGAAGTGTCTCGGGGCACGAAAATGTCGGGCATGATGCCACCGCCGCCATAAACTGTGCGGCCCTTCACCAGGGTCTTGAACTTCTGGGACTCGTCGAAACTGATGCTGTCCGCACTGAAGCTCTCGCCGCGATAATAGCGCTCGTTATGCTCCTGGTAGTACTGCTCGCTGTTGCCTTCTTCATACGGACTCTGGATGGCTCTTCCGCTGGGAGTGTGATAGCGCGCAGTGGTGATTCGCAGCGCTGAGCCGTCGGTGTAACCCAGCTCTCTCTGCACCAGACCTTTTCCGAAGGTGCGGCGGCCCACTATTGTGCCGCGGTCCCAGTCCTGGATGGCGCCGGCCAGGATCTCGCTGGCCGAGGCTGAGTTCTCGTCGACCATGACAACCAGAGGACCCTTCGGATATATGCCTCTGCCGTTGGCATATTCTTCATGTTTCCCGGATTTGGCGCCTTCTGTATAAACTAATACCTGCCCTTTTGACAAGAAGAGATTTGTTATAGAAAGGCCGGAAGCCAGCAGTCCGCCTCCGTTGCCGCGCAAGTCCAGGATAACGCCCGCAGGCTCCCTCCCGAGGCTTGCCATAGCTTGGACAACTTCCTTGGGGGAAGTCTGGGCAAAGCGGCTCAGCTTGATATAGACCACTCCGGGAGCGGCCTCATAAGCAGCGACTACACTCTCCATCGGGATGCGGTCGCGGGTGATGGTGTATGTGCGTGTCCCGGGGACTCCCCTGCGCATCACCTCCACATCGACCTTGGATCCGCGCGGGCCTCTCAGCAGGCTGCGCACCCTGGTGTTGGTAAATTTAGTGCCGGCCAGCTGCACGCTGTCCACTCTCAGAATCTTGTCGCCGGCTTTCAGACCGACCTTCGAAGACGGGCCGCCGTTGATGACATCCTGGACAGTAAGGGTATCCTTTATGATGGCGAACTCGATACCCACCCCTTCGAACTCTCCGCTCATAGTTTCGTCCGCATCCTCTGCCTGCTGCTTTGACAGGAAGGTAGTATGAGGATCCAGCGAAGCCACCATCGCCTCGATGGCGATGTCAGCCAGCTTGTTGTAATCCAGAGTATCTATGTAATAATCCTGAAGGTACAGGAGCGTCGTGGCAATCTTGACGAACTGGTCGCGTGAAGCCTGTGCAGAAGCGACTGACGGCATCAAAACAGAAAGGGTACACGCAATAAGGGCCGCTGCGAATTTCTTCATCTTTAAAGTTTTTTGACCGGGACATCAAAAATCATACCCTCCTCGGCCAGATATGTCTCGGGGAAAATCTGTCTGGCCTCGTCCAGCAGGACATTGACGTCGGGGTACCGGGACGAGAAATGACCGATTACCAGCTTCCCGGCCCCAGCTTCTGCCGCAACAGTTGCAGCGTCGGCCGCAGTCGAGTGGAAGAACTGAGAGGAAAGATCCCGCATGTCGTTGCCGAAAGTTGCCTCGTGATAGAGGACATCCACCCCGCGGACCCACTCCGCAAGCTGCGGGAAGGGAGCCGTGTCGCTGCAGTATGCCGCGCTGCGAGGAGTGAAGGGCTTGTAGGTGTATTTTTCAACGCTCAGCACGCTGCCGTCTTCGCGAACCACGTCAGCTCCTGCCTTGAGGCTGGCGATCTCCTTCAGCGTAAGGCCGTCCTTCTCGATGAATTCCTTGCGGACATTGAGCTCAGGCTCGTCCTCCTTGAACAGGAAACCGTAGGTCTCGACCTTATGGTTCAAGGGGAAAGCATACACCTTGCTGTGGCGGCTGCTGAATATAAGCTGCGGCTCGGTAGCTTTCAACGGGGTGAAAATTATGTCGAACTTGACTCCGTCGCCGTGATAATCCTTGAAGAACTTCAGCGTATGGCAGAAGGCCTCCGGGGCGTAGATATACAGCGGAGCGGTACGGCCTTTCAGTGCCATGGTCGACAGCAGCGGCATGACGCCGAACAGATGGTCGCCGTGGAGATGCGAGATCAGGATGTTCTCGATCTTGGCGTGCGAAATGCCGTTGCGGGCCAGCAGGATCTGGGCCCCTTCGGCACAATCAACTAAAAACAAGCGCCCGCGTACGTTAAGGACATGGGCGCTTGAAAATCTT
Organism: Bacteroidales bacterium; assembly: GCA_017551785.1. Lineage (GTDB taxonomy): Bacteria > Bacteroidota > Bacteroidia > Bacteroidales > UBA932 > Equibacterium. The sequence continues at coordinate 4,281 of JAFZKU010000196.1, read as the reverse complement.
TGATTGGTAGGAACGGCCGAAGCCGTTCCGAGAGTTGTCAGGGAGAATTCCATCCGGGATTATTCCTCAGATTCTTTAGCTGATGCAGCTTCTTTCTTCTCCATTTCGCTCTTGAGGGCTGCCAGTGAGCTGATGTCACCGAGAGTGGTCTTCTCGAGGTTGGCTTTCAGTTTCTTCACGGCCTTCTGAGTGTTGTTGGCCTCAGCGTTCTGCTCTTTCTGCTCCTTTGCAGCTTCTTCCTTCTTGGCGTCGGAATAAGTGCGGGTGTGGCTCAAAGTCACCTTGCGGCTGGCCTTGTTGAATTCGAGAACTCTGAAAGGGAGTACATCACCTACTGCAGGGGTGCTGCCGTCTTCTTTCACGAGCTGACGGTTTGAAGCGAAACCTTCGATACCCTCAGCGAGTGCAACAACGGCACCCTTGTCGTTCATGCTGACGATTGTACCGTCATGAACTGAACCGATGGTGTAAACTGACTCATACTCTTCCCAAGGGCTTTCCTCAAGCTGCTTGTGGCCGAGGCTGAGACGACGGATGGCCTGGTCAACGTCGAGAACAACGACATCGATCTTGTCGCCTACTGCAACAACTTCGCTCGGGTGTTTGATCTTCTTGGTCCAGCTCAGGTCGCTGATGTGTACGAGACCCTCGACACCTTCCTTAAGCTCTACGAATACACCGAAGTTGGTGATGTTGCGAACAACAGCGGTATGCTTGCTGCCGATAGGATATTCCTCAACGATATTTGCCCAGGGATCCGGTTTAAGCTGTTTGATGCCGAGAGACATCTTGCGCTCTTCGCGGTCGAGTGAGAGGACAACTGCCTCAACTTCGTCACCTACCTTGAAGAAATCCTGTGCGCTGCGCAGGTGCTGGCTCCAGCTCATCTCTGAGACGTGGATAAGACCTTCTACGCCGGGCTGAATCTCAACGAATGCGCCGTAGTCAGCGATAACGACAACTTTACCCTTAACCTTGTCACCAACTTTGATGTTAGGATCAAGAGCCTCCCAAGGATGAGGAGTGAGCTGCTTAACGCCGAGGGCGATGCGCTTCTTGACATCGTCGAAATCAAGGATAACGACGTTGATCTTCTGGTCGAGTGAAACGACCTCTTCAGGATGGTTGATGCGTCCCCAGCTGAGATCGGTGATGTGGATGAGACCGTCAACACCGCCGAGGTCAACGAATACACCGTAAGAAGTGATATTCTTGACAACACCTTCGAGGATCTGACCTTTCTCGAGTTTGTTGATGATTTCTGCTTTCTGGGCTTCGAGTTCAGCCTCGATAAGCGCCTTGTGAGAGACTACTACGTTGCGGTATTCGTTGTTGATCTTGACGATCTTGAAGTCCATGGTCTTGTTGACGAATACGTCGTAATCCCTGATCGGCTTGACATCTATCTGTGAACCGGGCAGGAATGCTTCGATTCCGAACACATCCACGATCATGCCGCCTTTCGTACGGCATTTGATGTAACCTTTTACGATTTCGTCTTTCTCGAACGCCTCGTTTACCCTGTCCCAAGAACGGAGTGAACGTGCACGTTTGTGAGAAAGGATAAGCTGACCTTTCTTGTCCTCTGCATTCTCTACGTAAACCTCAACCTTGTCGCCTACTGCGAGATCAGGGTTGTAACGGAATTCGTTGATGCTGATGACACCTTCGCTCTTGTAACCGATGTTAACGATTACTTCGCGTTTGTTGATAGCGGTTACTACACCCTCTACCACTTCATTTTCGCTGATGCGTGAGAGAGTCTGGTTGTAAGCGTCTTCTGTAGCCTTGCGGTCTACTCCGCTGGGGGTTTCGTTCTCGAACTCATCCCAGTTGAAGCTGTCGTTGCTTACTGATGCGTTGCTTTTGTGTTTAGGGCTTTCTGCCTGAACCTCGGGGGTCTCGACAGCCACTTCCATTTCGGGAGTGTTTTCCTGTACGGTTTTTTCTTCTTCCATAGTTTGTAATAAATTAACTAATAAGGAGTTAGACAATATGTATAGTCCTTTCGCGCTGAAAGGGAGCGCAAATATATGAAAAATCCCTGATTATCAAAAGATTTTTAGCTGAATGTAAGAAATTTACATCATCCTCCGGCGACGGAAGACAAAGATGACTGCAAGCACTGTTACAAGCATGATGGCGCCAATGAGAATCACATCCCAGCGGCCGCCTATCAGAGGCAGCTCGACGTTCATGCCGTAGAAGCTCGCGATCAGCGTCGGAGGCATCAGCAGCACGGACACCAGAGTGAAAATCTTCATGATCTTGTTCTGGTCCAAGTTGATCAGGCCGAGGACGGTGTTCTGCAGATACTCCAGACGTTCGAAACTGAAGTTCGTATGGTTGATAAGAGACGAAATATCCTGGAGCATGATAGTCAGCTTGGTGTTTATCTCGTCAGGAGTTTTCTCGCTCTTGAGGATGCTTGAGATGACCCTCTGCTTATCGACTATGTTCTCGCGGACCAGCATGGTGTTTTCCTGCAGCTGGTTGATGTCCAGCACGAACTCGTCACCGATGTTCTCACCCAGGCTTACGCGCTTGCTGTACTGCTCGATCTCCTTAGACATCAACTCGATCATATCGGCGTCCATGTCGACCCTGTTCTCCAGGATGCCGAGCAGGATGTGGAAGCCTGTGGGATAGCCCTTGCGTCCTGCCATTATGCGGCGCTGGATGTCGGTGAAGCTGCGCAGAGGCACCTGGCGCACAGAAACTATCGTATCCTCGCTGAGGATGAACGACACTGACTCCATGGTGTAGTTCTCTGGGCCAGGGATGAGGAAGTTGGTGTTGATGAAGATTTCGTCCTCAGTCTCGCTGTAACGAGATGAACTCTCGATCTCCTCGGCTTGTGCGCGGCTCTGCAGCGTGGTCCCGAGGAAATCCTCTACGGCCCTCTTCTCTTCTCCTGTAGGGTCGAACAAATCCATCCAGAGGACATCCTTCTGCTGTAATGTGCTCAGGATCTCCACAGACTGGCTTGTATCTATAGTAGAGTTGGTATTGTTGTAGAATATTTCAATCATGATTCCCGATATTAAGATGGTTCCACATTCTGTTATTTAACAGAGTGGCCATCCGGATCGGGGACTTGTCTTAACGAAGCGTGTATTGAGGACACAAATCATCGTTTATTGTGATTAAATTCTACAGTTTTGGATTTTAAGCGGTGCAAATTTAAACTTTTATTTCAAAAATCCAAAACTTGCACGCCTCAGACTGCCAGGTGCTCTATCAGTATCTTGACTCCTATTGCTATGAGCACCAGGCCTCCTATCAGATAGCTTTTCTTGCCGATGAGGCGGGACGCCCATTCACCGCCTTTCAGCCCGAGTTCGCTGGCGCCAGCTGTAACGATGAATACTGTTACCAGAGCGAGGATTATGCGGCGCACGTCGAACTGCAGCGCAGCCATCGAAATACCCACAGCCAGGGCATCGATAGAAGTGGCGACGCCGGCGAGGATAAGTTTCGTGGTATTCATCAGGTCTACGCTCTTGTCTTCCGAAGGCTTCATGCTGTCCAGAACCATCTTGCCGCCGATGAAGGCCAGCAGTCCGAAGGCCAGCCAGTGGTCATAAGCTTCGATGTAGTGGACGAAACTGCCACCCAGCAGCCATCCTGCCATCATGAACAGAGCCTGGATAAGACCGAAGGTCGCCACGATGCGCAGATTCTGCCAGAGCGAGAGTTTCTTGATGCACATTCCACCGACTATGCTGAAAGCCAGAGTGTCGAAACTCAGGCCGATCGCAAGCAGAAGTATCTCTATGAATGTCATTGTCTAAGATTTGAACGGCTGCCGGTTGACTATCGAGCGGCCGAGAGTCATTGAATCAGTGTACTCCAGATCATCTCCGAAGCCCACTCCACGCGCTATGGCGGTCATTTTAACATTGTACGGAGCCAGCTGGCGCGAGATGTAGAAAGCAGTGGTCTCCCCTTCCATAGATGTGCTCAGTGCGAGGATCACTTCTTCGACCTCTCCGGCGGCCACCCTTTCGCCCAGCTCCTTTATTGTCAGGTCGCCGGGACCCACTCCGTCTATCGGAGAGATTATTCCGCCCAGGACATGATACAGACCGTGATATTGCCCGGTGTTCTCGATGCTTAGCACATCGGCATGGCTTTCCACCACACACACTGTGCGGCGGTCGCGGCTGGCATCGTCGCAGAAGGCGCAGCTGCCGTCGTCGCTCAGCATGTGACATTTCGGGCAGAAATGAATGTTCCTGCGAAAATCCACTATCGACGAGGCAAACCTCTCTACATTGG
>JAFZKU010000195.1 GCA_017551785.1 Bacteroidales bacterium | reverse complement strand
TGTAGACAAGTCAATTCGATTTCGGAATATGAAAGGCATCGTTCTCGCCGGAGGATCCGGCACCAGACTGTATCCAATTACCAAGGGTGTGAGCAAGCAGCTGCTCCCGATTTTCGACAAGCCGATGATCTATTATCCCATCAGCGTGCTCATGCTCGCGGGGATCCGGGACATTCTCATAATATCCACTCCAGCGGATTTGCCGAGCTTCCGCAGACTGCTCGGCGACGGCTCTGATTTCGGGGTGCATTTTGATTATGCCGAGCAGCCTTCTCCCGACGGCCTGGCCCAGGCGTTCATAATCGGAAAAGAATTCATCGGGAACGATTCTGCCTGCCTCGTCCTTGGCGATAACATATTCTATGGCAGCTATTTCACTCCTAAACTCAAAGAGGCGGTACGTGCCGCCGAGGAGGATGGAAAGGCTACGGTTTTCGGCTATTGGGTGAGCGATCCAGAGCGTTACGGAGTAGCCGAATTTGATAATGAAGGCAACTGCCTTTCCATAGAGGAAAAGCCTGCCAATCCGAAATCAAATTATGCCGTTGTAGGACTCTACTTCTACCCCAATAAAGTGGTTGGAATTGCAGAGAATATCAAGCCTTCCGCAAGGGGCGAGCTGGAGATCACCAGCGTGAACCAGGCGTTCCTTAAGAGCGGCGAACTGAAGGTCGAAACCCTCGGCCGCGGGTTCGCATGGCTCGACACCGGCACCCATGATTCGCTGGCCGAAGCCTCCACTTTTGTAGAGGTAATCGAGAAGCGCCAGGGCCTGAAGATTGCCTGCCTCGAGGGCATCGCCTTCCGCCGCGGCTGGATCAGCGCCGAGCGTCTGCGCGAGGTTGCCGAACCCATGAAGAAGAACCAGTACGGCCAGTATCTGCTGCGCATGATTGATGAGGCGAAATAGTCGCCTTACGCGCGCGTACTTTCAATATTTTTTGTTATATTTGTAGGACAGCCAGGACCGCTGTCCTGCTGTTTTTCATGTAATTACTTGAGCCTCAGCGTTTTAACTGCGGTTCGAGGAGCCAAAGAAATATCATTACCCACACTAATATGGAAAAATTGACCGTTCTGCCCTACAAGGGCCTCGGCAGCGTAATCAGCGCCGAAACCATTTCTTTCCACCACGGGAAGCATCTCAACGCTTATGTGACCAACCTCAACAAGGCCGTCGAAGGCACTCCGATGGCAGACATGACCGTGGAGCAGCTGATTGTGAAATCTGCCGCCGAGGGCCTCACGCCGGTGTTCAACAACGCCGGGCAGGTGCTCAACCACAACTGCTATTTCGAGCAGTTCAAGGAAGATGCGGCAGCCGATGCCGCTCCGGGTGGCAAGCTTGCCGATGCCATTGAGGCTGAATGGGGATCTTTCGAGGCCTTCAAGGCCGCGTTCAACGCCGCCGGGACTGCGATTTTCGGCTCCGGCTGGGTCTGGCTGCAGGCTGACGCCGAGGGGAAACTCTCCATCGGCAAGTACTCCGGCGCCGACAACCCGGTGGCCCACGGGCTGCGTCCCATCCTCACCTTCGACGTGTGGGAGCATGCCTATTATCTTGATTATCAGAACCGTAGACCCGACTACCTGGCCGCGCTGTGGCAGATAATCGACTGGAAAGTTGTGGAGGCAAGGTACTAATAATGGACTGGAAAAAACTGCAGAACGGGTCGGACATCCGCGGGGTCGCGGCGGCCGGAGTGGAAGGTGAGGACGTGAACCTCACCCCGGAGGTCGCGGGCGCGATTGCGCGGGCGTTCGTGGAATGGCTGCGGGAGCGCAAGGCCGGGAATAGCCTGTGCGTTGCCGTCGGCACCGACTCGCGCGTTACCGGGCCGGAGCTGAAAGCCGCTGTGATTCAGGGGCTTGTCGCTGCCGGGGCAGATGCCGTCGACTGCGGAATGGCGTCCACGCCGGCGATGTTCATGATAACGATAGACGGCAGCCGCCCCTGCGACGCCGGCATCATGATAACCGCCAGCCACCTGCCGTGGAACCGCAACGGGCTCAAGTTCTTCACGCCCGAAGGCGGGCTTGAGAAGGGAGAAATCAGCCGGGTGCTTGAGATTGCAGCAGGGCAGGAGGCAGCCGGAACGGCAGCGCAGGCCGCAACGAAGGGGCAGGCCACAGCATTTGAAGCTGCAACGGCAGGTCAGTCTGGGACGGCAACGGTTTACAGCCGCGACTACATGTCGGAATACTCCGCCTTCCTGGCAGATTACATCCGCCGGGGGGCGGGGGCTGAAATGCCGCTCGAAGGCATGAAGATAGTTGTGGACGCAGGCAACGGCGCTGGGGGATTCTTCGCTACCAAAGTGCTGGCGCCTCTCGGGGCCGACGTTTCCGGGAGCCGCTTCCTCGAGCCGGACGGGATGTTCCCGAACCACGTGCCGAACCCCGAAAACGCCGCCGCCATGCAGGCAGTCTGCAGCGCCGTGCGCGAAACCGGCGCCGACCTAGGCATTATCTTCGATACCGACGTGGACCGCTCCGCCATTGTGGACAGGGCCGGTGAACCCATCAACCGGAATTCGCTTATCGCGCTGATATCCAGCGTGATACTGCGTGAGCATCCGGGCAGCACCATAGTCACCGACAGTGTGACCAGCGTGGGCCTGGCCGAATTCATCGCGACCCGCGGGGGAGTGCATCACCGCTTTAAACGCGGCTACAAGAACGTAATAAACGAGTGCAAACGCCTAAACGCGGAAGGTGGCGACAGCTGGCTGGCGATCGAGACCTCCGGGCATGCCGCCCTGCGCGAAAACCACTATCTCGATGACGGCGCCTTCCTGGTGGCCAAACTGCTGGTCGAGGCGGCGAAGCTGCGGAAGGACGGCAAGGAGCTCGGCTCGCTGATTGCAGACCTGCGTCAGCCGCTGGAAAGCGCTGAACGGAGGTTCAAGATGGGCGCCCCCGATTTCGTGGGCTTCGGGCAGAACGTGTTGGATACCATTGCATTACGGGCATCTTCAGTGCCCGGATGGAGCCTCGAAAAGCCGAACTACGAGGGTGTGAGGGTGAACTGCAGTGCCCCCGACGAGCGCGGCTGGTTCCTGATGCGGCTCTCGCTTCACGACCCCGTGCTTCCGCTCAACATCGAGTCGGATGTTGCCGGAGGGGTTGCGCGCATCGAGGAGCGGCTGCAGGGGCTGCTGAAGGCGGAAGGAATTGAATTGTAAGTATTTGAATATATGAAGATAGCAGTAGCAGGAACGGGATACGTTGGGTTGTCGATTGCGACCCTCCTTGCTCAGCACCATGAGGTGGTGGCGGTGGACGTGATTCCCGAAAAGGTGGAGAAGATCAACCGGAGAGTATCGCCCATCCAGGACGAGTACATCGAGAAGTATCTGGCCGAAAAGCCGCTGAACCTGGTGGCCACGCTGGACGGCAGGGCGGCATACAAAGACGCTGATTTCGTGGTGATTGCGGCGCCCACCAACTATGACCCCAAGAAGAACTTCTTCGACACTTCGCACGTGGAGGAGGTGATTTCGCTGGTGCTGGAGGTGAACCCAGATGCCGTGATGGTAATTAAGAGCACGGTGCCGGTAGGGTACACCAAGTCTTTGTATGCGAATTATCCCGGTGGGAAGTTTTTGTTCTCGCCAGAGTTTCTGCGGGAAAGCAAGGCATTATATGACAATTTATATCCAAGCCGTATTATTGTCGGTGGTAGCGGCGCAGATGCTGTAACCTTCGCCAATCTGCTGAAGGAAGCGGCGCTGAACGACCCGCCGGTGCTGTTCATGGGCAGCACAGAGGCCGAGGCCGTGAAGCTCTTCGCCAACACCTACCTGGCGTTGCGTGTCTCGTTCTTCAACGAGCTCGACACTTACGCCGAGATGAAGGGACTCGACACCCGCAGCATCATCGAGGGCGTGGGGCTGGACCCCCGCATCGGCACGCACTACAACAACCCCAGCTTCGGCTACGGCGGCTATTGCCTGCCGAAGGACACCAAGCAGCTGCTGGCCAACTTCAACGATGTGCCGGAGAACCTCATCAAGGCCATCGTGGACAGCAACCGCACCCGCAAGGACTTCATTGCGGACCGTGTGCTCGAGAAAGCGGGATACTACAGCTACACCGGTTCCGCCAATACCTACGATGCCGCCCAGGAGCATGAGGTGGTGGTGGGCGTATACCGCCTCACCATGAAGGCGGGCTCCGACAACTTCCGCCAGAGCGCCATCCAGGGCATCATGAAGCGTATCAAGGCCAAGGGCGCCAAGGTGATCATCTACGAGCCCACGCTCGAAGACGGCACCACCTTCTTCGGCTCGCTCGTGGTGAATGACCTGGCGGTGTTTAAGGCGCAGAGCGATGCGATAATTGCCAACAGGTATGACGCGGCGCTGGACGACGTTGCCGGGAAGGTGTATACGAGGGATATTTTTAAGAGGGACTAAAGGACGAATAATATGGAATCACTGCAAGTTATATATGATGCGATAGCCGCCGAGGGGTTTTCCGCAGGGGTTCTGGCAATGATTGATAACTATTCAAACGACATTCTATATGGGAAAGCAAGCGTTTCTAGATTCAATTTATCAGAGCATGCGGGAATCTGCACGGCAGGTGCGGTCCTCATTGGGGCGTCCGTCATCGCAGGCTACGCGCGAGCAAGCCTTGAAGCAAGTGCAGATGCTGCAGGCAGCCAAGGAGGCCGCCCAACGAACTGGCAGATAGACGAACGTCAGGAGCAGATGATAGAACAGTGGGCTAAGTCAGCTGGTCTATGGGTAGAAGATTCAGAGCGAATTCTCATAGAGACTTTTGGACCGAAGATCGCCCAGGGAGCAGAGGCCAAGGTCTACTATCGTGAAGGGGATCCTTCGGTGGTGAAAGAAAGAGCGTCAATCTACTCTACAACGCAAAAGGCACTCGAGGCTATTTCACTGCACAACTATCTGTTCCCTGAAACAGCGATGCACGTGATTGGTTTTACTCGCGATAGTGACGGTCTGCTGCGTATTATACTAACCCAGCCATATGTGCGCTGCAAACGGCTGGCCACAAAGGCAGAGATAGACGAAATGGTAATAGCCAAGGGTTTTCGTGATAACTGGGGCGGCCAGGGCGTAAACTACATCTCCGACCGTATGGCATTGGAGGATATGCATCCGGCCAACGTGTTCATTGATGAGGTGACCAATAAACCAATCTGCATAGATTGCATTGTGAAGTTTGTGTAATATTCCTGCTTCGGCGGCACTAGCTCGATAAGATATAATAATACATAATGACAAACGCTGAAATAATAACTCTGTTAAAGGAATACAGAACGCATCTCCTTAATTTACGTTCTTCCACAGAATTTGACTATCAGGAAACGCGGGGATTCTTGAACAAGAATAGAAACACGGTTCAGCGTATTCTCGTTGCGGCGGGAACACTACGGCCAATCTCGATAGCACCGCCACCATTGTTTGGAGGCTATATAATGGACAACATCAATCCGCTTGACATCATATTTGATCCACCATACGATTTGGATGTAAAAAGCCATTTGTCAGATGTCATTGATCAGGCAATAGGAGTTATTGAAAACAATCCTGATTTCTATAAAAAATTGGAGACAAAACCTAATAATAATGACCGCGACTATGATGTTTGGGCATTGATACACCCGCTAATATCGGAGGTATCTAAGAAAAGAATGAGCGATGGCTATTATGCCGACGCCGTTGAGTCTGCATGTAAAGCAGTGAATACCCGTGTTCGTGATTATGTGTTGGACCAAATTGGCGAGGAACTTGATGGCTCGGGGCTGATGAAAAAGGCGTTTTCTCCAAATGATCCTATTATACGTATTGCTGCAGTTGATAATAAAAGCGGTCATGATACACAACAAGGCTATATGGAAATCTTCTCAGGTGTTATGACAGGCATTAGAAATCCCAAGGCTCACGACAATGAGACCATTACCAAGGAAGATGCCTTGCGCAAACTGATTTTGATTAGCTTGTTGATGTATAAGATAGACGGGAGAATAATAACTGAGTAATAACGAAGGGAAGGCAGCACGAGGGCGCAGTCCTAGAGGACCACGGAGCGATACAATAGTATAGGGCATGGACCATATAGAGCGAAAAATAGATTACAATAGAAAAAAACTTTATAATGGCAAACTTTAAAGAGAACGGGAAGCTGAAGCTTCTGATTATTGTGGGCACGCGCCCGGAGATTATACGTCTGGCGGCAGTGATTAACGAGTGTCGTAAGTATTTTGACTGCTTGTTGGCGCACACGGGGCAGAACTATGACTACAACCTCAACGGGGTGTTCTTCAAGGACTTGAAGCTCGCCGATCCTGACGTGTATATGGAGGCCGTTGGCAAAGACCTGGGCGAGACCATGGGCAATATCATCGCCAAGAGTTACCAGCTGATGGTCCAGACGCGGCCCGATGCCGTGCTGGTGCTGGGCGACACCAACAGCTGCCTCAGCGTCATCGGGGCCAAGCGCCTGCACATCCCCATCTTCCACATGGAGGCCGGCAACCGCTGCAAAGACGAGCGGTTCGACAGGCTCACCGC
>JAFZKU010000022.1 GCA_017551785.1 Bacteroidales bacterium | reverse complement strand
CGATTACCAGCGTCACAGCGTTACCGTGGAGGCCAGCGACATCTTCGGCAACAAGACCACCGCCGTGCTGTATCTGAGAAGGAACGACGCCGTTCTGGCCGACAGCACGCCTGACGAGAGGATTTCGACATACCCCATGCTCTGGTATGCCCCGAACGTCCTTGAGACAGACGATTTCAGCGTAATTATGCCTGTTGGCGCACTTTACAATAATGTGCAGTTCCAGTATGGCAAGACAGCCGAGGCTGACACTGCTGCGGGCAGGCTTTCGCCGGTATGGAAACTGGGCGACGACAGGCTGGCGCTTCATCAGCCTTTCATTGTGTCAATCCCGGTGGGGGATGAAGACCGGCTGCTGCTGGCAAGCGTGGGTTCCAACGGCAGGCTTGGAGGCGCGGGCGGCAAGGTCGAAAACGGGGTGCTCAGCGCTTCGGTGCGTTCCGGCTCTTATTGCGTGGCAAGGGATACCATTGCCCCGGTGCTCAGACCGGTAGTGCCCAAGGGGGGTAAGCTGTCCGGCAGCACCTTCAGAATCGCAGCTACAGACAATCTGGCCGGCATAGCTCAGTACGAAGTGCTGGTCGACGGAGCGTGGACCCTCGCATCGTTCAAGAACAGCAGCATCACAGTCTATCTGTCGGAAGACAGGCTGAGCCGCGGCCGCCACGAAGTAGAGGCGACGGCCACAGATGCGGTCGGCAATAAAACTACGGTCAGTTTCTCAATAGACTGGTAACTTCCTTGCGGCAGGCTTTCTTCGCCGCCTCCAGAATCTCAATCGTACGGTCGCAGAATTCGTCGAATTCAGGGTCTTCTTCCTGACATTCGGGATGCGACATGATATAATCCACAGTCATCTTCAAGCCGCGGCAGATGGGCACTTCGGGCACGAAGGTCGGCACTGCGCGTTTCAGCTTGCTCTGGTCGAAGACCACAGAGTAAGATTTGTCTCCGAGCAGGCTGCCTTCGAAGTCCATCTCGGGAGCTACGTCGGCAAGGAAACGTGAAGTGACGTAGTAAGGTTTGAACTCCACGCCGAGGGCGTCGGCTATGCACTGGTAGATCTGGTTCCAGGTGAGGGATTCCCCGGATGTGATCTGGAAAGCTTCGCCGATCGCCAGCGGATTGCCCATCAGACCTGTGAATCCTTTTGCGAAATCGCTGTTGTGAGTCAGAGTCCAAAGCGAGGTGCCGTCACCGTGTACTATGACGGGCTTGCCTTCGAGCATGCGTTTCAGCACAGAGAAACTGCCCGTACGGCCGTGTACTCCCAGAGGAACCTTGCGCTCGTCATAGGTGTGGCTGGGACGGATAATAGTTACGGGAAAACCTTCTTCGCGGTATTTCTCCATCAGGAATTCCTCGCATTCTATCTTCTTCCTCGAATACTCCCAGTAAGGGTTGGCCAGCGAAGCGCCTTCGGTGATGACGTAGTCCTTCGGAGGCTTGTTATAAGCGGATGCGGTGCTGATGAACATGAACTGGGCAGTCTTTCCGTTGAAGAGCCTGTAGTCCCGTTTTATCTGTTCAGGCCTGAAGCAGATGAAATCGCAGACCACGTCGAATTTCAGGCCCTGCAGTTTCGCGGCCACATCGGCCTCGTCGTTTATGTCGGCCCTGATCTCTTTCAGGTTGCCTGTCAGGATGCTGTTGCGGCTGCCTCTGTTGATCAGATACAGCTCGTTGCCGGGGTCGCTGAGCACCCTCTTGGAAATGGCAGTGCTGATAGTGCCGGTTCCGCCTATAAATAGTACTTTCATGGTTTATGTTTATTCGGGGATGAAATCTGATGAATCCTGGCTGGAAGGTACTTCGCTCGTGACGACTGTTTCCGGGGTCTCATAGGTCTCTGCGGCGGCCTTGACTTCCTCCATTTCCGGCTCGGTCAGAGTATCCGGTTCCTGCGGTCCTTCGGGAGCCTGAGGCCCCTCGGCATCCTGAGGTTGCTCTTCATTGTCGCCCTTCCTTTCGGTGAGGATTATTATGACGCTGCAAGTTATGATGCTGAAGAGAACAACAGCATAGGCTACATTCTGGATAGACTGGCATATCTCGAGCATTCTGGCAGGCTGGTGCGTAGCCTGGGCCCATTGCAGAGGGAGGGAAGCCAGCACGGCGGCAACCAGTCCCTTGGGGCCGAGGACGCGGAGCAGACGGCGGTCTCTCTTGGTCATCCCTTTCTTGCCCATCAGACTCATGGTGAGATATCTGGTGCCGAACATCAGGGCGGTGAAGACTGCTCCGATGAGAATGTGGAGCCAGTTGTTGAAGCGTATGCTGATGCCGATGTAAACGAAGAAATAGGTCTGGAGTATGAATACTATCTCAGAGTAGAAGTTGCGGTCGTTGTCGTTCAGAGCCATGGACGACGCTCTTTCGGCCATTGACTTGCGGGCGAGGGGAGAGGAGTGGAAATTGGCCACTGCAAGACCGAAGGTAAGTATTGCCATGCCGCCGTTCATTCCTATGAGGTTTGTAAGGCCGTAGACTATGAATGCAAGGGCGAAAGTGGTGAACATCGAATTGCGCAGGTTTGCCAGCCATTTCTTGAGGACAACTATCCAGGCAAAACCCGCAAGACCTCCTATTGTATACGACACAAACATGGTAAAGAGGATGTCAAGGGCGATTTCGCCCGGATTGACGTCTCCCGTGCCGAAACTTTCAAGCAGCGACATGGCGATGATCAGGCAGATTATGTCGCTCAGCGCAGCTTCGAGGTTGAGGATTGTCGCAGCTTTCTCAGAAGGCCTGAGCTGGTTGACCATGGGGATTACCACGGCTGAAGAAGTGCCTCCGAGGGCAGCTCCCAGGAAGCAGCTGTGAACCAGCTTGATGTGCAGGAAATAAGTGCCCAGCAGGATGCTTATGCCTGTGATCACGATGAAGTTGAGGACGGCGGCCAGCAGGGCGGGGCCTATAGAATTGCCCAGCACCTTGAGGTCGAGAGTTGTGCCGCTCTGGAAGAGGATGCAGATAAGGGTGATAGTAGTGAACACGCTTCCTGCAGTGCCGAAGGAATCAGGGTTGATAAGACCCGTGATGGGGCCGAGTATCAGACCTATGATCATCAGAAGCAGTACGCTTGGAATCCTTGTCTTGGCAAAAGCAGCGCTGAAGATGTGCGCAAAGAAAATCAGCAGACCCAGCGCAATCAGTATTATTGAGATATCCATTTCGGTCGCAGATTAATGATTTTCTAATGCAAAATAACAAAAAAAAGACTATTTTTGCCACAATAGTACAATTCACACCCTAAAAAAATGTCAACAGTCAAATTTTATCGCGAGGACCATCAGGTTCCTCTTGAGATGCACAAAGTGCGCATCGTGCAGAAGTTATACCTTTTACCGGTAGAGGAGCGTCAGAAGAAAATGGAAGAAGCCGGAAACAACACCTTCCTGCTTCACAACAAGGACATCTACATCGACATGCTGACTGACTCCGGAGTCAACGCCATGAGCGACAACCAGCAGGCAGCAATGTTCCAGGCAGATGATGCCTACGCCGGAAGTGAGACCTTCTACCGCCTCAAGAGAGCGATAAAAGAGACTATGGGTCTCGATGACATTCTCCCTGCCCATCAGGGACGTGCATGCGAGAATATCCTTGCAGAGGCATTCTGCAAGCCCGGCGACCTCGTTCCTATGAACTTCCACTTCACTACCGCCAAGGCCCATATCACCCGCGTGGGCGCAGACGTAGTGGAGCTTGTTGCCCAGAAAGGTCTCGACGCAGACAATCTGGATCCCTTCAAGGGCGACTTCGACATTCCTCGTCTCAAGGCTTTCATCAAGGATCACCGCAGCCAGATCAAGTGGCTCCGCATCGAGACAGGTACCAACCTTATTGGCGGTCAGCCCATCAGTGCGAAGAATATCCACGAAGTTGCTGACATCTGCAAGAAGGAAGGCATCATCAGCGTCCTTGACGCATCTCTGCTTCAGGATAACCTTCACTTCATCAAGACAAGGGAAGAAGCTTACAAGAACAAGACTATAAAAGAAATCATGTTCGAAATCTGCGACGCAGTCGATATCGTTTACTTCTCTGCCCGCAAGCTCGGTTTCGCACGTGGAGGTTGCATCTGCTCTAACAACAAAGAGTTGATGCTCCGCATGAAGGAGTACGTTCCTCTGTACGAAGGCTTCCTTACCTATGGCGGTATGGAAGTCCGTTCTATGGAAGCCATCGCAGTCGGTCTTTACGAGACTCTCGACGAAGAATATATCAGCCAGGGTCCGCTCTTCATCGAGCACATGGTCAACGAGCTGCATGAATACGGCGTGCCCGTAGTAAGGCCTGCCGGCGGTCTCGGCGTCCACCTGAATGCAAGCGCATTCTTCCCTGACATGCCTCACGGCCAGTATCCTGCCGGAGCCCTCGGAGCTGCCATGTACATCGCCGGTGGTATCCGTGGTATGGAGCGCGGTACTATAAGCGAGCAGCGCGAAAGGGACGGAAGCGAGCGTTACGCCGCTCTCGAGCTTCTCCGCCTCGCAGTTCCCCGCCGTGTGTTCACACTCTCTCAGCTCGAATATGTTGCCGACCGCGTTAAATGGGTTTGGGACAACCGCAAGCTCATCGGCGGCTTGAAGTTCGTGGAGGAACCCAGCGTGCTGCGTTTCTTCTTCGGCCGTCTGGAGCCTGTCAGCAACTGGCAGCAGAAGCTGGTCGAGAAGTTCCGCGCAGATTTCGGCGACAGCCTGTAGCATTATGCTTGGCACCATAGTCAATACATGTACGATCATCGTGGGCTCCGTCATCGGAGCCCTGGTGCATCGTGGTGTCAAGGAAAAATATAAAGAGGCCGTCTATACGGCCCTCGGACTGGCCTGCCTCGGCATCGGCCTTGGCTCAACCATCCGTAACATGCCGAACAGCGAATTCCCGGTGCTGTTCGTGCTTGCGATGGCCATAGGAGTGGTCGTCGGTACATGGATAAATATCGACGGCCGCTTCCACAATCTCATAGACAAGATCGGCAAGGGTAAGGAGACAGCTGCCGACGGCCGCTCATCCCTCGCCGAAGGCCTTTCGACGGCCTGCCTGCTTTACTGTGTCGGCCCGCTGTCCATGCTGGGCCCCATGACCAGCGCCCTGCAGGGCGACAATACACTGCTTTTCACGAACGCCACCCTGGACCTCGTGTCTTCGTTCATCTTCGCTTCTACATATGGAATAGGAATGGCCCTCGCCGCTCCCGTGCTGTTCTGCTGGCAGGGGATGTTCTATCTGATAGCGAAGATCTCGGCCACCGCCATCAGTGACGCTCTCATGTGCGAACTTCTGATTATCGGAGGTCTTATAATCACCGCATCCGGTTTGTCTCTTCTGAAAATCCGTCAGATAAAGACATTGGACATGCTCCCGGCGCTGCTCGTGCCGGTGCTCTGGTTCATCGGAAAATGGCTGATCGGGCTTATAGCCGCGTAGCCTTTCCTACATAATATCGCAGACTTTCTTGAAAATCTCCTCGATGGTGCCTACGCCGTTGATTTCACGGTATTTGCCCTGAGCTTTGTAGAAATCGATCACAGGCTCGGT
>JAFZKU010000194.1 GCA_017551785.1 Bacteroidales bacterium | reverse complement strand
CCGTCATCTACATCCTCGGCGGTGAGAGCGATATCGCATACGGCAACGGCATGGACGACTTCAAGCGCATCAACCACGTTCCCGCAGTGGCTGTCAACTATCCTGTAGGCCACGGCGGCACCTACGCCCAGCCTCACGGCGGTGAGTTTTCAATCGTTGCAGTCGCATGGCTCAAATGGTGGCTCAAGGGCGACAAGGCAGCTGCCAACCTCTTCCTCGGCAAGCCCAGCGGCCTTGAGAAACGCGCCGGATGGACCATCGAGAAGAAGAACCTCCCCGAGCTGACCCTCGACGAGTTCCCGGCAGACACCAAGCCCAACGAGCTTAACATCAAGGGCGCCGAGTGGCCCCGCGTAGGCAGCGACGGACGCACCTACTTCAAAGTTTACGCTCCGGACGCCGAGAGAGTTGAAATCAGCTACCGCGGCCCGATGACAAGGGGTAACGACGGCTGGTGGACATACGCATCTGAGCAGCCCGAGGTAGAAGGCTTCCACTATTATACTCTCAGCATCGACGGCGTCACAGTGGCCGACAAGAACACCAGGCCTTTCTTCGGCACCGGCATCTGGGCCAGCGGCATCGAGATCCCTGCTCCCGACCGTGACTTCTATGCAGTGAAAGACGTTCCCCACGGAGTTGTAAGCGAGAGCGTTTATTACAGCAACGTACGCAACGAATGGCGCCGCTGCTTCGTATACACCCCGGCTGAATATGCCAAGGGCAAGAAGAAATATCCTGTACTCTACCTGCAGCACGGTATGGCCGAGGACGAGACTGGCTGGAACAACCAGGGCCGCATGAGCGCCATCATGGACAACCTGATCGCAGAAGGCAAGGCTGTCACGATGATCGTGGTTATGGACAGCGGTAACATCGAGGTAGCCTTCAACGCCCGCAGCGGCCAGAGCCGCGACGAGTACGGCGCTGACTTCACCGACGTGCTGCTGAAAGACATCATCCCCCACATCGAGAAGAACTTCAGAGTTAAGGCTGACCGCGAGAACCGCGCTATGGCCGGACTGTCATGGGGCGGCATGCAGACCTACTGGACCGTCCTGCCTCACCTCGACGTATTCTCTTACATGGGCGGCTTCAGCGGAGCCGGCAGCCTCGACATCAACCAGATCGACCCTGTCGAGTTCAACAAGAAGATGCACGTGCTCTTCATGGGTATCGGCGAGGCCGAGGGTCCCGCCAGGGTTCAGGCTACTGCCGACCAGCTCAGGGCAGCCGGTGTCACTAACGTAGTGACCTACGTATCACCCAAGACTGCTCACGAGTTCCTCACCTGGCGTCGCTGCCTGAGGGAGTTCGCGCCCCTGCTGTTCAAGAAGAAATAGCGTCGGCTTAAAACAAAAAAACCGGCCCCTCGGGGTCGGTTTTTTTTGTCTTTACAAAGACTTTATTCAGCTGCGGGAGCTTCTGCTGCAGGAGCTTCTGCTGCGGGCTCTTCAGCCTTCGGAGCCTCAGCTGCCTTGGCAGCGGCTTTCTTACCTGCACGGCGGGTAGAAGCTTTCTTGGTCTCCTTCTTGGCGGTTGATGCGAGAGCAGCCTCGTTGAAGTCTACCAGCTCGATGAGAGCCAGGTCGGCGCCGTCACCCTGACGGAAACCGGTCTTGAGGATACGGGTGTATCCACCGGGACGGTCAGAGATCTTGGGAGCGATGACCCTGAAGAGTTCGGTAACGGCTTCTTTCTGTTTCAGATAACTGAAAACCACGCGGCGTGAGTGGGTTGAATCGTCCTTAGACTTTGTGATCAGAGGCTCTACGTAAGTTCTCAAAGCCTTAGCCTTGGCAACAGTGGTCTCGATCCTCTTGTTGAGAATCAGAGAGCATGCCATGTTCGACAGCATAGCTTTGCGATGTCCGCTCTGACGACCCAGGTGATTGATGGCCTTATTGTGTCTCATAGTCTATTGTTCCTTTTTTTCGATGTTATACTTAGAAATGTCCATTCCGAAGTTCAATTTGAGCCTGTCGACAAGCAGGTCGATCTCGTTGAGAGACTTCTTGCCGAAGTTGCGGAATTTCATCAGCTCAGAGCGCTGGTGTGACACCAGGTCAGCGAAGGTTTCGATGTTCGCAGCCTTCAAGCAGTTGAGAGCGCGGACTGAAAGCTCCATGTCTGACAGTTTGGTGAGGAGCAGATGACGCATGCGGAGAGATTCCTCGTCAAGCTCTTTGTTCTCGACCTCCACGGGAGCTTCAAGAGTGATCTTGCTGTCTGAGAACAGCATGAAGTGCTGGATGAGGATCTTTGCAGCTTCCTTGAGGGCTTCCTTCGGATGGATTGAACCGTCGGTAGTTATTTCAATTATGAGTTTTTCGTAGTCGGTTTTCTGCTCTACGCGCCAGTCTTCCCTTGCGAAGTTGACGTTCTTGATCGGAGTGTAGATGGAGTCGATGGCGATGGTGCCAACCGGAGCGTTCGCATCTTTGTTCTCGTCAGCCGGAACGTAACCCCTGCCTTTACCCACTGTGAAGTCCATCACGATCTTGACGCTCGGCTCCATCGTGCAGATGTGCAGGTCAGGATTCAAGACTGTGAATGAAGACAGACTCTTCGAAAGATCGGCAGCAGTAAATTCTTGCTTGCCACTAACAGTAACCGTTGCACTTTCGCTTTCTTCCTCCTCAATCATTCTTTTCAGACGGACTTGTTTAAGATTAAGGATGATATCTACCACACTCTCGATAACGCCGGGGATGGTGTCGAACTCGTGAGCGACACCCTCGATGCGGATCGAAGTGATGGCAAAACCTTCCAGAGAGGAGAGCAGAATGCGGCGAAGTGCGTTACCGATGGTAGTTGCGTATCCCGGCTCAAGGGGGCGGAACTCGAAACGGCCAAAGGTATCGGTAGCATCGAGCATTATGACCTTATCAGGTTTTTGGAATGCTAAAATTGCCATATTGTTTTGCTAATATATTAGTGTTCGTTGCTTCAAGCAAGACTATTACTTAGAGTACAACTCGACGATGAGCTGTTCGTTGATGGTCTCAGGGATCTCGGTGCGCTCAGGATAGTTGAGGTATTTACCTGCACACTTCTCGCTGTCGAACTCAATCCATGAATATTTGTTGTTACCACGTGAAAGGCTGTCCTGAACTACTTCAAGGCTCTTTGAACGCTCGCGTACTGCGATAACGTCGCCGGGGCGTGCGATAGCTGAAGGCACATTGCAGATCTCACCGTTGCGGGTGATGTGGCAGTGGCTTACGAGCTGACGTGCTGCAGGGCGGCTGGGAGCGATACCCATGCGGTATACGAGGTTGTCCACGCGTGATTCGAGGAGGATGATCAGGTTCTCGCCTGTACGTCCTTTCATGCGGGCTGCCTTGTCATACATTTTGCGGAACTGGCGCTCGAGAACACCGTAAGTATATTTAACTTTCTGTTTCTCAGCGAGCTGGGTGCCGTACTCAGAAGTTTTCTTGCGCTTCTTGGCCATTCCGTGCTGTCCCGGAGGATAATTCCTCTTTTCGAGATATTTGTCAGGTCCGTAAATCGGCTCACCGAATTTACGTGCTATTTTGCTTTTGGGTCCTGTATATCTTGCCATAATAATATTCCTTTTTTCAATTAAACAATTAAGGATTATACTCTGCGGCGGCCTTTAGGACGGCATCCGTTGTGAGGCAGAGGAGTTACGTCTATGATTTCGGTAACTTCGATGCCTGCTCCGTGCAGAGTGCGGATTGCAGATTCACGACCTGCGCCCGGGCCCTTCACATAAGCTTTGATTCTGCGCAAACCAAGATCGTATGCCACTTTGGCTGCGTCGGCAGCAGCAACCTGAGCTGCGTAGGGAGTGTTCTTCTTAGAACCCCTGAAGCCCATCTTGCCAGCTGATGACCAGCTGATGGTCTGACCTGTGCTGTTGGTAAGAGTAACGATGACATTGTTGAAAGTCGATGAAATATGAGCCTCGCCATAGGCATCAACTTTGACAACTCTCTTCTTGTTTGTTGTGGTTTTCTTTGCCATGATTCAAGTCTCCTATTTAGTTGCTTTCTTCTTGTTGGCCACAGTTTTCTTACGACCTTTACGGGTACGGGCATTGTTCTTGGTGCTCTGTCCGCGTACAGGGAGACCTGCACGGTGACGGATTCCACGATAACATCCGATATCCATCAGACGTTTGATGTTCATTTGTACAGATGAACGAAGTTCACCTTCGATTTTGTACTCGCTGGCAATCTTTCCACGGATTGCAGCGATCTGGTCGTCATTCCAATCTTTAACCTTGATGTTCTCATCAATG
This sequence comes from Bacteroidales bacterium, assembly GCA_017551785.1. Classification (GTDB taxonomy): domain Bacteria; phylum Bacteroidota; class Bacteroidia; order Bacteroidales; family UBA932; genus Equibacterium. The sequence continues at coordinate 8,463 of JAFZKU010000194.1, read as the reverse complement.
TTAAGCTCTTCCAAAATCTTCTTTGAAGAGCTACGACCGATGCCGAAGATATAGGTAAGACCTATAACTCCACGCTTGTTGTTGGGTAAATCTACACCGGCTATACGTGCCATACTTATTCTTTAATTTTTATATATTGTTTTTTACAAATCAATAATATTATCCTTGGCGCATTTTGAACTTCGGATTCTTTTTGCAGATAACATACAAGCGACCTTTGCGCTTTACAATTTTACAATCCGCACTACGCTTCTTGATGGATGTCTTGACTTTCATTTCTGTATATTTTTATTATTTGTATCTGAAGGAAATCCTACCTTTCGTCAAATCGTACGGAGACATTTCAACTTTAACCTTATCACCAGGGAGTATTCGGATATAATGCATGCGCATCTTTCCTGATATGTGTGCAATGATCACATGGCCGTTGTCAAGCTCGACTCTGAACATCGCGTTCGACAGGGCCTCGATAATAGTACCTTCTTTCTCTATTGATGACTGTTTGGGCATATTGTAAATGTTTATTCCGTATGGTTATTTATTGTTTTCGATAAATGCGAATGTCGACAAGACATCCGGGGCGCCCTTCTTCACTGCCACCGTCAGCTCGAAATGAGCTGATTTCTTGTGGTCCGCAGTGTAGACTGCCCAACCGTTGTCGTCGAGGTATACATCCTTGACTCCCTGGTTGATCATGGGCTCAATGCATATCACCATGTTCTCGGACAGTTTCACCCCGTGCCCGCGGCGGCCGTAGTTCGGCACTTCAGGGCTTTCGTGGAGGTGATGTCCGATGCCATGGCCGACAAGCTCTCTTACTACAGAGTATCCGAGAGCTTCGGTATAGGTCTGGATGGCGTATCCGATGTCACCGATGCGGGCTCCTGCAACTGCATGCTCGATTCCCTTGTAGAGAGAAGCTTTGGTTGCATCCAGCAGAGCCTGGTCCTCGGCGCTGATCTGACCTACTGCGAAAGTATATGCAGAGTCCCCGTTCAGCCCTTTGTATGTCGTGCCGCAATCGACCGAAACAATGTCTCCCTCCTGAAGTCTGTAATCTGAAGGGAAACCGTGCACTACGGTCTCGTTGACCGACATGCAGAGGGTGTAGGGGAATCCGCCGTAACCCAAGAAGCCCGGCAGAGCGCCGTGATCGCGGATGAATTCTTCCGCAATCTTGTCAAGCTCGAGCGTAGTCACGCCAGGGGCGATGTGCCGTCCCACCTCAGCGAGAGTCTTCGATACTATTATCGCATTCTCCCTGAGCAGCTCGATTTCTTCTTCGGTTTTTATCTTTATCATATTTCCGTATCTATCGTAACATTAATTACATTCCGGAACGACCCTGAAGACGTCCAGTCTTCATAAGACCGTCGTAGTGACGCATAAGCAGGTGGCTCTCGATATGCTGGAGGGTATCCAGGATCACACCCACAAGGATCAGCAGTGAAGTACCGCCGTAGAACGATGCGAACTGGTTGTTGACTCCGAGCAGCTGTGCAAACGCAGGCAGGATGGCTACGATTGCCAGGAAGATAGAGCCGGGGAGCGTAATGCGTGACATGATGGTGTCGATATAATTGGCAGTCTGACGACCGGGCTTGTAGCCGGGGATGAAACCGCCGTTCTTCTTCATCTCCTCTGCCATGTTGGTAGGGTTGACGGTGATGGCTGTGTAGAAATAGGTGAACAGCACAACCATGAGGAAGAATACGAAATTATACCAGAATCCGACAGGATTGTTCAATATAGCTGCAAGACCTTTGGTCACGTCGAACCTTGAGAACAACAGCGGGATGAGCATCATCGCCTGGGCGAAGATGATAGGCATAACGCCGGCTGCATTGATCTTCAAAGGAATATACTGACGGACGCCGCCGTACTGCTTGTTGCCTACGATGCGCTTTGCATACTGTACAGGAACCTTGCGGACTGCCTGTACGAGAGCGATTGTAGCGATGAACACGAAGAAGAGCACGATCAGCTCGATGATGAATACGAGCACACCACCGTTGGTCTGAGTGAACTTCTCGCTGATTTCAATCCAGAGGGCTCTCGGCAGACGGGCGATGATACCGATCATGATGATCAGGGAGATACCGTTGCCAAGACCACGGTCGGTGATCCTTTCACCGAGCCACATCACGAACATCGTACCGCCGATGAGGATCAAGGTAGCGAACAGGCCGTACCAGCCGCCCTGCATCGTTGTAACGAATGCCTGGGGAGGAAGCTGTGCGTGCAGGTTAGCTATATAAGCAGGACCCTGGATGGCGAGGATTACGATAGTAAGATACCTGGTGTACTGGTTCATCTTTCTGCGGCCGCTCTCGCCTTCTTTCTGAAGACGCTGGAAGAACGGAAGCATCACACCCAGGAGCTGGATTACGATGGATGCAGAGATGTAGGGCATTACACCCAGTGCAAAGATTGAAGCGTTGCCGAAGGCACCTCCTGAGAACATGTTCAGCAAACCGAGCAAGCCTTCAGAAGCCTGACTTTGCAGATTCGCAATCTGAGAAGCGTCAATACCCGGGATTACGACAAAGCAACCCAAACGGTAGACTGCCAGCAATGCCAGAGTATAGAGGATTCTCTTGCGAAGCTCTTCAATCTTCCAAATATTCTTTAATGTCTGAAAGAATCTTTTCATGGCAATTAGATGATTGTGGCTTTACCTTCGCAAGCCTCGATCTTTGCGATCGCGCTCTTTGAGAAGGCGTTGGCTGAAACTTCCAATTTAGCGGTCAATTCACCGTTACCAAGGATCTTGACGAGATCGTTGGCGCGGGCGAGACCGGCTTCTACCATTGTATCGATACCGATTACATTGGTGTTCAGCGACTCGCTGAGAGCCTGCAGAGCGGCTACGTTAACACCTCTGTACTCAACTCTTGTGTGGTTCTTGAAACCGAACTTCGGGCTGGTACGCTGAAGGGGCATCTGACCTCCCTGGAAACCGATCTTGCGGTTGTAACCGCTGCGGGCCTGGGCGCCTTTGTTACCACGAGTGGCAGTTCCACCGTGACCAGAACCTTCACCACGACCGATACGTTTTACTTTCTTAGTTGAACCTTTAGCAGGTTTGAGATTATTGAGTTTCATTGATTGTCCTCCTATTTGACTTCTTCTACCTTAACCAGGTGGCGGACCTTCTCGATCATGCCTTTGGTCACAGGAGTGAGTTCTACCTCGACTGTCTGGTTGATACGGTGGATGCCGAGTGAAAGCAGATTGGCCTGCTGACGTTCGGTCGCACTGTTCTTGCTGATAACTTGAGTGACTCTAACTTTTGTCATGACTTGTCCTCCTAGCCTTTAAATACTCTTTCCATGGGAATGCCGCGAAGGCCTGCTACAGTATAAGCGTCTCTCATTTCGCAGAGAGCTGATACAGTGGCTTTCACCAGGTTGTGAGGGTTAGACGAACCTTTTGATTTGGCAAGGATGTCATGGATACCTACTGACTCGAATACGGCACGCATGGCACCGCCGGCCTTGATACCGGTACCGGGAGCTGCGGGGGCCATGAATACGCGGGCGCCGCCGAACTTAGCTTCCTGTGAGTGAGGAATAGTTCCATGGTTGATCGGGATCTTCACGAGATTCTTCTTTGCATCCTCGATGCCTTTTGAAATGGCGGTAGTTACTTCGTTGGCCTTTCCAAGACCGTAACCGACAACACCATTCTCATCGCCTACTACGACGATTGCCGCGAAAGAGAAGTGACGGCCACCTTTGGTGACTTTGGTTACCCTCTGAACGGCTACCAGACGATCCTTAAGTTCAAGATCAGCTGTCTTTACTTTTTTAACATTGATATCTGCCATATCTCTTAGAATTTAAGGCCACCCTCGCGGGCACCGTCTGCCAAACTTTTAACTCTTCCATGATAAAGGTAACCTCCACGGTCGAATGACACGGTGGTGATGCCTTTCTCCATAGCGCGTTTTGCTATTTCGTTTCCTACGATCTTCGCAGCCTCAATGCCGGGCTTGCCCTTGCATGAGTCAACGAGAGCCTTGTCAGCTGATGAAGCAGCGCAAAGAGTTACGTGCTTAACATCGTCGATGACCTGGACGTAGATCTGTTTATTGCTTCTGAACACAACCATTCTCGGACGCTCGGCAGTACCGTTGACAACCTTGCGGATGCGATAATGGATTCTTTGTCTTCTCTCTTTTTTATTCATTGTTGCCATTTATCAATCCTCCCATTATTTAGCAGCGGCGCTCTTACCGGCCTTGCGACGGAGTTCCTCACCAACGAACTTGATACCTTTACCCTTGTAAGGCTCCGGTTTGCGGAGTGAACGAACTTTGGCAGCTACTTGTCCGAGCAATTGTTTGTCACAACTCTTAAGTACCAATACAGGATTCTGTCCTTTCTTGACAGGTTCAGCTTCAGCCTTGACTTCGTTGGGAAGCATGAACTGAATGTCATGTGAGTATCCTAAGCTCAAGGTCACGATCTGACCTTGTACGTCGACGCGGTAACCTACACCGACGAGTTCTTGTTTAACGGTGAAACCTTCTGAGCAGCCGACAACCATGTTGTGGATCAGTGCGCGGTAAAGACCGTGCATTGAACGGTGGCGGGGCTGGTCGGTAGGACGGCTCACCTTGATTTCTCCCCCTTCTACTTCGACCTTGATGTCCGGGTCTACTTTCTGGCTCAACTGGCCCTGGGGTCCTTTAACCTTTACCACGTTGTCATCTGTAACCTCTACGGTCACATTTGCGGGCAGGTGTACAGGAAGTTTTCCAATTCTTGACATTATACTTGATTTTAATTATTACACTAATAAACGTAGCAGAGAACTTCGCCGCCTACATTCAGCTCTTTGGCTTCCTTGTCGGTAATCACACCCTTTGAAGTAGATATGATTGCGATACCCATTCCGTTGAGGACGCGGGGCATGTCTTCTACACCTGCGTATCTCCTCAAACCGGGAGTGCTGACGCGTTCGATTTTCTTGATAGCTGCTTTCTTGGTCTCAGGATGATACTTGAGAGCAATCTTGATTGTGTTGTAAGGTTCTGCTTCAACGACTTTGTAAGCCAGGATGTAACCCTTCTCGTGGAGAATGCGGACGATTTCGCATTTCAGCTTTGATGCAGGGACTTCAACAGTCTTGTGGCCTGCTGCATAGGCGTTACGGATTCTCGTAAGCAGATCTGCAATTGGATCAGTCATTTCTTTTACTTTTTAGTGGACGACGCCGCTCGGGCGCCCGATATCCGATTGTTTATTTATTAATAAGTATTGATTCTACCAGCTTGCTTTCTTCACGCCCGGGAGGAGGCCCTGTGATGCCATCTCGCGGAACTGAATACGGCTGATGCCAAAATAACGCATGTAGCCTTTCGGACGACCGGTGAGCGAGCAACGGTTGTGCGCACGGCAGGGGCTTGAGTTCTTCGGGAGCTTGTCCAGAGCGGCCCAGTCGCCGGCCTTTTTCAGAGCCTCGCGTTTTGCTGCGTATTTAGCTATCATTTTCGCACGTTTAACTTCGCGTGCCTTCATTGATTCTTTTGCCATATCTCTTTACTTTTTACTGTTCTTGAAAGGTAAGCCGAATTCGCGAAGGAGAGCGTAAGCCTCTTCGTCTTTCCTGGCAGAAGTCACGAAAGTGATTTCCATACCCATCACCTTGGTGATCTTGTCAATGTCGATCTCAGGGAAAATGATCTGCTCCTTGACACCGAGAGTGTAGTTACCTCTTCCGTCGAAGTTCTCGGCAATACCCTTGAAGTCGCGGATACGAGGGAGTGAGATGGCTACGAGTCTTTCAAGGAACTCATACATGTTCACGCCGCGAAGGGTTACTTTGGCGCCGATAGGCATGCCGCGACGGAGCTTGAAGTTAGAGATATCTTTCCTTGAAACTGTCTGAACTGCTTTCTGGCCAGTGATGGCGGTGAGTTCTTCCTGTGCTACCTCGACAAGTTTCTTGTCCTGAGTTGCACGGCCGACACCTTCATTGATGGTTATCTTGACCAGTTTCGGAACCTGCATGATGGTCTTGTATCCGAACTCTTTCATGAGTTTGTCTACGATTTCCTCTTTGTATTTCTTCTGCAGATTGGGAACGTATGACTTCGGAAGAGCCTGAGCAACAGGTGCTGTTTCTTTCTTAGCTTTTGCCATTATTTGATTTCCTCCCCTGATTTTTTAGCGTAGCGTACGAGTTTGCCTTCTGCATTGCGGCGACGGCCGATGCGGGTCGGACCACCTTTGACGGGGTCTACAACCTGAAGGTTAGAGATGTGTATGCCAGCTTCTTGTTCGATGATACCACCCTGAGGGTGCTGTGCATTGGGTTTAGTATGTTTCTTCACCATGTTGACTCCTTCAACGATGGCGCGGTCTTTCTTCGTAATGATCTCGAGAACTTTACCGGTCTTGCCCTTGTCGTTCCCTGAGTTTACAAATACGGTATCGCCTTTCTTAATATGCAACTTTTTCATTGTCTGTGTTGTATTAGATTACCTCAGGGGCAAGTGAAACTATTTTCATGAAATTTTCACGCAACTCTCTGGCAACCGGGCCGAAAATACGGGTTCCAACAACTTCGTCCTGCTTGCTGAGCAGCACGCATGCGTTGTCATCAAAACGGATGTAAGAACCGTCGGCGCGACGGATTTCCTTCTTTGTGCGGACAACTACCGCGTTGGAAACCGTACCTTTCTTTATATTGCCACCGGGAATCGCACTTTTGACAGCGACAACGATCTTGTCGCCTACACTGGCATAGCGACGGCGGGTACCGCCGAGGACGCGGATGCAGAGGACTTCCTTAGCACCGCTGTTATCTGCCACCAACAAACGTGATTCTTGCTGTATCATATTATTTAACTTTTTCTACGATTTCTACTAATCTCCAACGTTTTGTCTTGCTGAGCGGACGAGTTTCCATGATGCGGACGGTATCACCTTCGCTGCATTCATTCTTATCGTCTTGAGCGACAAACTTTGTGGTTTTATTCACGAACTTGCCGTAAATAGGGTGTTTCTCTTTGGTCTTAACCGCAACTACGATAGACTTATCCATTTTGTTGCTTACCACAACCCCGATTCTTTCTTTACGAAGATTTCTTTCCATAATTTAGAATCATTAATTCTGTTTTTCTCTTTCTGCCAGGATAGTCATCATACGTGCGATGTCAGTCTTGGCTTTTTTAATCTTGGACGTATCTTCCAGGGGAGAGATCACGTGGTTCATTCTCATACTGTTGAGATTCTGTTTTTCGACCTCGATGCGCTCGCGCAGATCTTTGATGGCCATTTCGCGTACTTCGTGTGCTTTCATTGTCAATTCTCTCCTTGGTTAGACTGTTTCAACATAATCTCTTCTAATCACAAACTGGCAAGCTACAGGGAGTTTCTGTGCGCCGAGACGGAGAGCTTCCTTAGCTACCTGCATAGGAACACCCTCAGCTTCGATAAGGATACGACCGGGAGTAACAGGCGCAACGAATCCCTCGGGATTACCTTTACCTTTACCCATACGTACCTCAGCCGGTTTCTTGGTGTAAGGCTTGTCAGGGAATATCCTGATCCAAATCTGACCTTCACGTTTCATGTGGCGGACTACTGCTTGACGGGCAGCCTCGATCTGCTGACCTGTGAGCCAGCAGCTCTCCATGGTTTTAATACCAAATGAGCCAAAGGCGAGTTGAGTGCCTCTGTGGGCATTTCCCTTCATACGTCCTTTCTGCTGCCTTCTAAATTTGGTTTTCTTAGGTTGTAACATGGTTTATACTGTTGTTAAAAATATTATAATTGCTTAACACTCAGCGTTTTAGGCATTTAGGGGCATAAAACGCGGGATGCAAAGGTAATCCAATTATTCTAATTACCAAACTTTTTTCAAAAAAATTTCACTTATTTTCGACCAGTTATTTTGACAGCTAACCCCAGCCCTTTCAGCCGATTACAGATTTGCACCCTCACTCCCCTTCACGCATTTTCGACCAGTGCTCCGCGCCCGTACCAAGATAGCCAGAAACTTCGCCTCCGGCTTCCATAACAAAGCGTATACCCAAGCGAAGTACTTTTTCTTCCTGAGCGAAGCCCCCGTGTCATCCCGAGCGAAGCCTCCGTGTCATCCTGAGCGCAGCGAAGGATCTATGTCGCAGCCTTGGTCCGAAAGAATCGCTCGAAATGTGCTGACCAAGGCGCGATATTCGGCAATACTGGCGCTTTTGCTGCCTTGGTCAGGAAAAATCGCCCGAAACTTGCTGACCGTGGCGCACTTTGGTTCCGGTAGGAGTTGGCGGTCCGGCAGGGTTATCCTCGAACAGAAGCAGGAGCCCCCAAAAGAACTCCTGCTTCTGGGCGGGAGATAACCCCATCCCCGTAACTTGCCCATACCCCTCCCATCGCCACCCTGCCCCAAGAACTTATAAGAAGGTTATCCTGACCGGACAAAGCGAGTCCTCTCAAGGGCTTCGCTTTGCTG
>JAFZKU010000193.1 GCA_017551785.1 Bacteroidales bacterium | reverse complement strand
TCCCTCTGCAGGACTGGCTGTCTATTGATACCGGCCTTCGCAGGGCCAACCGCAACGAGGAGCGCATCAACGAACCTGCCGACAGCCACCACCACTGGCGCTTCCGCATCCACTTCGACCTGCGCAAGCTTGCCGGCGAGGCAGCCTTCACTTATGCCGTCCGCGACCTGGTAAAGAACTCGGGAAGATAATTTTTTAAAATTTTTCCAACCTTTCGTCCCATTTTTGCGTTATAGTATTGTCAACGTCCTCGAAAAGGGCTATGTTTAACACTATAAATAATTGCAAAAATGGAAAACGATCTTTTTTGGGTAGAATTTGTACTTCCAGTTTTTATATGCGTTGTCCTTCCGGTACTGGTAGTTTTGATAGTCGGTCTTGTCAGGAGAAATGAGACAAACCGCAAAGCCGAGATAATGCTCAAGGCTATCGAAAACGGAGCCACTGTAGATCCTTCTTTTTTCGAAAGCAGCAAGAAAAAGGAAAAAAGGATGAGGACCCGCAAGGAAAAACTGCATGACAATCTCACAGGCGGAGCAATCTGCACAGCTATTGGAATCGCTCTCATCCTCATCAAGGTGATTTTCTACCTTCCGGATGATGACGACATCTCTCTGATGCTTATCGGCGGCGCAGTCCTTCTTGCCATCGGTATCGCCAATTTAGTTATCTACTTCGTAGGCATGAAGGCTTTCGCAAACGAGATTGAGGCAGAAGAGAAACAAGAACAGATTAAACAAGATTAGATAGAAGAAGACAAGTAGAAGATGACTAGGGACCGGTTCATCTCCGAAGTCAGGACATGTCAGGGACAGCTCAGGCGGTTCCTGACATCTCTGTGCGGCGATGCGGCCCATGCCGATGACATTGCGCAGGAGGCTCTGGTGCGGGCGTATGTCACTTCCGAGCGCTTCATCGGCAATTTCAAGGCCTGGCTCTTCCGGATTGCCTACAACTGCTTCATCGACGATCTTCGCAGGCGCCCCGACGGAGCCGTCGACATTGATTCGCGGGAAGCGATGCATCTGACCGGGGGCGCCGCTTCGGACGCTTCGTTCGAGCACGAGGAGCTGCAGCGGGCTCTGACGCTCATCCCGGAGAAAGAACGCACTGCAATCGTGCTGTTTTATTTCGAAGATCTACCCATAAAAGAGATATCCAAGATAATGGACGCCCCTGCCGGGACTGTCAAATATTATCTGTCGGTGGGCCGCGGCCACCTCAAAGAACATATAAGTCAATGAAAGATATAGAGCAAATACTTCGCGACAACAAGCCTGAACTGCCCGACGAGGGGGCGTTCTTGATTGAAACCAATGCGCGCCTCAGCCAGGTTGAGGGCATCAAGAGTACTGTGGACCATGAATACCGCCGCGGACGCCGTGCGCTCATAATCGCGCTTGTCGCAGGGCTCGTGCTCGGCTGCGCCATCGCTCTGCTCGTGACGTTCTATCCCCTCCCCACCCTCGAAGTCGACCGCACCGCTTTCACCAATCTGATTGAAACCCTGCGCAGCTACCGTCAGTACATACTGATCCCCATCGCCGCCCTGGCCATCGCCCTCAGCGTCGTTGTAATGAACAAAAAACAGGAAGCGTTCTAAGGCCAGGCTACTTTTTCTTTTTCTTCTCTTCCTTGGCGGCCTTGCGGGCGTCTTTGCGGGAAATCTTTGTGTCGACGGTCAGATAGAATGGCTTCTGGAAACGCTCGGGGATCTTCATGACCGGACGGGGCTTGCCGAAGATGAACTCGTAGAGGTCGTCGAACTCGCCGTCGTGCCAGTAGCGGACCAGCTTCTCGAGATCCTGGTCCTCACCCTTGGGGTCGTATTCGCGCTTTATGTCGCCTTTCAGGACCTTGGCGACACCCTGCCAGAAACCGGCGTTGACATTGCCCAGATACTGCTGGATTATCTCATAAGGAGTCTTGCCGACCTCGCGGTCGATGAGCCGGATCATCATCATGCCCTGCTTGAGGGTCAGCTGGCGGAGGATGGGGTCAAAGCTCTTGAGCAGCTCGTCTTTCATCTCGTCCAGATACCTGTCCTGCTCGCGCTTGGTATAGCCGCGGGCTATGAAAATGCTGTCGGTCTCACGGATGGTCTTGGCCACGAAGAGGGCGTAGGGATAAGCTTTGCTGAAATTGTGGACACGCTGGTAATACTGGATCCACTCCGCGCGGTTCATGTATTCCCTGGGGTGGACGCGTGCCGGGGGGAGGACATCTACATAGACTGTGTCGGTGCCGATTATGACATACTCCATCAGCGTCCCCTTCGGCTTTTGAGTCTGGGCATGGATGGGGAACGCGGCAAGAGCCGCCAGGGCCAGGAGGAATATCAGTCTTGCAGATTTCATCTGTCAATTAAAAATTAGCGCTCAGATAGTCGTCGACCACCTCGGGGAAATGCGCCTGTTCGAGCAGATGTATCTTGGCAGCAACGTCAAGAGCAGTATCGCAGGGCAGCACTTCGCACTTGGCCTGGAAGAGCGTCTTGCCGTGGTCATACTGTTCGTCGACAAGATGGATGGTTATCCCGCTTTCCACTTCTTTCGCAGCTACGACAGCTTCATGCACATGCATGCCGTGCATGCCTTTGCCGCCGTATTTGGGAAGCAGCGCCGGGTGGATGTTGATGATCCTCCGGGGCCAGGCGTCTATCATATGCGAGGGGATTCTCATCAAAAACCCGGCCAGAATCAGAGCGAAGGCGTCGTACTCCTTCAAGATGGCAGTTACAGAAGGCTTTCCGTCTTCAGTGACATCTTCGGCGCACACCAGCTGGCTCTTGTTGAACACTACTGAAGGCACGCCCAGCCTCTCGGCCCGCTGCAGAACGAAGGCGTCGGGCTTGTTGCAAAGCACCACCGCAACCCGGTATTCGGGATGACCTGAAAAATATTTGATAAGGTTCTCTGCGTTAGTACCACTACCAGAGGCGAATATAGCCAGATTCCTCATTATCTTAAGTTTGGCGCGAAGGTAGAGAAATTTGGTTAAATGAAGAAATATTACTTACTTTGCAACTCGTTACTAAAAACTAAAGAAAATGGAAGACGTTACTGCAAAAGTAAAAGCCATCATTGTTGACAAACTTGGTGTTGAAGAAAGCGAAGTGCAGGAGAGTGCAAGTTTTACCAATGACCTCGGTGCAGATTCTCTGGATACAGTAGAATTGATTATGGAATTCGAGAAAGTATTCGGCATCTCTATTTCTGATGAAGCTGCTGAAAAGATCACTACAGTTGGTGATGCTATCGCTTACATCGAGCAGAATGCCAAATAACAAGTTCGATTTTCCTCACACAAACTGAAAATAAAATAACGTCGGTTCCAACCGGAACCGACGTTATTTTTTTATGACCTCCAGATCTTGCGGGGATATTCTCCGGCCTCTATCAGCGCGTTGATCTTTTCTACAGTGAAAGGACGGTCTTCCTTATAAGTCACGCCGAACCACTTGGCGTCGCAGTCCAGCACTTTTACAGAAGCGATGTTGTCCAGTATCAGCTTGTCGGCGATGTAGGGGATGAAATACTCGGCTTTGAGGTTGTCGCGGTTCTCGTCGAGGAACTGCTTGAAGATACGCTCCGAGTGCTTGAAATAGTCCGGAGTGAAGCCCCAGAAGTTCATCGAAACATAGCTCTTGGGGTCGAGCTCGTGCTTCTCTTCACCCTCTATATAATAAACCACTCCGCCGCTGCGTGCTATTGCAGTGCGCTCGGTAACCGTTGTAAGCTTGTTGTTCTTGTCGACTCCGCAGATGCCGCGAGACACGGTGCCGAAGTCAGAAAGAGTGTTCTCGAGGTGATAGCCGACCATCGCATACTGGCCTTCTGTGCCCTCGATCGAGCGGAGATACTCAGCCATTGTCTCATAGCTTGAGCGGCCATAGAAGTCGTCTGAATTGATGACGGCGAAAGGCTCGTTTATGACGCCGGACGCCATCATTACGGCGTGGTTGGTGCCCCAGGGTTTCTGGCGGCCTTCCGGGACTGTATAGCCCTCGGGCAGGCAGTCGAGCTCCTGGTATACGAACTCGAACTTCACGTCATCACTGAATTTCTCAGCACGGAAATGCTCCTTGAAAGTGTCAGCGAAAGAATGGCGGATTACGAAGACCACCTTGCCGAATCCAGCGCGGATTGCGTCGAAGATCGAGTAGTCGATTATAGCTTCTCCGTTGGGGCCGAGGCCGTCCATCTGTTTCAGAGAGCCGTATCTTGAGCCCATTCCGGCAGCAAGAATCAATAATGTAGGTTTCATATGGTTTGTGTTTTGTTTTGTCTTCTCTTTTTGATGAAAAAAGTCATCACTATTGCAACGAGGCCGAACAGGATCATCTGCACTATCTGGGCCTCATGGGAAATGGTCGCGAAAATAAGGGCTGTGCTCTGGTCTATGCCGTAGATGGGTACGAGAGCCATCGACACTATGACATGATAGGCGCCGAAACCTCCCTGCACAGGGACAGCCCAGCCGATGAGGGCCAGGGCCATGATAAACATGGCGTCCATGCCGGTCAGGTGAGATACGGCCGGGAAGGCGCGGAGCACGAACACAATCTCAAGCCAGTAGAGCACCTGGACTATCACTGTGTATGCTATATACAGGAAGCCGTGCTTCATCTTGAAGGCGGCCTTGATGCCGTTGAATATGCCCCTGCAGAAAGAGATAACCTTGCCGCCGAGACGGCTGGCCTTGATCTTCTCCTTGAAATGGACCACCAGCCAAAGCCCGATACCGACCAGAAGGACGGCTGCGATTATCAGCCTCAGTGAATTGAACGACAGCGAATTGAGGAACGGCTTCCATACAATGTCGTTCAGATAGCCTCCGAAACGTGTGAACAGCACCATCCATAGTATGATGAATGCCGACACCGCAACATCCCAGGCCCTCTCCACCATCACGCTGCCGAGGCTGTCCTTGAAGGGGACCTTGCTGCTGTCGGCAATCATGCCGCAGCGCACCAGCTCTCCGCTTCGCAGCACCACCAGATTGGTGAGGTAGCAGACAGCATAGGCGTTTATGCAGTCCACCCTCTTCAGATGAGGATCGATGGGCTGCAGAAGCAGACGCCACCTCAGTCCTCTCAGGATAGTGCCCAGCACTCCGGCGAGCATGGCCGCCAGGATCCACCAGTAATTGCAGCTGCGCAGCCCTTCCACAAAAGCATTCCAGTCCATCCCCCTGAACGCAAAGTACAGCAGGAACAGCGACAGCGCCAGTGCCGCAGTATAATTCAGGATGCTCTTGAGCCGGGGATGCATAATTGCAATGGTATTAACTCCCAAAGGTAGCATTTTTTATTAACTTTGTAAGAAAGCACACCTTGCACACCATTAAGCGATGACTTCTAAAAGCGCAAAATCCATCCTCGGCATAGGCAACGCCCTCACCGACATTCTGGCAATCCTGCCGGACGACAGCATCCTCCAACAGTTCAACCTTCCCAAGGGCAGCATGCAGCACGTCGATGCTGAGGCCGGCAACAAGATCTGGGACGCCATAAAGGATATGGGCATCAAGTATGTCGCAGGAGGCAGCGCCGCCAACACTATCTCCGCCGCGGCTGTCTTCGGCATGAAGGCCGGCTTCATCGGCAAGGTGGGCAAGGACGACATCGGCTCGCTCTTCAAGTCTGAGCAGAGGCAGGACGGCATCGACTCCATGCTGCTCAGAGGCAAAGCCCCCAGCGGCCGCGCCATAGTCATAATCACCGAGCCCAACTATGAGCGTACTTTCGCCACATACCTCGGCGCCGCCCTCGAGCTGGAGCCGGAAGACCTCGATCCCTCCAACTTCGACGGCTACGACTATCTCCATCTGGAAGGATATCTGGTGCAGAACCAGCGGCTCTTCCGCAGGGCCGTCGAGATAGGCCGCGAAAAAGGCATGATAATCTCTGTGGACCTGGCCAGCTATAATATTGTGGAGTCCAACAGCGCTTTCCTGCACGACATTGTCGAGAACTACGTCGACATTGTCTTCGCCAACGAGCACGAGGCCCGGGCTTTCACCGGCAAGGACCCCGTCAAGGCGCTGGCCGACATTTCCAAGATGTGCAAGATTGCGATAGTGAAGGTGGGAGAGAAAGGCTCGATGGTGCGCTCCGGCAGCGAATTCCACAAGATCCGCCCCCGCAAGGCCGTAGCCACTGACGCCACCGGCGCCGGCGACCTCTATGCGGCCGGCTTCCTCTACGCCCACTCCCTCGGCATGCCCCTCGACATTTGCGGCAAGGTCGGCTCCATCATCTCCTCAAAAGTTGTGGAAATTATCGGCACAAAACTCGACATCCCCCGTTGGAAGGAAGCCAAGCAGCAGATCCGCAAAGTGATGGGGGTCAAGGAATAAAAAAAGTAGCCAGGCGGCTACTTATCTCCAAGCAATACATATGTAAGGTGAAGTTGTGGATGGCGTTTGGCGCCGTTTCCATTGATCTGGCCTATCGCGTAGTTCATGTAGTCTACATAGTAGTAGGTCGTTGACGAAGTGTTGGCCATGTTGTACAGCGACTGATAATAATAGTAGTTGTTGTAGTAATTATTATAGCTGTTGTAGCCGTAGTAGCCGTAGCCTCCGTAGTATGAATACGGGTTATACATGTTGTACATGTACGGGT
Source organism: Bacteroidales bacterium (assembly GCA_017551785.1). GTDB lineage: Bacteria > Bacteroidota > Bacteroidia > Bacteroidales > UBA932 > Equibacterium. The sequence goes on along the minus strand of JAFZKU010000193.1, from coordinate 4,232 downwards.
CGTAGTAGTTGCTCGAAGATGAGGTGGAAGTCTCCACGTACTGGAACGGAGCTATGAGCCAGATGTTGTCCTCTTCGACTATCTTCTCTTTGTTGATGATCGAATGGATATAATATGTCACGTCGGGGCGGTAGCAGAGCAGCGAGCGGTTGATGTCGCCCTTGTTGTAAGTCTCGTCGTAAATAGAGCCGAGAAGCGTGTAGCGCTTGATGTTGTCGGTTGTATCCGTGCTGTAGACTGCAGGGTAGAGACCTTGAGGGTAGTAATTGTCCACTACTTTGAAATCGCCGGGGTACTCATAAGGGAACTCGAAAGTGGCCCTGGTGATGAGGATGCGGCTGAGATCCACATTGTTGGCCTCGGCCCAGTTCTCGATAGAGCGGCGCAGCATCTTGGCGTCTATGAACGGTTTGATACCTGCCAGACCTTCGTAGTATAGAACTTCCGCATTGTTGTCAGGGTCAAGCTCAAGGCTCTTGGAGCTGTGCGTGAACACCTGGGTCGAGAGACCGCGGTAGATGTTGCCTACGTTGAAGGTGATGGTGGTGTCCCTTCTGAGATTCTGCTTGTTGAGAGAACTTATTTCCAGATATACATCTATGGAGAGGAAGTTGTTGAGCCTGCCCCCGACTATACCCTCGATAGGGTCGTCAGTGGTGAAATACAAGCCGTTGTGCTTCTTGATGAAAAGATCTATGCTGTCAAGCTCTGCCCTTGTAGATGCCATAAGTTTCTTGGCCCACTCGATGTCGAGAGGCACGATCACTGTATCCTTCGATGTCAGAAGTGCACGGCCGACCGGCTCATGGATGTAATCTTTCTCAGAAACGCTCGAACAGGTCACCATGGTTGTGTCCATCGGACGGGCCATAGGGTATATATAGAGGTTCTGAGTGATGTTGTCCTGCCCCGGGTTGAATGTCTTGACATTGTCGAGGATCATTATAATATAGGCATCAATGAGTTTCGGGTCTGTGCCGAACTTTATGCCGGTGTCGCTGGGAGTGATGGTGGCGGCAAGGTCTACGGTAGTAAGGCCGAACTGCTCGCTGACCACGCTGCCCATTGCGTAGTAGTATGAAGACGACTGGATGTCGGCCGAAGACTTCATGCCGACCTGCAGGTCCAGAGTGGCTGTCTCTACGTAAAGATTATTGGAGGTAGGCACGAGGGCGTCACCCAGCGTGTAATTGGTCTCTATGCAAGAAGGGAAAATAAAAACAGACAGCAGCAAAACCAGGAACCCCAGCGCCGATTCAATCTTACTCAGTGACATTTGCCTGCATTATTTGTTCGTAAAAATCATTGTATTCTTGTATGTACCCGGTGGTTTCAAGACTGATTTCCGGGCTCTGCAGGACAGGCAGCTTGCGCTCAGCAATGTATTGCTTCAACCCCTCGTCTACATCCTTCGAACCGAAAATCACGCCGTCGGCATAACGGATGGCCAGTCGTGCAAGATTTATGCCATCGGGAGCCTTCACCACGTCGACGTCCTCGGGGGTGATGTCTGCGAAAGGAATCTTGGCGGCCAGATCGGTCTTGAAGGTGTAATTCGGCTCATCATACAGCGACAGGACGATTTTGCTGTCGGTGAATATGGGGTCGTTGTCGTATGCTTTTTTGAGATAGAGCGGCAAAATATGGGATATCCAACCCTGGCAATGCACGATGTCGGGCTTCCAGCGGAGCTTCTTCACTGTCTCGAGAACTCCTCTCGCGAAGAAGATAGCCCTCTCGTCATTATCCTCGAAGAAATTGCCGTCTGCATCGCAGAAAACGGCCTTGCGGTGGAAGAAATCTTCGTTGTCGATGAAATAAACCTGCATCCTTGCAGAAGAGATGGATGCGACCTTGATGATCAGAGGCCTGTCAACGTCGTTCACGATTATGTTCATGCCGGAAAGGCGGATGACTTCGTGAAGCTGATGACGGCGCTCATTGACCGTGCCGTAGCGCGGCATGAAGGAGCGGATCTCGCGGCCTCTCTCCTGTACACCCTGCGGGAGGAACCTGCCAACTATTGATACAGAGGACTCAGGAGAGTATGGATATATCTCTGAACTGACATATAAAACTCTTACTGGATCGCTCATTTTCAATACAAAAGATTAAGGGCAAATTCTCTACAAAGGTAATAAATATTTTTGATTATCTTTGACGCTGTAAAAAAATGTCATGGCTTCCAAGGAAAAAAACATCATCGCCAAGAGGCTGGTTCAGTCGTACTTATCCTCTGTAATCAGCATCAGTCTGGTGCTTCTGCTGATTGCGATGGCGTCTTTCCTGGTCATCAACGCATCCAAGGTTTCCGACTATTTCAAGGAGAATGCTGTCATCTCGGTGATCATGCATCAGAACGCCACCGAGGCTGACGCTCTTGCCCTGCAGGAGAAGATTGACGGCATGGATTTCGTGCTCAACACCCAGTACATTTCCAAGGAAGAGGGCACGAAACAGATGCAGGAGCTTCTCGGAGAGGACTTCCTGAGGGTCTTCGAGGTCAATCCTATCCCTTTCTCCATCGATGTAAACGTCAAGAGCGAGTATTTCAGCAAGGACTCTCTCCAGAAGGTGGCCGCGACGATCCAGCAGCTGCCCAAGGTCCGCGAAGTGACCTATCAGGAGTCTCTTATCGAAAGCCTTAACGACAACCTCCGCAAGATTGCGATTGTCATGGGTGTCGCGATCCTGCTGCTGATGATCATTTCATTTGCGCTCATATGCACTACGGTGCGTCTGAACATATATGCCAAGCGTTTCACTATCCACACCATGATGCTTGTCGGAGCCAACCGCGGCTTCATCCGCCGTCCGTTCGTCTGGCAGGCGTTCTGGCAGGGCGTTGCCTCGGCGGCGATTGCCTGCGCTCTCTTCACAGGTATTCTGCTGTATGCCAGAAACCGCATCGGGCCGATGGCGCAGAGCCTTTTCGAAGGGACAATTCCCATCGTGTTCGCCATAGTTTTCTTCGTGGGCATTGCGCTCTGCATCGCAGCCGCCTGGTATGTCGTAGGCCGCCTGGCCTATACGTCAAAAGATGATTTGTATTATTAGTTATGAAGAACAATAATTTCTCAGTATCTCCCAGAGGTGTCAAGACGATTCTCATAGGGTTGATCCTTATGGTTTCCGGCTACATTCTGATGTTGGGCGGCGGCTCCAGCGACCCTGCCGTATTCAACGACGCCATGTTCGACTTCAGGCGCATGATTGCGTCTCCGGTGCTGGTGGTTCTCGGCATCGTGATAGTTATAGTTGCCATCATGAGCCGTCCTGCCGACAAAGAAGACAAGGAAGATAAAAAGTAATCTGTTATGAGTTGGTTTGAAGCGTTGTTACTCGGCATAGTCCAGGGACTGACCGAGTTTCTGCCTGTGAGCAGCAGCGGACATCTTGCCATCGGCAAGGCCCTTTTCGGCATCGAGACTTCTGACCTCAGCTTCGAGGTTGCAGTCCACGCGGCGACTGTGCTTGCCACCCTCGTTGTGTTCTGGAAAGATATTGTCAAACTGCTTGCTGACCTTTTCAAGTTCAAGATGAACGACGGCACGAAATACATCCTGCTGCTGTTGGTTTCCATGATCCCGGTGTTCATAGTCGGAGTGTTTCTCAAGGACTATGTGGAGAATATCTTCGGCAGCGGGCTGCTGGTGGTAGGCTGTTGCCTGATTGTCACTGCGGCCCTGCTCTACCTGTCTGAGACACTGTCAGCCCGCCGTGCCGCGAAGGAGGCTTCTGAGGGAGCTTCCGGTGCCGGCAAGGACATGAGCGTCAAATCTGCCATGTGGATGGGTCTTGCCCAGTCCATCGCTGTGCTGCCCGGCCTTTCACGCAGCGGCTCGACCATCGCCACCGGTCTGCTCTGCGGAGTGAAGCGCGAAGAGGTGACCCGCTTCTCTTTCCTCATGGTGCTTATCCCGATCCTGGGCGAGGCTTTCCTGGATGTGGTTGGCGGAGATTTCGCAGCCAGCAGCGTCGGTGTCCTTCCTCTTTTCATCGGTTTTATTGCGGCATTCGTTTCCGGCCTCTTCGCCTGCAAGGTGATGATTGCCCTAGTCAAGAAGGCTCGTCTGCGCTGGTTCGCTCTCTACTGCCTGATAGTAGGTCTGACCTGCCTCATCTCAACTCTCTTTTAGTTTACCGGGATGGACGTCCGCAAGGGAAAATATTATTTCACTGCCGATGTCCATATGGGCATGGGCGGCGAGGCGGATGCCCGTTTGCAGAAG
>JAFZKU010000192.1 GCA_017551785.1 Bacteroidales bacterium | reverse complement strand
TGGAAAAACATCTAAAAATTCTTTTAGATGGACAAAATTTCCGATATCAAAACTTTTGTATCTTTGCGACTCATGAGTATTACCCTTCAGGAAGTGATGCTGAGCGCGGCGCTGGCGGTCTATATGACGGCCAGTGTGTTCGTCGCCGCAGTGCGCTGGGGGCACAGATGCCAGCCGTATGCGAAGCACATGGATTACTACTATCCGGCTTGGCGGGTGGTGATCTTCTGCTTCCTGTCGAATCTGGTGATGGCGCCAACCATCTTCATGCCGGGCGATGCCGACGCAGTGCTGCAGCTGCGCTTCCTGCTGATACTGGCCTCGCCCTTCTTCTGCGCCGTGCTGCTCTTCAGCTACTTCGGCAAAGTGCTTCATGTCGCCGGCTGGCGGAAGCCCGTCCATACCCTGGCCTTCCCCTTCGGCATTATGGCTCTCACAGCCACAGTGCTGGCCCTCATCCCCGGGCAGCAGATGGACCCCACATTCTGCAAATACTTTTTCAGCACCGGCGGTATCCTCGCCCTGGCCTTTCTGGCCTGCTTCATAACTGCCGTCATCATGGTAGCAAGGGAGTTGCGCCGCTTCTCTGAAGATAATTACTCCAACCCCGACGATTTCCCGGGCAAATACGCATCCAAGGTAATATGGATCCCTGTGCTGCACCTCACAGTCAGCTGGACCGCCGCATTCATCGGCACGCCGGCCGCCCTGTCCATAGGCCTGATGCTGCTGTCGCTTTTCAGCCTGGTGTTCCTGATCGGCATACTGACGCCTCACCGCGCCATGGACGTAAAGCGTCTGGAGACTGGTGAAGCCACTGAGGACGGCAGAGCCGCAGCCTCTGCGGAGAGTCCTGAAGCAGAAGAGGATTCAGAGGCCGATGAGCCAGCCATTCCGGAGGAACGTCAGCAGGAGATACTGAAAGCCATCAGGCAATACGTCGAGGATGAGCAGGCCTATCTGGACAGCCACCTAACCCTGGACGACATGTCGCGCCACATCGGCATCAACAGCAAATATCTGTCTCTGGTGATGAAATCCCACCTGGGCGGCTTCTTCGCATATATCAACCGCTGCCGCTACGCCCACGTGGCGAAACTGAAAGTGGAGCAGCCCGACACCCCCATCGGCGAACTGATCGACGTGGCCGGCTTCGGCTCGCGCTCCACCTATTACAAGATCCGCCGCCAATAAGGCAATCTCTCAGCCATCCGACATCTCAGCAGACGCCGAGGGCGCAGCAATAGTCGCGGACGGCGCCGAAGATCAGCTGGTGGCCGGCCTCGTTGGGATGCATGCCGTCGTCGCAGAGGTATTTGCCGTAATTGCTGTGGTCCAGGAAGGCGGTGGTGATGTCTATCACATGCACTTTCTTGTCGGCAGCGATCTTGAACACTTCGAGATTGTATTTCTCATGCCAGTCAGCCATGTACTGCACCCGGCCGCCGAGATAGGTCATTATATTGTCGCCGTTGATGCCCATGGTCACGAAGTTGAAAAACTTCTCGGCGTCGATGGGCGGGAGCGACATCAGTACAGGGATACCTCCCCTGCTGACCACTTCCTCTATTATCGAATTGTAGATGTCGCGGAAATCGCGCAGAGTAGTCTGCGGCTGATGGTCGCCGGACACGTTTTCGGCAATAGCCTTCCAGTCCATGTTGCTGTCGTTGCCGCCGAACTCGAGGACCACATAGTCGCCGGGGCAGATCTTGTCGAGGTTGCGCTCGAGGTATTTCTTACCGGCTGCTATGTTGCTGCCGAAACGGGCGAAATTGAATATTTTCCTTTTAAATATCTTTGAACATGACTCGACAAAATTGTCGGGGCATATGTCGTACTTCATTGCGTATTTGCTTGAGGGGCTATATTCGGCTACCACGCCTTTCATGATGGAGTCACCGAATGCAAGAATCTTCTTTTCCATGACTTTTCAATTAGGTTTACGCTGCAAAAGTAGACCCGCGCCCGAGAGCGCCGAAAAATACGTGACATAAACCCAAGATAAGTGACGAGACCTCCGGTTTTGGGACGAAAGTGACGAAATCAGTGACGAAAACGGCTTACCGCAGCCCTTCATCACTATTACAATGTGACTGTCTCGAGGGTTTCATCCGGTGATTCTGGCTGCGCAGAATGCTGGATAGTTATCCTTCGGTGGCTTTGGCTGCTGCGGCGGCTGGAGGGTTATCCTCGCGGGGCGAAGCGAGCCCCCGGCAGAGCTCGCCGCCTCGCGGGAGATAACCCGATCAAAGTCCTACTTCCCGACAAAGCCGACTTTCACGGATTTATCGACCATGCCCTGCAGGCCACTATAGGGCACATTACATAAATCCGTGGCACAATTTCCTGCCACGGATTTGCGACCGCCCACCTAGAAGTACCTGCAGAGGGGGTAGTAGCAATCCGTGAAAGTTGGCTTTGCGACCGCTAGCCACAAAATGGATGGGACAGTATTTTCGGCCGGTGGTGGAGCTGCGAGACTGGCCCCTGCAGGCGCTATCGGAAGCCGTGAGGGCAGCATGTGCTGATAGCAGGCTGCGGCGGCGGGTGACGATTATGGAAGCTGTCTATTCGCCGAAAACTACCCGATAGAACTCGTCGACAGAATAGGTGGGAATGGTAGTGAAAGATTTGAACTTGCGGTCACTTGTAACAATGGCCTCGCACTCTTCGCAGATGGCGCAGCTGAGTTGGACCGCATCTTCAAAGTCAGGAAGCGCGCTCTCGTTGGCATCTTCAATTGCCATGCTGGTTACGGGACAGACCGCTATTATATCGCAAAGCGCTGCCATTACCCTGCGAAAATCACTTAATGACGCTTTGTCGGTCTGGGTCCTGACATACGCTGCGTCTACTATCGACTGAGTCGTAGCTACGACCTTAATAGCTCCCTTCTGCGCTGCAGAAAGAAGCATCAGAGCCTTGTCGTGATTATCCCTACTGCGGTCAAGGATATCAAGGATGACGTTTGTATCAAAGAAAATCATTTCGACAAGATGTATCTGGCTTTGGGGTCAAGATTCTCCATTTCTTCAGTAGATCCTTCCAGCAGAAGACCGAACTCAAGAAGATCTGCCGACGGCTTGTATTTCTTAGGGTCAAGCTTTGGAATTGCAGAAGCGACAGCCTCATCAAGGACGCTGTTTATGAAGCTGTTTACCGAGCGATGCTGCGACTTAGCCGCAAACTTGATTTTCTGATATAGGCTTTCGTCCATCCGGACTATTGTTTGTCTTATAACAGGCAGCATAGAATCGTTTTTGCAAATATAAGAAATGTTATCATAATTCATAAGAAATGATAACATAATAATGAAGGTCAGCCGGGTTATTTATTGCGGGCCTGGTAGAGCTGCCAGGAGTTGTAGAGATTGTGCCAGATGCTGTAGAGTCCGCCGGCGAGGGAGGTGACTGGGTTCATGAAGGTGTAGGCGACCCAGATGAGGAACATGGTGTTCTTCTGGCCGAGACTCTGGCCCGCCGTCACGCTGTCGGAATACTTCTCCCCCACCTTATGCCCCAGCGCGAACTGCAGGACGCAGGTGGCGGCGGAGATGACGCCGATGCCGACTATGTAATACCATGCGATGTCGGTGTGCACCAGGGAGCGGGTAGTGATGGCCAGCGCGAGCGCAAGACAGATGGTCCAGAGGTAAAACGCCAGGTCCTTAGGCTTGCAGACAATAGCATTGAACTTCGGCAGGAAATAGCGCACCAGAAGCGCCAGGATCAGCGGCAGCACCAGAATCGAGAACACCTTGCCCATCATAGTGCCGAGCGCCTGCATGAAACTCATAGTAGTGTCGGGATTCAGCAGCGGCACCGACACTGAGATCAGGAACGCCGTCAGCACATTAATCATCATTGTGTACGTCACCGTCGAAGCCATGTCGCCGCCGAGTTTGTCGGTAACTACCACAGCCGCCGTCGCCGTAGGGCAGATCATGCAGAGCATGAAACTCTCGATAAGAATATCCACCGACTCGCTGAAATCAGTAAGGCACAGCAGCAGCACCATCAGCACATACGTTCCGCCCTGTATCAGCAGCAGCCAGGCATGCCAAGGCCTGAAGCGCACAGTCTTCGGATCGATCTTGCTGAACGACAGGAACAGCATGCAGAAGAGAATCGCCGGCTGCAGGAAAGCCACCAGCTTGTTGGCAAACACATGGGCGGCCGGAGGCAGATGCA
>JAFZKU010000021.1 GCA_017551785.1 Bacteroidales bacterium | reverse complement strand
TCGAGATCGCCATATTTACTGCTTCAGAACCTTCGGGCGAAGCGTAGGTCACAAGAGACAAAGAATCAGCACCATCGGCCACTTGCTGCCTGATTCGGGCTATCTGACCGGCATTGCCGCTGAAGTCCTGCCTCAGATTAGATGATGACCTTTCAAAATATATAGGTATGCTGCCTTCAGCCACAATTTTCTCATCAGTCCTTACAATCACCGGCGGAGCTTGCACTGCAGAACCCTCTTCATAAACGATGCGCAGCTTTACGGCCCTCAGCCAGGGGAACGCATATTTATAAAGGTCATCCCATGCTTCTCCTGCATAAAGATCCTGCAGCAGTTCTTTACGGTTAGGAGAATTCGCACGCACAATCTGCATCGCTTCGTTCTTGTAATCCTCGCTCGAACGGCGCAGATAATCGGCGACTCCATCCCAGTCTTCAGGGACTTCTGTCACTTGCCACACTGAAGCGTCAAGAGAAGGGTAGCGATCCGAAAGGAACTGGATCATCTTCTCGGCACGTTCGTGAGCATAGCGTTCATTAATATAATAAGGTCCGTCTGGAGATGATGATGCGCGCAACTCGATGGCACGGATTGCCCTGTTTCCGCTCAGGATATTGTCAAGTTTCGAAAGGTTCTCCTGATTGGGGTTGAGCTTCGGATCGACGTTCACGCTTCCGATGCGGTAACGGAAAGAAACCTCGTCGTCCGGATTCGTTGCGGCGTTCAGATTTACGGTCCCAGCCGCAAGGCAGAGAGCCAGAGGTAAAGCCGCAAGTAACAGACGTGAACGCATAGCTGCTTCAAAAGTAGCTATTATCTGTAAATGTTGCAAGAAATAGTTAGAAAAAGATACATTTCCCTTACAGGAAGAACTTGTCGACGTCTTTCAATGCTGAAGGCAGAGCGAAAACTGCTACCCTGTCGTAAGCATTTATCTGCGTCGAACCCACCGCTATCATAGACTCGCTGCCGCGGATTATGCCGCCGACGATTGCACCCTCGGGGAAATTGACGTCCTTGAGAGGTTTCTTCGTGATGGGGCTGCCGGGGTTGGCAAGATACTCGAGTATCTCGGCGTTTGAGCCGGAAAGACACTTGATAGTGCGGACCTTGTTACTGAGCGTGAAGCGGAAAATACGTCCGGCAGTGATGAGTTTCTTGTTGACTACTGCGTCGACTCCCATTTCTTCGGCGAGCCTGATGTATTCCAGGTTTTCCACTTCTGCAATAGTCTTCATCACGCCAAGCCTCTTGGCAGAAGCGCAGGCCAGAATATTGGCTTCAGAGTTGGGTGTTACGGCAAGGAATGCGTCGTAGTCCTGAATGTTCTCATCGCTGAAAAAGTTGCCGGTGCGGGTGTTGTTATGGATGACGAGAGTCTTGTTGAGCTTTGCTGACAGCTCCTTGCAGCGATTCTTGTCGCTCTCGATTATCATCACCTCGTCAGTAAATTTTTCAGCCTTTTCCGCTACCATCTCGGCTATGCGGCCACCGCCCATTATTGCCAGGCGCTTGATGCGGAAATCAACCTTTCCCGCGATGCCACGGGCCAAATCAACGTTTTCTTTCTTAGTGACGACAAATACCTGGTCATGAAGACGGAAGCGGGTTTCTCCGTTAGGGATCAGGGTCTGGTCACCTCTCGAAACTGCCACTATCCTGAAAGGAGGATAGTCCTTGTCGGTCACATATTCCAGAATAGTTTTATCAATCAGAGGAGCATACTCTTCGAGCCTGAAGACTATGAGCTGCAGCTTGCCATGCGCAAACTCAGCGAATTCTGCCGTTTCTGCCTGCTTGATCAGCTCCAGAATCTCCTGGGCGGCAATCCTTTCGGGATAAAAGAGAAGGTCGATGCCGAGCTCAGTGAAGAGAAGCTTGTTCTCATGGCTGAGATACTCGGCGTTGTTGATGCGTGCGGTGACTTTGGCCGTGCCCATCTGCTTTGCCAGCAGCGCAGCCACTATGTTGACATACTGGTCGGAGTCAGGGAAAACCGAAACGAAAAGATCGGCTGTCCTGGCACCTGCCCTTTCGAGGGTCTCGATAGATGTAGGATTGCCCTGGACAGTTACAACATCGGCTTCATCACTGATCGTAGTCAGACGGTCAGCGTCGCTGTCTATTATCGTAAGGCTGTGGTTTTCGCTTGCCAGCATCTTCGCCAGATGGCATCCCACATCTCCGGCTCCTGCAATGATGATGTTCATATCTATTTACCTATAAGGGTCAGAAATTCCGCCCTGGTCTTTTCAGATTTCAGAAAAATGCCCGTAAAGGCAGATGTAGTAGTCACAGAATGCTGCTTCTGCACACCGCGGATCTGCATGCACATGTGGGCTGCTTCAATCACGACTGCTACACCTAGCGGGTTCAGAGTCTGTTGTATACAATCCCTTATCTGAACGGTCAGGCGCTCCTGCACCTGCAGCCTGCGTGCGAAAGTCTCAACCACGCGGGCCACCTTGCTCAGACCGGTTATGTAGCCGTTGGGGATATATGCCACATGGCATTTGCCGTAGAAAGGCAGCATGTGATGCTCGCATATCGAATACAGTTCGATATCCTTCACTACCACCATCTGCTTGTACTCTTCCTTGAAAAGAGCTGAGCGCAGGATTTCGGCAGGGTCTTCATCATAACCCTTGGTGAGGAACTGCATCGAACGGGCCACCCTCCCGGGGGTCTTCAGCAGGCCTTCGCGGCTGGGGTCTTCTCCCAGCAGCCTGAGAATCTCCGAATAATGCTTTTCGAGCTCCTCGGTAACCTGCGGGTCGTATTCTTCGATTTTCTTGTAAGCCATAGTAATGCAATATTACGAATTATATTTCAAATGTCTGAACAAATCGTTATTTTAGCATTTAGACAAATTGACAAAAAATGGGTATCTACACTAAAACCGGAGACAAAGGGACGACCAGTCTTGCGGACGGCACAAGAGTCAGCAAAGCCAGCGCCAGAGTGATGGCATACGGCGATATCGATGAACTCATAAGCCACCTCGGCATACTGCGCAGCAAGGTTTCTGCCGACATCCCCCTGCGCCGCATCCAGGTCAACCTGATGAACGTCTCCGCCCACCTCGCCACCGAGAAGTTCTGCCCCAAGCTCAAAACCCTCGACGACGCTGAAGTCGCCTTCCTGGAAAGCGAAATCGACAGGATGACCGCCGAACTTCCGCCGCAGAAGACGTTCCTCCTCCCCGCCGGGCCGTTCGAGGCTGCGGAGTGCCATGTGGCCCGCACAGTGTGCCGCCGCTGCGAGCGGAGCGTCATCGCCATCGGCGAGCTGAGGGATGTCGACCGCCAGGCCCAGATATACCTCAACAGGCTCTCTGACTACCTTTTTGTCCTCGCCAGATTCCTCTGTGTGACAAGCGGGGAGGAAGAAGACAAATGGCTCCCTTAAGTTTTTTAAAATATTTTTTGCGAGTAATATATTTTCTTATACTTTTGCAGCCCTTTTGAAAAACACAACAATTAAAATCCCATAAGAAATGTATTGGACACTTGAACTTGCTTCAAAACTTGAAGATGCACCTTGGCCTGCAACCAAAGACGAATTGATCGATTACGCCACTCGCTCAGGAGCTCCTCTTGAAGTAATTGAGAATCTTTCAGACCTCGAAGACGACGGTGAAGTATATGACTCCATCGAAGACATCTGGCCCGATTATCCAACCAAAGACGATTTCTTTTTTAACGAGGAAGAATACTGATTCAGAATCGCCTGATTGTTGATTCTATTAAAAAAGCCGTCCCGAAGGACGGCTTTTCTTTTTATTTCTTCCAGAGATTCGGAAGGAATCCGTAATATAGGAGATGTCTCCAGGTCGACCAGTCGTGACCGGTTTCACCTATACAGAAGTACTCATAATTGATTCCGTGCTTGTCGAGAGCATCCCTGAAAGCTTTTACTCGCGCATTGAACATTCCCTTCTCTTCTGCACCACCCTGTCCGATGAACAGATAGTCAACCTTGTCATTGGCTTTGGGGTCATTGAGGAACTCTGCCAGAGTCTGCTCAGGAGTGTTGTCACCTGCGCTGAGGACACCGAAGTTTGCAAAGAGATCAAGAGACTTCAGACCCACGAATATGGTATGACGGCCACCCATCGACAGTCCTGAAATGGCACGGCCATGAGGATTTGCGATGGTCTTGTAGTGACTGTCGACGAAGGGGATGACAGCCTCGCGATACTCACGCTCCATAATATCGAAAGTGAGTTCGGCATGCTGGGGGTGATTGCGGTGAACGACCTGATTGTTCACAAGTGCGATCAACATCGGCTCAGCTTTCCCTTCTGCCAGAAGATTGTCCATGATGAAGTTCACGCGTCCGTCATACATCCAGTTTGACGGGAGTTCGCCGCTTCCGCCCATGAGATAGAGAACGGGGTATTCCTTCTGGGGATCATACTGGGGAGGAGTATATACATATATCTCACGCTCTCCTTCGGTAACGGGGCTGTAGTAGATATGACGAGTGACAGCGCCGTGAGGCACATCCTTCGCGTCCCACCACGACGGTCCGTCGCCATGGACGATCAGCTCACTGTAAGGAGGCATTGCCGTGAAGGCGGCATATGTATTATTGGGATCTGCCATACTGACTCCGTCGACAACGAGATTGTACTGGTACATATCGACAGGAAGCGGGCCGATGGTGAGGGTCCAGATGCCGTCTTCCCCTTTGGTAAAAGGTATGTTTCCACGGACTCCCATTACTGTGGTCATCGCACCGGAGAGGGCGACAGACTCTGCTTTCGGAGCTCTGAGACGGAAAATGACGGTATGGTCGTCATTTACCTGCGGCGAATTCAGATTGGCACTGAAGGGGATCAACCCTTCGGTGTCTTTCTGGGGGTTATAGCTGAGGTTTACGTTTGACTGCTGGGCATAAGCAGTCAAAGCCATAAACAGCGAAATCGCTACGGTGATTGTCAGCCTCTTCATTATTTATTCTTCTTGAAATCGCGGACGGTGTAATATACAGGCTTGCGCTGGTAGTCGCCGTCGAAAAGGAGCGGATAGTTGTTGGCGCCGAGCCATGAATCGCGGTCGCTGAGGTTCCAGAAGGTCACGCATGAGATGTTCTTCTTGTATTTGCGCATGATCTCGAAGAGGTCAGCGTATTTCTGCTCCTGCTGTTTCTGGATTTCTTCGGTATAAACCTGGCCTTCACCACGGCTGAACTGGAGTCCGCCGCCAGCCTCTTCGTTGATACGGATGTCGAACTCAGTGATCTGGAGATCGTCGACAAGTTCGAGATACATGTTGATTGCGGTCTCGAAGTCCTCGAGAGTCGGGTTGTCGAAGATATTGTAGTGGCCCTGCATGCCGATGCCGGTGATAGGCGCACCTTCTGCCTGAAGTTTCTTCACCATGTTGTAGATGTAGGTCCTCTTTGCAGGAGTCCATGCGCTGTAGTCATTGTAGAACAGGCCTGCATTGGGGTCAGCTTCGTGAGCCCAGATGAAAGCATTCTTGATGAACTCGTCGCCGCAGAGCTGATATGCCTGTGACTTGCGGAATGTATCCTCGTAAGCCGCATCCGGTTCGTTGGCGTCGCTCATAGCTTCGTTGACAACGTCCCAGCAGTAGATGACGTCTTTATAACGGTTTACTACGGTATTGATATGCACTTTGAGTGAATCGTAGAACTCTTCCTTGCTGGCTGCAACATACTTGGGAGTCTTGGTAGTCTGCATTGCAGGAGCGCCACCGGGACGCTGGCCGCCAGGACGCTGGCCGCCGAAACCGGGGAATCCTGCGGGAGGGTTGCCACCGCCGAAACCGGGGAAACGGCCGAATGCAGGCCTTTCTACCCATACGGTGTCACCCTTCTCGTCAAGTTCTACGACAGGGTTGCCGTTCTCATCGTGTTTTGTGAACATCCAGGTTGCGAACTGGCTGTGCCATACAAGGTTGTGACCACGCATCTTGATGCCGTGCTCACGGCAGAAGTTGGCGATGATGTCAGCCTTCTCGAAGTTCCACACACCTGCCTGGGGATGGATCTCGCCGGGCTTCATGCAGTTCTCAGCAGTGATGCTGTTGAATTCCTTGAGGATAAGAGCGGCCTGGAGAGAGTCTGTCACGTTACGCTCGGTAACAGCGACACCGATCTTGAAATAGTTCTTGTAAGCGTCCTTGAGACCCGGGTCCTTGGGGCCACATGCACTCATCAATGCAACGCAAGCGATGAGAGCGAAGATTGTAAACTTTTTCATTGATAAATATTTAATAATACTTGAAATAGCCTCGTATTTGGGCGCTAAAGTTAAAAAGAATTATACACATTATCGTATATTAGTGGCATTATACAACTTAGTCGTCCTGAAATAAATGACAATCAAAGAAGCAATCAAAACACGGCATTCGGTGAGAAAATATACCGGACAACCGATTGAAATAGAGAAGGTGACCGCCCTGCGCACAGAGATTGACATCATTAACGCAGAAAGCGGACTGAATATCCAGCTGGTTCTGAATGAACCCAAATGTTTCTCATCCGGCATGTGGAAGTATGGCGCCTTTTCAGGCGTGACCAACTATTTTGTAATGGCCGGGATGAAAGGAAAAGAGAACGAGGAGAAGATAGGATACTACGGCGAGAAGATGGTGCTCCTTGCTCAGACACTGGGACTGAACACATGCTGGGTAGGACTGACCTACAAGAAGATTCCAGGCACATACACTCTGCGTAAAGGCGACATTGTCCATTGCGTGATAGCTCTCGGCTACGGTGTCGGCCAGGGCGTCCAGCACCCGATAAAACCGATGGAGCAGTTCTATGAAGCCGACGGTCCCTTGCCGGAGTGGTTCCTGGCCGGCATGGAAGCAGCCCTGCTCGCTCCCACCGCCATCAATCAGCAGAAATTCAAATTCATTCTTTGCCAGGATGGCAAAGTCGAAGCAAAAGCCCTGTTCTCCATGGCCGGCTATACAAACATCGACCTTGGCATCGTCAAATATCACTTTGAAGCCTGCGCCGGAAAAGAAAACTTCGAATGGAAGTAGCCCGGACCCCATCTGGCCCCGCAAACCCGCCTTTCCCGGGCCATCCGGACTTTGCACAGTCACCTGGCCCCGCAAACCGCCCTTTCCGGGGCCAGATGGACTTCTCTGCGGGGTAGGGAGGCTGAATTCCTGCCGAAAACCCGTGCTACCTCAGCGCGTCGGGATCGCTATAGCGGATGGTTACGCCGTAGTCCTCGATGTAGCGGTTGAGGCCGTTGGATGTGTTGGGCATGCCTTTGCGGCGGCCGGCGAGGACTTCCTGTGACATTTTCATCTCAT
>JAFZKU010000191.1 GCA_017551785.1 Bacteroidales bacterium | reverse complement strand
GCGCGGTTGCGGTGTCCCTGAGGCTTGCTCAGATCCACGGAGTCCAGGATGGCGGTGACTTCCTCCACAGACAGCACACTGGGCAGATGTTTCTGCATTTTCGGAGCGTCGAGCATGTCGCAGGGATTATCCTTTATTACGCCTTCATCATCCAGATATCTGAACAGCGATTTTATGGAACTGATGGCCCTGGCCTGCGAGCGCTTAGACATGCCGGCTGCGGAGAGAGATTCGACGTATGCAGTAAGGTCCGGCCCCGTGATGTCTTCCACGGCGGTAATGCCTTCCTGACTTAGATGGTCCAGCAGGCTGGCCACATCCCTGGAGTATGCGGCTACAGTGTTGGCCGACATGGAACGCTCCAGCTTGAGATAGGAGCGGAAGTCGCTCAGTATGCCGTCAAACCCCTTTCTGCTCATGCCTTTCTCTTTTTATATTCCTTGCAGCAGGCGGTCAGGCCGCAACTGTCGCATTTCGGATTTCGGGCCGTGCAGGTATAGCGGCCGTGCAGTATCAGCCAGTGATGGGCCTTCGGGCGCAGGTCAGCGGCGATATTGTCAGTAAGGTCTTTCTCCACTGCCAGAGGGGTGCTTCCTTTAGAGAGGCCGATGCGGCGGGCCACCCTGAATACATGGGTGTCCACAGCGATCACCGGCTTGTCATATATTATGGCCATCACCACATTGGCGGTCTTGCGGCCCACCCCGGGCAGCTGCTGCAGCTCTTCGTGGGTTGAAGGCACAACGCCGTCGAAGCGCTCGCAGAGCATCGCGGCCATCTCAATCAGGTGCGTGGCCTTGCTGTTCGGATAGGAGACCGACTTGACCAACTGGTAGACTTCATCGAACGATGCGGCAGCCAGAGCCTGCGGAGTGGGGAAGCTGGCGAAAAGGGCAGGGGTGACCATGTTCACCCTCTTGTCGGTGCACTGGGCCGAAAGGATCACCGCTGTCAGAAGCTGGAACGGGCTGTCGAAGTGCAGCTCCGATTCAGCCACCGGCATGCTGGCCTGGAACCAGTCGATGACTTGCTGATAGATCTTCTTCACTTAGATTTCTATGTCAAGATCGATAGCGCCGGAAACTTCTTCCCTGCAGGTATTGTCGGCGCAGAGGAATACCCTGCCCGGATACTGCTTGAGAAGGTTCTGGTTGTGGGTGACCATTATTATGGCGGTGTGGTTTTGCTTGTTGATCTCGTAGAGGAGGTCCATGATTCCCTTGGCGGTATCGTTGTCGAGATTGCCGGTGGGCTCGTCGGCCAGGATGAGCTCGGGACTGTTGAGAAGGGCGCGGGCGATAGCCACCCTCTGCTGCTCTCCACCGGACAGCTGGTGGGGCATCTTATGGGCTTTGGTAGAGAGTTTTACGAGCTCCAGCACTTCGCCTATGCGCTCGCTTATGGCCCGGCTGTCGTTCCACCCGGTAGCCTTGAGCACAAACTCCAGATTGCTCTCTACGCTGCGGTCCATCAGCAGCTGGAAATCTTGGAAAACTACGCCTACGCTGCGTCTGAGGTACGGTATTTGCTTGCGTTTGATGCCTTTGAGGTTGAAATCGCCGACACGGGCCTCCCCGCTGGTGACCGGATTCTCGGCGATTATGGTGCGGATGATGGATGTCTTTCCGCTGCCGACCTTGCCGGTGAGATATACGAAATCTCCCTGGAATATCTCGAATGAAAGATTCTCGATAACGAGGGTGTCGGAGTTGCTGATGTCAACGTTCTTGAATTCGATTATAGGCGTTTGCTCAGACATATCGGGATGCAGTATGCTGCTTTGGTGTGCTGCGAAATTAATAAAAAAGTGTACATTTGTAATATTGTAATCGCAAGAATGCAATTGAAAAAATACATAGCTGTCTTTCTGTTCCTCGTGGTGGCGTCCTTCACCTGTGGAGCACAAGATGCCAACTATGATTTCCGCGCCCGTTTTGATTCTGCGAAGCAGCTCTACGTGCAGGGTATGTATGCTGCCGCCGAGAGCGAGTTCGAGCTTCTCGCCGACGATGTAAAGGACAAGCATACTCTCTTCTATTCAGAAATAGTAGCCAACAAGGTGATGTGCGCCATCGCGCTCGGAAGGTCGAACGCGGAGGGGCTGGTGTATGATTTCGAGACCCGCTTCCCCAACGATCCCCAGCTTGCGATGGTGAAGTTCTACATGGCCTGTCACCAGTTCGACCAGGCCGAGTATGAGAAAGCCCGCGCCAGTTTTGCCGGAATAAACGAGAAGAACCTCTACCGCACGGCGAAGAACGAATATTCCTTCAAATATGCCTACTGCAACATGCGCGTGGGCAATATGAAAGAAGCTTTGGACGGCTTCGGTGAAGTGATGGATGCAGAGTTGAATGCATATACCTACCCGGCCACGTATTATACCGCATACATCCATTATCTCAACAAAGACTTCGACCAGGCCTTCAACTATTTCGTCAAGGCCCGGCGCGACAGCCGCTTCACCGACCTCTCCGATTACTATGCGACCGAGTCCAAGTTCATGCTCGGCGACTGGGATTATGCCATCGAGAACGGTATTGCGGTGTATGACAAACTGACCAAGGACCTCCAGGGCAACCTGGCCCGCATCATTTCCGAGTCCTATTTCGCCAAGAACCAGAATGAGAAGGCGAAGGAATATCTCGACAAATACATAGCTTCCGGAGTTACCATCACCCGCAAGGACCGCTATTACGCCGGCATCGTGTCTTACTCCCTGCAGCAGTACCGCGAGGCCATTGACGCCTTCTCGTCAGTGGTCGGCGCCGAGGATACAATAGGCCAGAGCGCATACTACTACAGCGCCAACAGCTACCTTCAGGTGCGCAACAAGCTGTCTGCCCTTGACTGCTTCAAGAAAGCTGCAGAGAGCGATTTCGACCAGACCGTGAAGGAAGACGCCATGTTCAACTTCGCGAAGCTGTCGTTCGACGTCAACAAGGATATCTCGCAGTTCGAAAACTATGTGGCCAGCTATCCCCACAGCGGCAAGGACGATGTGATAAACACCTACATGTCGGTCGCTTTCCTGCAGGACAACGACTACACCTCGGCCATCGAAGTGATGGAGAAGATTAAGAATCCCTCGGCCGAAGTGTCTGCCAACCTGCAGAAAGCTCAGTTCTACAAGGCCCTCCAGCTCATCGACGGCGGGGCGTACCGCAGCGCGATGGATCTGCTGCGCAGCGCGGCCGCCAATAATTCCGACGCTGCGATAACCCGTCTTGCCAACTACTATCTTGCGCAGTGCAGCTATTCGACCGGCAACTACGAAGATGCTATAGGCATAGGACGCATGCTGGCCTCAGACCCCGTCTTCAGGACTTATGATGAATATGACCTGCTGCAGCTGATCCTGGGATATGCCAATTTCAATTCCCGCAATTTCGACGATGCTCAGCCTTATTT
>JAFZKU010000020.1 GCA_017551785.1 Bacteroidales bacterium | reverse complement strand
CTACGGGACGCATTTTTGCTGACTCACCGATCGGGAACCAGTAACCGGCTACTACATAGAAACCCTGGTACTTTGTCGCGCCAGAAGCATACTGGATATCAGCGTTGACAAATTCAGAACGCAGAGTCAGCGCGTCGTCCTTATATTCAGCGCCGAAAGAGAAACGGTTGTTACGGGCATGCTTCTCTACTCCGTTGTCGTACGTCCCGCGCACTCCGGATGCCGACAGCGTCAGCTCCTTTACAAACGGATGGACGTCTATCCTGCCGATCAGGTCTTTTGACTGGTTGTCATCCTTGGTGTTGATACCGTTGCCGTTGAATACACCCAGGTAATAGCTGAGTAAGGGGAAGCTGGCGCCGTTGTCATCGAACGCTGTTCCGTAGAGCATTATTCCGATGTCGCGGCCTGCCCCATGCTTACCGCCAAGAACATCGCTGAATCCGGCCAGCTTGTTGATAACAATAGCATTGTCGATGCCCTCCTGGTTCAGCGGAGAGTACTGGTTTTCAAGGGTGAACGGGGTCTTGAACTGTCCTAGCTCGAAGTTGATCTGCTTGTTGACCTTGCATTTCACAAATGCGTCGATCATCTTGGGCGTGCCTGTAAAATCAGCCTGCAGACGGAACTCGATATTGTCCGTAATTCCACCCTTCACATCCAGACGGGCGCGCCTTGTATGGAAGGTGCTGGACGCCTCGACACCTTTATTATTATTTTCTTGTCTCTCGTAAGAATACTGCCCGTCGATCCATCCGCCGACTGACAGATACCCAGGAATCTTTGACTGGGCATAGGATACGCCCCACATCCCAGCCAGAATGGCCGCCAGCACAATCGTCCGGCTGATTTTGATAATTGTTGTTTTCATCATAGTTATTTGAGATTCTCAACAAAGCTACTTTATTAGGCTATTCGCAAGAATCTATTTTATAACTGAAATGTAATTATTTAGAAAAAAATATGCAACTATTTATCAATCGGACAATTGGTGTAGGGATTATTACATTAATGCTGCATATCTTTGTTCATATGCGAACTCCAACCTTATGAATCTTTCTGTGATTATCATAATCGAATCTGTTGCCATCGTCCTGTTGTCCGTAGCCCTGACTGTCTTTATCGTGCTTTTCATCAGGCGTGACCGGGCGCTCCGCAAGTATCTATTCCGTGGCCGGAAGACAAGCGGAAGCAACAACAGCGAAACTGACGCAAGACTGCTCGCGGCACTGAAGACAACGATGGAGAACGACCGGCTGTTCACCGACAGTACCGTCACGCTAGAGAAAACAGCTAAACTGCTTGGGACAAACAGATCCACCCTTTCAAAGGCAATCAACACCGGTCTGGGCGTCAACTTCTCCACTTTTCTTAATGGCTACCGGATAAAAGAGGCAATAAGACTGTTGAATGACAGCAATGCACAGTCATATAAAATCGAATCTATAGGCAATATGTGCGGTTTCAATTCAAGACAGGTCTTCCACCGCGTCTTCAAGAAAGAAACCGGAATGAATATCCGCCAGTATATCAAGAAGATAAACTCAGCGCACGCTGCGGTATAATAGTTCCGGTCTTGGGGGCTTTATGCCGTCTGTCTCTTTCCTTTCGCTGCTTTCACTATGACAAATATGCCCAGCGCGAGGAAGCAGACAAGTATGCTGACCATCTCGGGCACGTGCTCGAGCGGGCTCACCCAGAACTCCGATAGCAGTTTGTTGCGGGCGAATACCTCGACTGCAGTCCAGAAAACCACGACAGTGGAGATGGCCATACGGATGTTAGGCCCCCACCCTCCCAGCTTCAACTCATAGCGGAACATGAAAATTGAACCGATGAGGCAGCCGATGGCAATAGCTATCGTCACCGGGTGATGGTCGCCGAGGAACACCGGGTCATAGACAAACATCAGCAGCAGATAGCAGGTCCACATCATCACGTTGAGCTCCTCGAACGTTGTGATAGCAGTATGGCGGCTCATATTACGGGGGACAATCTCGTCACGCTTGCTGCCGAAGAACACTTTCTGAAGCCAGTTGAGGGCGTGGCAGCCGGTCTTGCTGCCAAAGAGATAAAGGATGATGAACATCACCCAGAAGCCGAAGGAGGCCGGCATTATCAGATATTCAGGCCGCGAGCCGCGCAGAGCCTTGAGGTCTGCAGCGGACATATCCTGCACGTTGATGCCGTTGATCAGCATCTCGTGGTTCACTCCGATGCCGTTCACATATTCTGTCGTAGTCTGCACCACTCCAGAGCCAATCAGGTCGTAGTGCACTCCGAAACGCATTGCGAAATAGCCGAAGAGAAACTCCACCCATCCGGTCCAGAACAGCAAGCCTCCGAAGAGCCCCATCAGAGTCTGCTTCACGTCTCCCTTCACAAATACTCCCCAGACAACCACTGCCAATCCCACCGCCCCCATCGCGAAGGCACAGCGGTTCATCAACGTTACAGACATTGTATCCTCCATGACACGCATCAGCGCGTGTCCCAGCGGCATAGTCGCCAGCACCAGAAAAAACGAGGCGAACGTCTTGCCCCAATGCTTTTGATCTTTCATATGTAAAAATGGTTGTTTCTATACAAAGATACCAATTATCCGTTTGAATGTAATTCGTATATTTGGATACGAGAAAGTAACTATGGACACCGATCTTCATCCATACGAGCAGCCAGCTCTGGCCGGACGGCAGATCCGCGCTGCGGCCGAAGAAGATGTGCCGTGCATCCTTGCGGTTATTGCAGAGGCAAAGGTCATAATGCGCTCGTCGGGCAATCTGCACCAATGGTCCGACAGCTACCCTTCCGCCAGCGTAATCCTAGAAGACATCGGTCGGGGTGTTGCTTTCGTGGTCACGGAGGGCTGCAGTTTAGTTGCGTACTTCGCCTTCATCCCCTCCCCCGACCCCACATATTCATATATTGAAGGTGGCAGCTGGCTTGAAGACGGCCTGCCCTATCACGTTATCCACCGCATTGCCAGCACCCGGACTTCGCACGGCGTTTTCAGGTCGATAATGGACTGGTGTTTCGCCCGAGATCCCAACATCCGCATCGACACCCACCGCGACAACCGCATCATGCAGCACTGCATTCTCGACTACGGTTTCAGCTATCGCGGCATCATCTACCTCGCCAACGGCGAAGAACGGCTCGCCTATCAAAAGATTATTTAAAATGAATATCCTCGTTATTAACGGAAGCCCCAAGGGCAAGAACTCGATTACGCTGCATACTGCGCAGTTCCTTGAGAAGAAGTTTGCCGGCCACAGCTTCAGCTATCTGGACGCCGGGCAGAAGATAAAGGCTTTTGAGAAAGATTTCTCGGGTGCGCTGGATGCCGTCCGGAAGGCTGACCTGATTATATTCTGCTACCCGGTCTATACTTTCCTTGTGCCCAGCCAGCTGCACCGCTTCATCGAACTGCTGAAGGCTGCCGGCCTGGATTTCTCGGGAAAAGCCGCCACCCAGCTGACTACTTCGAAGCATTTCTATGACATAACGGCCCACCGCTTCATTGAAGACAACTGCGCCGACATGGGCATTCCGTTCCTCGAAGGACTGTCGGCTGATATGGATGACATCCTCTCAGAGAAAGGCCAGAAGCAGGCCGTCGACTGGCTGGAGTTCACACTGTGGAAGCTTTCCCGCGGCGAATTCAAGAGGCCGCAAACAGCAGCCGGCGTGGGCGCCAGGCGCTCCGCAAGCGTTCCGGCGCCTGTGCAGCACGACGAGAGCAAGAAAGCTGTGATAGTCACAGACCTCCTGCCGGAGGACAGTGGGCTGAAGGCCATGATAGACCGTTTCGTCGCCGTCTTCCCCTATGGCTGCGACGTCATCAATATACAGGATTTCCCGTTCATGGGAGGCTGCCTTAGCTGCTTCAGCTGCGCCGCCACCGGCAAATGCGTCTACAAGGACGGTTTCGACGATTTCCTGCGTAACACAATCCATAAGCACGACGCCATCCTCTACGCCTTCCGCATCAAGGACCACTCGATGGGCTCCCGCTTCAAGATGTATGATGACCGCCAGTTCTGCAACGGTCACCGCACCGTCACAATGGGCACTCCATTCGGATACCTGGTGGAAGGCGACTATGCTGTAGAAGAGAACCTCCGCATGCTGCTGGAGGCCCGCGCCCAGGTCGGCGGCAATTTCCTCGCAGGAGTGGCCACCGACGAGCATGACGTCGACAAGGACATCGACGCTCTCGCCGCAACGGTTGCTTACGCGATGGAGAAGCAGTACACCCCGCCCCAGAACTTCCTGGGCATCGGCGGCATGAAGATCTTCCGCGACCTGATCTACATGATGCGCGGCTTGATGCGCGCCGACCACAAGTTCTTCAAGAGCCACGGCCAGTACGATTTCCCACAGAAGCAATGGAAAACCTCTCTGTCGATGTATCTCGTCGGCGGCATGATGAACAACCCTAAGCTCAAGCGCAAACTCGGCTCCAAGATGACCGACGGCATGATCGCCCCCTACAAGAAAGTCATCGAATCCGCGTAACCTATCTGCCATAGTCGTCAGCATGCGTACAAGGTCTGCTTATTTGTCGCAGACCTTGTGCGTCCATTATTTACAAATCTTTGATTTACAATCCTTTACGATTTTAAAGCGTACAAGGCATGCAGCATGTTAGCAGACCTTGTACACTAGTTGGCGAGTGGATACTATGGCTACAGCAAAAGCACCTAACTTATCTCCCGCCAGGCAGGGAGCTTAGCCTAATGGCTCCCTTTTGCCTGGCGAGGATAAGTTCTGCATTTGTGTGGCTCGCAGCTCTGAGGATTAGCAGCAGATAAACCGGTCGTGGAGATGGGGTTATTTCCCGTCCAGCAGCAGGAGCTCTTTAGATGGCTCTTGCTGCTGTCCGAGAATAACCCACTGAGATTTTCCTACCACGGCCAGAAAGGGGTTGCTCTTTCCATTTTACAGAAGTGTGCGCCGCAGACCAGCCTCACAGAGCGTATAACGCATGTTGCCGGCGCACACTGGCCTTTAAACGAGGGGTGTGCGCTGCCGATAGGTCCTGAAGGGCTCTCCAGAGGGGGT
>JAFZKU010000190.1 GCA_017551785.1 Bacteroidales bacterium | reverse complement strand
GCCTTCAAGGAGGCCGTGTATGCTTCCCTCCGCCGCCATGCCGCCGCAATCGGCCGGCTGACAGCCCAGGGCATGTATTTCTTCGACTATGGCAACGCTTTCCTGCTGGAATGCTCGAGAGCAGGCGCAGACGTGCTCAAAGCCGACGGCAGTTTCAAATATCCTTCATACGTCCAGGATATCATGGGTCCCATGTATTTCGACTACGGCTTCGGCCCGTTCAGATGGGTCTGCATGAGCGAAGATCCAGAAGACCTGGCTCTCACCGACCGTCTTGCAATGGAAGTGCTGGAACAGGAAGCCGCCGCTTCTCCGGACGAAATCAAAGGCCAGATGCACGACAACGTCAAATGGATAGACGAGGCCGGCCGTAACAAGCTTGTTGTAGGCTCCCAGGCCCGCATCCTCTATGCTGACTGTGAAGGCCGCACCAAGATAGCCCTGGCATTCAACGAGGCCATCCGCGACGGCAGGCTCAAAGGGCCGGTAGTACTGGGCCGCGACCACCACGACGTATCCGGCACTGACTCGCCGTTCCGCGAGACCTCCAACATCTATGACGGCAGCCAGTTCACCGCCGACATGGCAGTCCAGAACGTCATCGGAGATTCCTTTAGAGGAGCCACCTGGGTATCTATCCACAACGGTGGCGGAGTCGGCTGGGGAGAAGTGATGAACGGAGGCTTCGGCATGGTGATAGACGGCTCTGCTGACTCCGACAGGCACATCCGGCAGATGCTGTTCTGGGATGTCAACAACGGTATAGCCCGTCGCAGCTGGGCCCGCAACCAGGGAGCCATGAACAGCGCGAAGCGCGAGATGGCCCGCACTCCAGGATTGAAAATAACAATGCCTAACATGGCAGATGACGACATAATTAAAGACGCCTTAGCACTATGACACATAAGATAAGTTTCAAACACCTGTCTCTCGACGGGATCAAAGAAATCATGGACAAGCACCAGAAACTGGAGCTTTCCGAAGAATGCACTTACGCCATCATCCGCTGCCGCGACTATCTGGATGAGAAGATCAAATCTGTCGACCGCCCCATATACGGCATCACCACGGGCTTCGGCAGCCTTTATAATGTAACTATACCCGAGGCAGAGCTGGGACAGCTCCAGCACAACCTGGTTATGTCGCACGCATGCGGCACCGGCGAGACCGTCAATCCGGAGATAGTGAAGCTGATGCTGCTTCTGAAGGTGCAGAACCTCTCTTACGGCCACTCGGGAGCCCAGCTCACGACAGTGCAGCGTCTCATCGACATGTTCAATGAGGATGTGCTGCCGGTGGTGTACACTCAGGGCTCTCTCGGTGCTTCTGGAGACCTCGTTCCGCTGGCCCACCTCTGCCTGCCCCTCATCGGCATGGGCGAAGTGCTATATAACGGAGCAGTGAGGCCGGCCGCAGAGGTCTGGAAAGAGAAAGGCTGGGAGCCCATCTCGCTGAAGAGCAAGGAAGGACTGGCCCTGCTGAACGGAACCCAGTTCATGAGCGCCCACGCAATCTGGTGTCTGCTCAAGAGCTACCGTCTGAGCAAATGGGCCGACATAATCGGAGCTCTGTCGCTCGACGCATTCGACGGCCGCATCGAGGCCTTCCTGCCTCTGACCCACAGGCTCCGTACCCATGAGGGTCAGCTCGACACTGCTGAGCGCTTCATGCGCCTGCTCGGGGGCAGCGAGCTCATCTCCCGTCCCA
Organism: Bacteroidales bacterium; assembly: GCA_017551785.1. Taxonomy (GTDB): domain Bacteria; phylum Bacteroidota; class Bacteroidia; order Bacteroidales; family UBA932; genus Equibacterium. The sequence continues at coordinate 1,608 of JAFZKU010000190.1, read as the reverse complement.
AGGAGCATGTGCAGGACCCCTACTCTTTCCGCTGCATCCCTCAGGTTCACGGCGCAGTGAAGGACAATATCCGCTATGTACGTACAGTAATCGAGAACGAGATCAACTCCACTACAGACAATCCCAACATATTCCCGGACGAGGATATGATTATCTCCGCCGGCAATTTCCACGGCGAGCCTATTGCCATCCCTATGGACGCCCTGGCAATTGCCATGGCAGAACTTTCAAATATTTCTGAACGTCGTATTTATCAGCTTATTGCAGGTGTCCGCGGGCTGCCTAAGTTCCTGGTTGCCAATCCTGGTCTGAACTCTGGCTTCATGATCCCGCAGTACACCGCTGCATCTATCGTAAGCCAGAACAAGATGCTCTGCTGGCCGGCTTCTGTCGATTCCATTCCTTCTTCCCAGGGCCAGGAAGACCATGTCAGCATGGGCGCCAACTCCGCCACCAAGCTCGTCAAGGTTGTAGACAACTGCGAAACTGTGCTGGCCATCGAGCTTATGAACGCTGCACAGGCAATGGATTTCCGCCGTCCTGCAAAGACCAGCAAGAAGTTGGAGGCCTTGATGGCCGATTACCGCAAGCAGGTGCCTTTCGTGGATAACGACACTTACCTGTCTCCTCTCATCCATCGCAGTGTGGAGTTCATAAAAAGCGAAAAGTATTTCTAAATGATGAAGACTCTTGTCACCAACATAGGGCTGCTGGCTGGCATTGGCACTGAGTTGCGCAAGGAAGGTGCGGCCATGGGCAGCGTAGGCACACTGAAGGATGCCTGGCTGCTGATTGACGGCGAACTTGTCGCCGGCTTCGGAAGCATGTCTGAAGGGCTTCCTGGCGGCGCTGATGAAACTGTCGATGCGGCCGGAAGGATGGTGATTCCTGCTTTTTGCGATTCACACACCCACGCTGTATGGGCTGGCAGCCGCGAACGTGAGTTCGAAGACAAGATCCGCGGCCTCAGCTATGCTGAGATTGCTGCCAACGGCGGCGGCATCCTCAATTCGGCCGACCTGCTGCATGCCACCAGCGAGGATGAACTTTTCTGCCAGAGCATGGTGCGGGTGCGAGAGATGATGGCGGCCGGCAGCGGTGCCATAGAGATCAAGAGCGGCTACGGGCTGAGCACCGAAGACGAGCTTAAGATGCTGAGGGTGATCCGCCGCATCCGAGAAGCCGTCCCGGCTGTAATCAAGTCGACCTTCCTAGGGGCTCACGCTGTGGCGAGAGGGATGCAGCGCAGCGATTATGTCCGGCTGGTCTGCAATGAGATGATTCCGGCTGTGGCCGCTGAAGGCCTGGCTGATTTCGCTGACGTGTTCTGCGAAGAAGGCTTCTTCACTCCGGAAGATACAGCACAGATCCTTGAGACTGCTGCCCGCTACGGTCTGCGCCCGAAACTGCATGCCAACCAGCTTGCGGTGAGCGGCGGAGTCCAGGTCGGAGTGGCGCACGGCGCTCTGTCGGTGGATCATCTGGAAAGGACTACCCAGGCCGAGATCGACTGCCTCAAAGGCAGCGGCACCATGCCCACGATGCTTCCTGGAGCCTCATTCTTCCTGCGCGAGCCCTACGGCAATGCGCGTGGTTTCATTGAAGCAG
>JAFZKU010000189.1 GCA_017551785.1 Bacteroidales bacterium | reverse complement strand
TGGTGAACATGGCCGAGAAAAAGCGCCTTCACTGCATGATCCTGGAGAACTGCTGCTACGATTTCTTCGAGCTGTCCGCCCTGCAGATGGCCCGCGAAGGTCTCTTCGGCGAAGTGATTCACGCCGAGGGCTCATACCTCCACAACCTCGACCCTTACTGGGACGCATACTGGAACAGCTGGCGCCTGACCTTCAACAAAGAGCATCGCGGAGACGCTTACCCCACCCACGGATTCGGCCCCGTATGCCAGGTGCTGAACATACACCGGGGCGACAGGCTCAAGACACTGGTGGCGATGGACACCAAGGCCTTCAACGGACCTAAGCATGTCGCAGCCCGCGGCGGCGAGAACCCCGAAGATTTCGCCAACGGCGACGTATCTACCACTATGATCCGCACCGAAAAGGGCAAGACAGTCCTGATAGAGCACGATGTGATGACTCCCCGCCCCTACAGCCGCATGTACCAGATCGTAGGAACGGAAGGCTATGCCGCCAAGTATCCCGTCAACCAGCTCTGTTTCCGCAACGAGGCTCTGGAAGGCCGCACCCCGGACTACAGCAAACTGGCCGGCGAGAAAACTCTCACAGGCGAGGCCCTGAACACCTTCATGGAACAGCATCGCAGCCCCATCCTCACCCCCGAGCTGGAAGCACTGGCGAAGGAAGTCGGCGGCCACGGCGGCATGGACTTCATTATGGACTACCGCCTTATCTACTGCCTGCGCAACGGACTGCCCCTGGACATGGACGTCTACGACCTGGCAGAGTGGTGCTGCGTGAGCGAACTCTCCGCCATTTCGATGGATCACGGAGGAGCGCCGGTGGAAGTGCCGGACTTCACCCGCGGAGCCTGGGACAAGATTGACGGATTCTCATATGCTTTTGCCAGATAATATGACAGAACTTATCGACATAGCAGGCCGCTTCGCCACTCAGGGCCGGCCGCTGGAAGTAAAGCCGCTCGGCGAAGGCTTCATCAATGATACATACGTGGTGACTACCGACGGCCCGTTCAGATACATCCTTCAGCGCAAGAACAAGAATGTCTTCCCCGACGTTCCTGCGATGATGGACAACATCACTGCAGTCACCGCCCACATCAAGCAGAAGGTGGCAGATCCGCTGCGCGAAACCCTCACCGTCATACTGGCAAGGGACGGCAAACCCTACATCCTGGACGACGAAGGAGAATACTGGGCCATGTGCCTTTTCATAGAAGATACAGTAACATACGACGTGGCCACCACTCCGGAGATGGCCCGGCAGGGCGGCATAGGCATAGGCCGTTTCCAGGCGCTGCTGGCTGATTTCGACAAGCCGCTAGCGCAAGTCATCAAGGGATTCCACAACATCCGATGGCGCTTCACCCAGTGGGACACAAGCCTTGCGGCAGACAAGGCCGGCAGAAAGGCTACCGTAGCGAAAGAGATTGCCTTCATTGAAGCCCGCAGGGAGCACATGCTCTCCTTCTGGACTATGGTGGAAGACGGAACCCTTCCGCAACGCGTGACCCACAACGACACAAAACTCAGCAACATCCTCTTCGACAAGCGTAGTGGCGAAGTGCTCTGCGCCATAGACCTTGACACGGTCATGAGCAGCACCTCCCTCAACGACGTGGGGGACGCCATCCGCTCTTATGCAAACGCCACCGTCGAAGACGATCCGCACTACGACAAAGTCGCGCTGAAACTCGACATGTACGAGGCATATATGGACGGCTATCTGTCGCAGCGCAGGGACACCCTCTCCGACTCCGAAAAAGACTGGATGGCCTTCGCACCGCTTTATATCACATACGAGCAGGTGCTGCGCTTCCTTATGGACTACATAGACGGAGACACATACTATAAGATAAGATATCCCGAGCATAATCTCGTGCGCACACGCTCCCAGATCGCACTGCTGCGCAGCATGGAAGACAGCTACCCCGCCATGCAGGACATAATCCGCAGACTGCTGAAATAATTGCGCGCCAAATACTATATCTTTGTAGATACATTAGGCAATAATCTATCAACACAAATACACAACCTATGAAAATTTTGAAATTTGCCGTAATGGCATTCATGCTTACGGCACTTGTCTCATCCTGCAAAGAGAAGCAGGTTGACTGCACCCCTGTCAAGAAAGAGATCCAACCGGTAGAACAGGCACCGAGGGCAGACCCCGGCCAGCGCAACTTCGGCGGCAACATCTCTGCCACCCCGAACGCCCCGCGCGACACTACAGGCATGGCAGAACGTATGCGCCGCATGCGCGAAGAGCAGAACCGCATCCGCACCGTCCACTTCAACGACCTGTCGATGAGCGACCCGTACATCTATGCTGACGAGGCCACCAAGACCTACTACCTCACCAGCTCAGGCGGACGCCAGTACCGCAGCAAGGACCTCGTAATGTGGGAAGGTCCCTACAACGTAATCGACCTTAGCGGCACATGGTGCGAGAAAGCCGGCTTCGCAGCCGCAGCCGAAATCCACAAGATCGGCGATTATTACTACTACGCCGGCACATGGAGCGACCACAGCGAGATCATCCAGGCCATCCCGAGACGCTACAACGTGCCTCACAACCAGACCTACCTCCTCCGCTCTGAGAGCCCCGAAGGACCGTTCGTTCCTTTCTCAGTAACTCCCGGCTACGACTACCAGCCCTACGAGTGGGACTGCATCGACGGTACTCTTTACGAGGAAGACGGCCATATCTACATGGTCTTCGTGCATGAGTGGACCCAGCTTATCGACGGCACCATGGATTATATAGAACTGGCCCCGGACCTCACCAAGACCATCTCAGAATGGCCTGTCACCATGTTCCGCGCTTCTGAATGCCCTCCTTGCGGCGAAATGAACGGTCTCGGCGAAGCCACCTTCGGCCTCAAGATGCCCGGCTGGGTAACCGACGGCCCGCAGATGTTCCGCACTCAGACCGGCAAACTCGGCATGCTCTGGTCTACCTGGGGCAAGGAGCGTTATCTCCAGGTAGTCTGCTACTCAGAGTCTGGCACTATCGCCGGACCGTGGGTTCAGGAACCGGAACCCTTCCTGGCCAACAACTCAGGCCACGGAATGCTCTTCCGCACATTTGACGGCGAGCTGCGCTATGTGGTTCACCACTCGGAAGGCAACGGAGGCCGCAAGCCTCAGTACTGGACTGTCGACGACTCGGGCGACAAACTAGTCCTGGGACATCAAATCATAGTAAAATAAAAAAAAGGCTTCAGCGATTTGCTGAAGCCTTTTTTTTATATAATCAGCTATTACTGAATCTCGCTCATGCTCAGCTGGATTGAACCAGTGTAGCCTTTGATAGTTGTGTTGAGAGTAAGCTCTGCTTTATGCTCGGCAGGGAAAGTCAGAGTTCCGTTAGCGCTCTGACCCATGATGTCATTACCGCCGCTGAGGAAAGTATAGCTGAGGTTCTCACCGCTCAACCTGTAAGTGCCATAGAATGAAGGAGCACCTGAGAAACTGATTACCATCGAACCTTCACCGGTGAAAAGAACTTCGGTGCAGGAATATCCCATGAAATTGACGGGGTTGATATTAACGCCGGCGTTCATAGCATAATCTGCAATTGAAACGAAGTCAAGACCATTGAAACCGGTATCGATGTTGATGCCCTTGCCGCTGACTTTGATGTAGCTGTTGTTAACTTTCCAGGTACGTGAAGCGTTTGTGGCTTCTTTAGTGGTGGTATTAGTGTCCTGGACATTAGCGGGTGCGCTCTGAGTCTGGCCTCCCTGCGGAGTTACATCAGCGCTGGTGCCCTTAGGCTCTACAGTACCTGTGAACTCGCCCTGGCAATTGTATTTACCGTTGCTCTCGGTAAATGTACCGGTAACTACCTCAACGCCGTCATCAGCCTTGGTAAGTGAGTTTGCAAGGAGGGGTCTACGACGCAGGATGTAACGGCTGCCCTCTGTGAATTCGATTGAGAGGATCTCATAAGTCTTGCCGGCTTTGCTGTAAGTAGGGTTGGTTCCAGTTGCTTTTTCGAAAGAAACGACCTTGGCAACATCTGCTGTCTTGGCAGGATCCATCTCTACATCGGCCGGTTTATCTTCTTTAGTACAAGCAAATGCAAGCGGAAGGATCATAGCTGCCGCTGCGAAAAGAAAGAATAGTTTTTTCATATAAATAGTGTTTAAATAATATTCAGACTAGAAAAGTTGTACAAAAACAGCGAATTTCAGCATCGGGAACACGGGAATGCCGGAAATCTTGTCGATCCAGCCTTTGTCTTTGTTATTGACAGATGCACTGGTGATATTGATGACATCGACAGGCTTTGAAGGATCAAGAGTGTTCTTGATGTAGTTGTAAGACTGGGGCTTGATGCCACCGGTC
>JAFZKU010000188.1 GCA_017551785.1 Bacteroidales bacterium | reverse complement strand
GTAGACAGTATTCTTGAGGTCGTCTCCTGTGGGGACACTCACCTTGGAATTGTCAGACTCGACATTGGCGATACGTTTCAGATTCATCGCCAGGCAGACGGTGTTGAACTTGCCGAGGCCGTCGACCTGCCTGGTCTCGTTGCGCACGTAGCTCAGAGTCGCCCTGGTAATGTTGCGGTCCATGGCCGCCAGCATAGAGACACGCTTGCCGGCCTTCAGCGCCTTGATATCTGAAGTACGGATACTGTATATCAGATTGATTATATCCCTTATAGTCTCATTGCTCTTGAAGACAGTGTCGACAGGAGCCGCCATAGTGCTCTTCTCTACCTTTGCGTGGAGAGTCTTTTTATCGTCGCTCCACTTATATTCGTTGAAAGCCGTGAAATTGCCCTCATGCACCGAACGCATGGCGTAAACGGGGTCCATGTCCATCTCGAACTTCGACTCGTAGATGTCCCTCACCTTGTAGAAAGAATCGAAGAATTTGTTGGTGCGGGCGTTCAGGACAATGTGGAAGCAAGGGCTGCCGCCTTCATTGACCTGCTGGAGGTTGAAGCTGAGGACAGCGATGTCCGCGCTTATGCCCCATTTATAGTTGAGGGTAACCTCGATCTTCTCTCCGGCCTTGAAAGGCAGCGAGTTGGACTGGGCAGAAACTGAAAGGGAAAATATAGTGAATGCTAATAAAAGCAGGACTTTCTTCATGTCGGTTTAACTTTTGTCAGTACTCCATATCAAAACTCGTACCGACATCGTTCATCCTCGATTCATATTCCTGATAATGGACATTCGCATCCTCGAAACGGACCTCTGAAGCCACGAAGCGCATCTCCACATCACCAGTCTCGCCGTTACGGTGCTTGGCGATTATTATCTGCGTCTGGCCGGGATAGGCGTCAGCCTCGGCGGTGCCGAAGAACTCGGGCCTGTGGATGAACATCACGATGTCCGCATCCTGCTCGATGGCGCCGGATTCACGCAGGTCGCTCAGCTGAGGGCGCTTGCTTCCGCCGCGGGTCTCGACAGAACGGTTCAGCTGTGACAGGGCGAGGATAGGAACGTTCAGATCCTTGGCGATAGACTTGAGGGCACGCGAGATGGCAGACACCTCCTGCTCCCTCATGCCGCGAAGCTCCACGGGACCGGTCATGAGCTGCAGGTAGTCGATTATTATCATCTTGACGTTCTGGGTCTGCACCAGACGGCGGGCTTTAGAACGGAACTCGTAGATTGAAAGCGACGGAGTGTCGTCGATCCACAGCGGGGCGCGGGACAGCTTGCCGATGCGCTCGTTGAGAGTGTCCCAGTCCTGCGGGTCGTTGAATTTCTTGGCGCCCCAGATCTTGTCGGAAGGGATGCCGGTCTCGCTCACGAGGAGTCGTTTCACCAGCTGGGTCTGCGACATTTCAAGCGAGAAGAAAGCCACCGGGACGTTGTAGTCCACAGCCATGTTGCGGGCCATGGTCAGCACGAACGCGGTCTTACCTACAGAAGGTCTGGCGGCAAGGATAATGAGGTCAGAGGGCTGCCAGCCGTAGGTGATCTTGTCGATGTTGGCATAGCCCGAAGGCACGCCGCTCAGACCGTCAGTACGTTCCTGGCCTTTCTGGATGTCGTCGATAGCCTGGTTGATTACCATCTGGATGGGGCTGGTGTCGCGCTTCATGTTGCGCTCCGCAAGCACGAAGACTTCCTGCTGAGCGTATTGCAGCAGGTCGTCGACAGGCATCGAATCTTCGAAAGACTGTTTCTGGACGCGGTATGATATCGAGATCAGCTCGCGCTGGATATATTTCTGAAGAAGGATCTTTGTGTGATAATCGGTATTGGCGGCGGCGCCTATCTTCATGCTCAGGGCACTCAGATATGAAGCGCCTCCGACGGCCTCGAGGTCGCCGGTCTTCGAAAGTTCGTCGGCCACGGTGAGGATATCCACCTTGTCATTGCGGGAAGCGATGGCAGTGATGGCCACGAATATTTTCTTGTTGCTTTCGTTGTAGAAGCAGTCGGGAGTCAGAGATTCAAGGACGTCGTTGATGCATTCTGAATCGAGCATCATAGCGGCAAGGACGGCCTCCTCGATATCGATCGCCTGAGGGGGTTTCCGTCCCATTTCCACCGCCAGCTGCGGCAGATCAACTTTTATTTCCTTCTTTCTGGCTGGCATGACGACTGGCAGTTCCTAGTCTTCTTTTGCAGTCTCGTCGAATTCCGGACTTACCAGGATACGGCCGCAATACTCGCAGATTATGATCTTCTTGTTCTGAGCGATGTCGAGCTGACGCTGGGGAGGGATCTGGTTGAAGCATCCGCCGCAGGCGCCTCTCTTGATGGTTACAACTGCCAGGTGGTTCTTGCAGCTGTTGCGCACTCGGTTGTAAGCGATGTACATGCGCTCGTCAAGCTTCTTGGCAAGCTCTTCCTTGTGGGCCTCGAGCTGCTCCTCTTCCTTGGCGGTCTCGGTGATGATCTGCTCGAGCTCGGCTTTCTTGTTGGCGAGGTCAAGCTCGCGGCCTTCGAGGGCCTTGCGGGTCTCGTCGAGGAAAGCGGCCTTCTCGGCAAGGAGAAGGTTGGTCTCGCGGATATGCTTCTCGCTGGCTTCCTGCTCAAGCTGCTGGAACTCGATCTGACGGGTGATAGACTCGTACTCACGGTTGTTCATCACCTTCTTGCTCTGTTCTTCGTATTTCTCAACGAGAACCTTGCACTCTTCGATCTTTGCACGAAGGTCGCCGATATACTTCTCAGCATCCTTTATCTCGGTCTGCGTGTTGCTAATCCTTGTATTGAGACCTGCGATGTCGTCTTCCAGGTCCTGGACCTCCAGGGGGAGTTCGCCGCGGAGAAGGTGGATCTTGTCGATTGAAGTGTCTGCCTGCTGGATTTTGTAGAGCGTGCGGAGCTTTTCTTCCATTGACACACCGTCAGACTCGGTTACGGACTTCACCGCAGAGACGAAGGTTTCGCTCTGGTCAATAGGGGTAACGATTGCCTTGTTAGCTTTTTTTGTAGCCATAATTTACTTTAATAGTAATATACTGGATTGTTGTTATTCTGAGTTTTGCGGACTGCAAAGGTATGTATTTTTTCGCTAAGCAGTCCAAATAATTTTTCCACAATATCTATTTCACTTTCATAGTGTCCCACGTCGAGCAGCATGAAGCCTTCGTCGGTGAAAAAGTTGTGGTAAGAGATGTCTCCGCAGAGGTATGCGTCGGCCCCGGCGGCCATGGCTTCTTCGATCATGCTGCCCCCTGCCCCGCCGCACATCGCAACCCTGCGCACCGGGGTGCGAAGAGGCCTCGAGCAGCGGACAACCGGCAGTGCGAAAGCATTCTTCACCATCTCGATGAAGGCCTGGCTGTCCATGGGCTGGGGCAGATTCCCCACCACGCCCAGTCCGTCCTCGCCCAGCGGGCTTACATCCTGCAGGCCCAGCTTGCCGGCCATCAGCCAGCTCACTCCGTCGGCAGCCTTGTCGGCATTGGTATGGGCCGCATAGATCACCATGTCGTGCTTGATGGCGCTGACGATGGCTGCGCCAGTGAAGGTGTCAGGGTCGATCTTCTTCACCCCCCTGAAGATGAGGGGATGGTGCGTCACAATCATATTGCAGCCGGCAGCCACAGCCTCTTCGATCAGGGCCGGAGTGCAGTCGAAGCCCACCATCACGCCTTTCACCTCGGCGTCGGGGCTGCCGATGCACAGACCGGCGTTGTCCCAGCTTTCCTGAGTGTCCAGCGGAGCGAAGCTCTCGATTATTTCAGCTACCTGACGTGCCTTCATGCTAGATGTCGTTCTTTACGGTTTCAAGCAGAGAGCGGATCTCTTTCAGCTTGTCGATCACCTCGAAACGCTGGTCTGCCCCCTCGGCGTTGCTGCCGAGAAGCTTGCGGGCCCCTTCGAGAGTGAGGTTGCGCTCCTTCACGAGGAAGTGGATCTTCTTGAACATCTCCACGTCCTCGGGGCTGAACAGGCGGTTGCCCTTGTTGTTGCGGCGCGGATGGATGAAATCTGTGAAATTGTCAGACCAGAAACGCACCAGGGAAGTGCTCTCCCCAAGCAGTTCGGCGACCTCGCCAATCGTGTAACAGATCTTGCTCATTATGTTTTAGTCTATTGATTGTCCGGTATAAGAAGATATCACCACCATATCGCGGTAGACAGCGGGGCTCAGGTCGGCGAAGAAATAGTTCACCGGCTCCACGCTGCGGCCCTGACGCACCACTTCGTAATGCAGGCCGCCGGAGAAGGTGGTTCCGCTCATCCCCACCCTGGCTATCACGTCGCCCTGCTTGAGATTCTGCCCCTCGTGGACATAAATCTCGCTCAGGTGGCCGTATATAGTGCGGATGCCGTTGCGGTGGTCGATGGTGACGCTGTTGCCCATTCCCTTGGAGGCCTTGTCGATCTTGGCCACCACGCCGTCGGCGGTGCTGAGCACCTGCGTCCCGACAGCAGCTATTATGTCAAAGCCGCCATGACGGCGGAGAGTCTTGTAGAACGGATTGATCTTCATGCCGACGGAGGCGCCTGTCTGCGCCAGCTTGAAGTTCTCCACCGGGAGGATGGAAGGCAGGCTGGTGGGCTTGAACTCCTCGTCGCCGAGAGCCTGGAAGATGGCTCTGAGCTGACGGTTTACATTCGATATCCTCTCTTCGGCGCGGTCTACCTCTTCGTTGGTATAGGCTGCGAGCTGTTCGTCGGTCATCGAATCCAGGAAGTCCTGGCTGACAATAGTGTCGGCCTCGATGAAAGTCTCGGTAGAAGGCGGATCCATGCCGAAGATGTCGTTGTAGATCTGTTTGTCGCGCAGCTCCAGATTCTTGATGACATCGTCGAGAAGATCAACCTGATCGCTCATCTTGTCATACTCCTGCTCGAGATAATCGTTCTCAAGCGAAAGGCTCTTCTCGCGCTCGGTGCTGAAGATAAGGGCGAACAGAAGATACATCACAGCGGCTGCGACTATGCCGTAGAGACAATACTTCAGGATGGTCAGGATAACCCTGCCAGCTGAGAGAGACTCTTTGTCGAAAGTCTTGCTTTCTTTGTTGAAACGATATTTCTTCATCCCGCCTATCCCCTGCTTCTGGACTTAGCAATCATGTCCTGATATTCTTCGGGAGTAATGTCGTTAGAGAAGAAATTCCAGGGGTTCACAGCATTGCCCTTGTAGAGCACCTCATAGTGGAGATGGGGGCCGGTGGCACGCCCGGAGCTGCCGAGCTCGCCGATCTTGTCGCCCCTGCTCACCCTCTGGCCTTCGATGACGCTGGCGCCCAGAAGATGGCCGTAGCGGGTGGTGTAGCCGAAACCATGGTCTATGTCCACGACGATTCCGTAGCCGTAGTAGTTATAGTCGACGCGGACAACGACTCCGTCGCCAGTAGCGTAGATGTCAGTGCCCTTGGGACCGCCGATGTCTATGCCGCTGTGGAATTTGGCACCGCCGTTGAAGGGATCGGAACGGTAGCCGAAGGAAGAAGTCTGCTGCATGGCCCTGGTGGGAACCACCGGGTAGATGCTGGGCACGCAGTTGGCCATGTCGCCCGCACGGGCAGAAAGAGCCTGGATATCGTCGAATGAAAGCGACTGAACGTAGGCTTTCTTAGTGAGGATGTCGAGCCTGTTGCGGCTGGAGATGAGATAGTCGGCATCCATGTATATCTTGAGGTCGGCATAGCGGTCGACGCCTCCGAAGCCGGCGTTGCGCACCGATTTGGGGACCTCGTCCATGCCGAAGACAGAGCGGTAGACTACGTTGTCCCTCTCCTGCAATTTGCTCAGAGCGGCGCTCTGGGCGTCCATCCTTTCGTTGATATCTGCAATGGAAGAGAGCATGGCGGCGTTCTTTTTCTCAAGGTATGCAGTCTTGGGAGTGTTTTTGCCAAGAAGGCCGTTCCATATCCAGAAATACGAGAAGAAAAAGGCAAGACCGATGGCCACGACGATGCCGAACCTGGTCCATCTCGTCAGATTTGACGGGGTGTAGAGGTCGTAAGACTGCGTCTTGGAATTGTAAATATATCGGCTTTCCTTACTCATTCAAAAATGGAGAAATTGCTGATTGTAACATGCAAAGTTATAATAATCTGATAAAAATGCTATTTTTGCGACACATTAATATAAAACGCGATTCTATATAATCTGATATGACCTCTCAAGAAATACGCCAGACTTTTTTGGATTTTTTCGCCTCTAAAGGCCACACCATAGTCCCTTCCGCCCCGATGGTTGTGAAGAACGACCCCACCCTGATGTTTACCAACGCCGGTATGAACCAGTTCAAGGACTGGTTCCTCGGCAACGAGCCCGCCAAGTACAAACGCGTGGCCGACAGCCAGAAATGCCTCCGCGTGAGCGGCAAGCACAACGACCTTGAAGAGGTAGGCCACGACACCTACCACCACACCATGTTCGAGATGCTCGGCAACTGGAGCTTCGGCGACTACTTCAAGAAAGAAGCCATCCAGTGGGGATGGGAACTTCTCACTGAAGTGTTCAAGCTCGACAAGGAGCGCCTCTACGCCACAGTCTTCGAGGGCAGCGAGTCCGACGGAGTGCCTATGGACGAAGAAGCAAGGCAGGAGTGGCTCAAATACCTTCCCGCAAGCCACATCATCCTCGGCAACAAGCACGACAATTTCTGGGAGATGGGAGACACCGGTCCCTGCGGCCCCTGCTCCGAAATCCACATCGACCTGCGCAGCGACGAGGAGAGAGCCAAGGTAGACGGCGTAACTCTGGTCAACCAGGGCCACCATCTCGTAATCGAGATATGGAACCTTGTGTTTATGCAGTTCAACCGCAAGGCCAACGGCTCGCTGGAGCCTCTGCCGGCCAAGCATGTCGACACCGGAATGGGCTTCGAGCGCCTCTGCATGGCTTTGCAGGGCAAGCAGAGCAACTACGACACTGACGTGTTCACCGGCATGATCGACGCCATCTCAGCCCTCAGCGGCAAGAAATATGAGCCCGAAAGCGAGGTAGGAGTTGCAATGAGGGTTATCGCCGACCACATCAGGGCCATCAGCTTCTCAATCGCCGACGGCCAGCTGCCTTCAAACGTAAAGGCCGGCTATGTAATCCGCCGCATCCTCCGCAGGGCCGTCCGCTATGGCTACACCTTCCTCGACTTCAAGGAGCCCTTCCTCTGCAGGCTCGTGCCCAACCTCGTATCCCAGATGGGCGAGGCCTTCCCCGAGCTGCTGAAGCAGAAAGAACTCATTATCCGCGTCATCAAGGAAGAGGAAGAAGCTTTCCTGCGCACCCTCGACAAGGGCATCAAGCTTATGGACAACATAATGGCCAAGGCCGCCGACACCAAGAAGATCAGCGGCGTGGACGCCTTCACCCTCTACGACACCTACGGCTTCCCTATCGACCTTAGCGAGCTGATCGCCCGCGAGAATGGATATACCATCGACCTGGACGCCTTCAACGTAGAACTTGAGAAACAGAAACAGCGTGCCCGCAACGCCACCGCCATCGAGGCCGGCGACTGGATCAGCGTCGGGCAGGACGCCGTCACCGTATTCGTAGGTTACGACACCTTGACCGCCGATGTCAACATCGTGCGCTACCGCACCGTCAAGGCCAAGAACAAAGAGCAGATACAG
>JAFZKU010000187.1 GCA_017551785.1 Bacteroidales bacterium | reverse complement strand
GGCCGACAGTCACGCTCTCGTTGCCGTACTGGTCATATTTTCTTATGAAATAGTTATGCAGCTTCCAGCCGTTGAAGGTAGTGTCCCATACTGCGGTTTCTGCTGTCAGTTTCGACATTATCTTGTTCTCGTCGATTGTCTCCAGGGTGAAACGGTAGGCTGTGTTGTTCCATGAGCTGAAGCTCTCGACATAGACGAACTCGCCGGGTTCCAGCTGGTAATGGACATCCCTGGTCGCGCCCAGGGTCGACTTGGCCTTGATGTATTTGTTCTCGAAATCGAGCCGGACCTTGTTGGCCGGAGGGATCACATACAGGTTCAGCACCAGAGAGAATATGGCCACGAAGGTGGCCGACAGCAGGTAAGGCACCAGCAGGCGGTTGAAGCCGATGCCGTTGGAAAGCATTGCTATTATCTCGGAGTTCTGCGCCAGTTTTGACGTGAAGAAGATTACCGTGATGAACACGAACATCGGGCTGTACATGTTGATGATGTACGGGATGAAGTTGGCAAAATAGTCGAAGACTATCTCCTTCAGCGGCACCTGGTTGTCGACGAAATGGTTGATCTTCTCGCTGATGTCGAACACCACGATTATGACGATGACGATCAGCAGCGTAAGGAAGTAAGTCCCTATGAACTTGCGGATGATGTACCAGTCTATTATTTTAAGCTTGGGACTCTTCATTACAATCTCTCGTCAAGTTTGGCTACTGTCTTTTCTTTCCACTGGGCGAAGTCTCCGGCGACTATGTGCTCGCGCGCCTTTGTGACCAGGTCGAGATAGAAGGCCAGGTTGTGTTCGCTGGCAATCTCTGCGGCCAGCATCTCGCCGGCTATAGTCAGATGCCTCAGGTAGGCCTTGGTGTAGGTCCGGTCGACAAAAGACGTGCCGGCCGGGTCGATCGGGCTGAAATCGTCAGCCCATTTCTTGTTGCGTATGTTGATGGTGCCCTCCCAGGTGAAGAGCATGCCGTTGCGGCCGTTGCGGGTAGGCATCACGCAGTCGAACATATCCACTCCGCGGGCTATGGCCTCGAGAATGTTGGCAGGTGTGCCGACGCCCATAAGGTAGCGCGGCTTGTCAGCCGGCAGCAGAGGATGCAGCAGCTCTATCATCTCGTACATCTTCTCCACAGGCTCTCCTACTGCGAGGCCTCCGATGGCATATCCCTCCCTGTCGTAGCTCACTGCTGTCTCGGCAGCCCTCGTGCGGAGGTCCTCATAGACGCAGCCCTGGACTATCGGGAAGAATGTCTGGCTGTAGCCGTAAAGCGGCTCGGTCTCGTCGAAATGGCGGATGCAGCGCGCAAGCCATTTCTCAGTCAGGTCGAGAGATTTCGCGGCGTATCTGTGGTCGGCGTCGCCGGGGCAGCATTCGTCGAGGGCCATTATTATGTCGGCGCCGATTATGCGCTGAGTGTCGACGTTGTTTTCAGGGGTGAATATGTGCTTGCTGCCGTCTATGTGCGAACGGAATATGCAGCCCTCCTCGGTGAGCTTGCGGATCGGGCTGAGGCTGAACACCTGGAAGCCGCCGCTGTCGGTGAGGATAGGCCTGTCCCAAGAGCAGAACTTGTGGAGGCCTCCGGCTGCCTTGAGCACGTCCAGGCCGGGCCTCAGATAGAGGTGGTAGGTGTTGCCGAGGATGATCTGCGCTCCGACGTCTTCCTTGAGGTCGCGGTGGTACACTCCCTTCACCGAGCCGACAGTGCCCACCGGCATGAATATAGGCGTAGCGATGTCTCCGTGGTCAGTCGAGATGACCCCGCAGCGGGCGTTGCTGTCCTTGTCGGTATGTGTGAGCGTGAAGCGCATAATCAAACAAAGTTAGCAATTGTTCTTGATTTTCTGAAGGCCCGCACGGGTTAATGCAGTCCCCGCGAAGTGTTTTTCCCACTCCTCTTCGCTCATGTTCTTCCAGTCTTCCAGGGTCAGGCTCTCGATGTATTCCTGATTGCACACCAGCTCCGGCCAGACGTTGGCGGCAGGCTTGTCCCAGGGGCAGGCACGCATGCACTCTTCGCAGCCGAAGATGTAACCTGCGTAGTCCACGGGGCGGGCGTCCTTCTCGTAGAGGGTCTTGGTCTCCACCGTGTGATAGCTGATGCAGCGGCCGGCATCCAGAGTGTAGGGAGCCTTCAGGGCGCCGGTGGGGCAATGCTTTATGCAGTTGCCGCACTGGCCGCAGTCCAGCAGCACGTCGTGCTTTTTCCAGCGCAGCTCCATACAGTCCAGCAACTTGAAATCCACATTGCACAGGATGATGCCGATCAGGCAGCGGATGCCGGCGGCAGTGCTGATGAAGAAATTGTTGCAGCCGAAGAAGCCCAGGCCGCACTCCACCGCCCAGGCGCGGTCCATCACGGGAGCGCTGTCGATGAAGACGCGGGCCTTCAGTTCAGAGCCCGAAGCCGCCTCGAGCAGAGGCTTCGCCTGCTGAAGGAAGAGGTACAGATGATCCTTCACCACCTTGTGGTAATCCAGTCCGAGGGCGAAAGAAGCCACAGGAGTGCCCTTGCGGGCCTTGCCGTAAGGCACTACGAAGCAGAGCACGCTGCCGCCGGCTTCCAGCAGCAGCGAAGGGTCCTTGCGCTTGTCGACATTGCGGCCCATGTATTCCATGCCCGCGTTGCGCCCTTCCTCAAGGTAGCTGTCCAGACGCCGTGCAGGCTCGCCCAGGGGCTGCATGCGCGCCGCGCCGAAATCGGCGAAACCGAGTCCGCGCGCAAGGTCCGTCAGCTGTGCGAAAAGTGCTCCTTCCATAATCTTCCTGCAAGTAGGCTTCAAATCTATAAAATATCGCGCCATTTTAGTAAATTAGCACAAAATAACCTTACATCAACCTATCATGAAAAAACTGTTTTGCATGGCACTGGCCTTTCTGGCGCTGGTGTCCACAAATGTCCTGAATGCGCAGGACATCGCCACCAAACTAATTGAGGATGGCGGTTCAGGCCCGTACAAAGCCATCATGGCCACCGACGAGTCTCTCCAGACGCACACCATATTCAAACCCATCAATCTCGAGCCTTTCGGCCGCAGGCAGCTCCTGCCCGTGCTGGTATGGGGCAACGGCGCCTGCGCCAATTCTCCCTTCGAGCACTACCGCTTCCTGAACGAGATCGCCTCTAACGGCTTCCTGGTTATCGCCATCGGCGTCATGCCTGAGGACGGCGTGCGCTATCCCGGCAACGGCTCCGAGTCAAAACAGCTCATCGACGCCATCGACTGGGCCATCGCCCAGAACGCTGACCCGAACAGCCAGTACTATCAGAAGATAGACGTCAACAACATCGCTGCAGCCGGTATGTCTTGCGGTGGTCTGCAGACTCTCGACGTTTGCCAGGATCCCAGGCTCAAGACCATCATGGTATGCAACAGCGGCCTGTTCGTCAATCCCAGCACCGCAGTGTCTGGAATGCCTTCAAATGGCAAGGATAAGCTCAATCAGATCCACACCCCCGTCATCTACATCCTCGGCGGTGAGAGCGATATAGCATACGGCAACGGCATGGACGACTTCAAGCGCATCAACCATGTTCCCGCAGTGGCTGTCAACTATCCTGTAGGCCATGGCGGCACCTACGCCCAGCCTCATGGCGGCGAGTTCTCTATCGTTGCCGTAGCATGGCTCAAATGGTGGCTCAAGGGCGACAAGGCTGCTGCCAACCTCTTCCTCGGCAAGCCCAGCGGCCTTGAGAAACGCGCCGGCTGGACCATCGAGAAGAAG
>JAFZKU010000186.1 GCA_017551785.1 Bacteroidales bacterium | reverse complement strand
GTGATTCTTGAAGTAATCAGGCAAATCTTCTCCTGCATCCAGACGGGCTTTCAGCTTGGCATGGGCGATGTCGCGGGCCACGATGATGGTGCCGTTGAGGCTTACTCGGGTTGAAACTGGATACTTGGAGAGAGTCTTGCAGATATCTGCCATCGGCTGATTAAGGTCGATTACTACGCCGCCGCCTTCGCCAGCATTGCGAAGTTCTTCGGGGATCAGCTCACCGGGCTTGTCGTCCATCTTCTCGATCCATACGCCGTCGGCGTTGATCTTGGCTTTGATGTTGCGGTCGGCAGAGCAGCTCACGCCAAGGCCGATGGGGCAGCTTGCGCCGTGGCGGGGCAGACGTACCACACGGATGTCGTGGGCGAAAGCCTTGCCTCCGAACTGAGCGCCGAGGCCGATCTTGTGAGCTTCCTCGAGCAGCAGTTTCTCGAGCTCGACATCGCGGAAAGCGCGGCCGGTCTCGTCACCAGTAGTGGGCAGACCGTCATAGTAATGGGTTGAAGCCAGTTTCACTGTCAGCAGGTTCTTCTCAGCTGAAGTGCCGCCGATAACGAATGCTATATGGTAAGGAGGGCAGGCAGCAGTGCCGAGGG
Source organism: Bacteroidales bacterium (assembly GCA_017551785.1). Lineage (GTDB taxonomy): Bacteria > Bacteroidota > Bacteroidia > Bacteroidales > UBA932 > Equibacterium. Next base: position 2,798 of record JAFZKU010000186.1, on the reverse strand, counting down.
TGCGCATCTTCTCGGTAAGGAAAGGCACCAGGGTGCCGGGATTCTGGATGCGGGCCTTGGTCTCCTGGTAGAGGTATGTCTTGTTGGCCGAGCCGCCGCCTTTCACCACGCAGAGGAATCTGTATTCCATGCCTTCTGCAGCTTCGATGTCGATCTGGGCGGGCAGATTGCATTTGGTGTTGATCTCGTCATACATGTTCAGAGGGGCATTCTGGCTGTAGCGGAGGTTCTCCTCGGTGTAAGTCTTGTAAACTCCGCGGGAGAGGGCCTCTTCGTCGCAGAAGCCGGTCCATACCTGCTGGCCTTTTTCGCCGTGGATGATGGCAGTTCCGGTATCCTGGCAGAAGGGAAGCTTGCCCTTCGCTGCAACTTCTGCATTGCGCAGGAAGGTCAGAGCTACGTATTTGTCATTGTCGCTGGCCTCGGGGTCGCTGAGGATGGAGGCCACCTGCTCGTTGTGAGCGCGGCGAAGCAAAAAGTTGACATCTCTGAAGGCTGCGTTGGCCAGCATTTCCAGGGCCTCGGGAGCCACTTTCAACATCTTGTGTCCTTCGAATTCACCCACTGACACGCCTTCTTTGGTGAGGCAGTAGTACTCAGTGGTGTCAGGACCAAGCTGAAACATAGGTGCGTATTTGAATTCCATATAGCTTAGATTTTAATTGTTTCCATTGCTCATCAGATAGACCTTCATGAAGTCGTTCAGGTCGCCGTCCAGCACGCCCTGGGTATCCGAGGTCTCGTAGTTGGTGCGGAGGTCCTTGACCATCTTGTAGGGATGCAGCACGTAGCTGCGGATCTGGCTGCCCCACTCTATTTTCTTCTTCTGACCTTCCAGTTCCGCCTGTTTCTCCTGGCGCTTCTTCAGTTCCAGGTCGTAGAGGTGCGACTTCAATATCCTGAGTGCGTTCTGGCGGTTGTCAAGCTGGCTGCGGGTCTCGGTATTCTCCACGACGATACCCGTCGGTATATGTCTGACACGCACTCCGGTTTCCACCTTGTTGACGTTCTGGCCGCCGGCCCCGCTGCTGCGGTAGGTGTCCCATTCCAGGTCGGAAGGGTTGATCTCAATCTGGATAGTGTCGTCCACCAGAGGATATACGAAGACACTCGAGAAGGTAGTCTGGCGCTTGCCCTGGGCGTTGTAAGGCGAGATGCGCACCAGACGGTGCACTCCATTCTCGGCCTTGAGGTACCCGTAGGCATATTCGCCTTCGAATTCTATGGTCACTGATTTGATGCCTGCCTCATCTCCCTCCAGCAGGTCGCTGACCTCGACTTTATAGCCGTTGCGCTCGCCCCAGCGCATGTACATACGCATGAGCATCGAGCTCCAGTCGTTGGCTTCCGTACCGCCGGCTCCGGAATTGATCTTGAGGATTGCTCCCAGGTTGTCACCCTCTGCGCTGAGCATATTGCGCATCTCGAGGCTTTCGACCTGCGCCAGAAGATCCGCATAGGCCTTGTCCAGGTCTTCAGCCGCATCTTCGCCGAATTCTACGAGCGTGTTGCAGTCGTCCATCAGGCCTTCGGCCTTTGCATAGCCGTCGACCCAGAATTTGATGGTGGAAATCTTCTTGACGACAACTTCCGCTGCCTTAGGATCGTTCCAGAAATCAGGAGCCAGCGTCAGTTCCTGCTGCTTTGCGAGTTCTATTCGTTTGGCAGGGATGTCAAAGACACCTCCCCAACGTCTCTAACCGCTGTTTGATGTCTTTAATCTGTTCTGAGGTTACCATATTATCTATCTTATCTTTTTCCAAATCTCATCGGCCTGGGCGAAGGTGAAACCTTTCGACGCTGCGAAGCGCATCAGTTTGGCGCGCTTCTCTTCCGGCGTGGCAGTATTCAGCGTCCGGGCCTTGGCCTGCATCAACTTTGCCAGCCTCTCCATCTGCTCGTCCGGGTCGATCTCGCCCATCGCATCTGCTATTGTCTGTTTGTCGAGGCCTTTCCTCTGCAGGGCGTAGCGGATCTTCATCTCGCCCCAGCCTGCCAACCGGCTCTTGTCGCGCACGAAGGCGGCGGCATATCTGCTTTCGTCAATGAACCTTTCCTTGATCAGGCGGGCGATCATCGCCCCGACGTCCACATCTTCAGACAAAGCCACAATCTTGGCCGCAATATCATTCTTGCAATACTCCCTGCGACTGCACAGAGCCATCATACGGTTGTATATCTGCTCTTCGGTCATGGGAGCTGCCTTATTAGCCGATGGTAGCTCCGTTCTCGAGCCTTTCTTCGGGAGTGACGATGCGCATCTTGCCGTCCGGCTGCTGAGCCATCAGGATCATGCCCTGAGAAACGATGCCCTTGATCTTACGGGGCTTGAGATTGGCCAGGATGCAGATCTGCTTGCCTACCATCTCTTCCGGGGTATAATATTGGGCGATGCCGCTGACGAGCTCGCGCTTGTCAAGGCCGGTGTCTATCTTGAGGTGGAGCAGCTTGTCCGTATTCGGAACCTTCTCAGCCTCGAGTACGGTGGCGGTGCGGATGTCCATCTTCTCGAAATCTTCGAATACGCATTCTGCCTTGGGGGCAGCGGGAGTAGCGGCTGCAGCGGCCTTGGCTGCGGCTTCGTGGGCTGCCTTGCTGGCTTTCAGCTTCTCTATCTGAGCATCGATCTGTGCGTCCTCTATCTTGGCGAACATCAGCTGTGCGGGAGAGATCTGGTGACCTGCCGGCAGAATCTCGGGTGATCCCAGTTTGTCCCAAGAAAGACTGTCGAGGCAGAGCATCTGCTGCAGCTTGGCTGACGAGAACGGCAGGAACGGCGCGAACGCTATCGCGAGGTT
>JAFZKU010000019.1 GCA_017551785.1 Bacteroidales bacterium | reverse complement strand
ATCAATATGTGCATCAGCAGGCAGCTCGCGACGCAGTAGCCGTATATGCGGGTGAAGGCGTCGGCGTTCTGCTCCGCCTTGTTGAGGATGCGCATCAGCAGCAGGAAGTAGAGCAGCAGCACTCCAAAAGAACCCACGAAGCCCCATTCCTCGCCTATGGTGCAGAAGATGAAGTCGGTGGTCTGCTCGGGGACGAAGTCGAAACGGGTCTGGGTGCCCTGCATGTATCCTTTGCCGAACAGGCCGCCTGAACCTATGGCAATCAGAGACTGGTGCACGTTGTAGCCGACTCCCTTGGGGTCGTCCTTCATGCCCAGCAGCACTTCGATGCGGGCTCTCTGGTGGTCCTGAAGCACATTGTTGAAGATGAACTGGACCGAGAAGATGAAGCCCGTGAAAAGGATGTAGCAGATGAGCAAATTGCGCATGAATTTGTTCTTGGAGCGCAGGATCAGGTCTTTCACCAGAGTGAAGAGGCAGGCGGCGCAGCAGATGCCGGCAACCCACACTTCTGCGGGGAACGGGTTCTTGGCGGCTATGGCTTCTACGGCAAGGAGCTTGGGCAGGAATGCCAGCAGTGTTATGGCCACGACGGTTATTATGCCGCCGGTGAGGATGTTCTTGTTGCGTACGAAAAATATCAGCAGGAAGGTGCCTGTGAGCACGAGAATCGCCACATAGGGCGAGAACACCAGGCCGAGTATGAATTCCAGGATGGCGAACAGGCCGGCCAGCAGGAACCAGCCGCTCATGCCTTCTCTGTAGAACACCAGGAAGAAGCCGATGTAGACCAGCATCGAGCCGGTCTCCTTCTCCATCAGGATGAGCAGCATGGGCAGGCCTATTGTGGCGAAGGCCTTCAGCCAGCAGTTGGTGCGCTTGAATACGAATCCGTATTTGCCCATGAGGGCCGAGAGGGCCAGGGCGGTGGTGATCTTCGAGAACTCGGCGGGCTGGAACTGGATGCCTCCGAGAGAGATCCAAGAGCGGGAACCCTTTACTTCCACGCCAATGACCAGAGTCACCAGCAGCAGCCCTATCATGAGGATGTACAGCCACCATGACAGGCCGTGGTATATCTTGGAAGGTATGACGAATATGATGGCAACAGCCAGTGCGATCGAGATGCACATCCAGATGAAGTGCATGCCGTATCTTTGGCTGAAGTCGAACAGGAATGAATTCTCGGCGTGTACGGAAGAGTATATGTTGAGCCAGCCGAAGACGACCAGTATCAGGTAGTAGATAATCAGTCTCCAGTCCAGTTTGCTGTATATGGAAGCGTTGCTCATTACTTTACTTTAACCTTATACAACAGATTGGCGTCGAACATGCGCTGTTCGAGGTATTTCCTTTCGGGGCTTATCTCCCCGTTGAGGTATTTTTCCACCAGCAGCGAAGCGATAGGGGCGGCCCAGGTGGCTCCGAAACCGGCGTTCTCCACATAGGCCACTACGGCGATCTTGGGGTCGTCCTTCGGGGCGAAGCACATGAACACGGAGTGGTCGCTGCCGTGGGGGTTCTGCGCCGTGCCGGTCTTGCCGCACATTGTTATGCCAGGGATGGCCACCGCCCTCGCGGTAGCTCCCGGCCCGCCCTGCACAGCCATTTCCATTCCCTTCACTACTTCAGGGAAGTAGGTCGTGTCGACCATGGTGTAGTGGCGGGTGGTGTAGACATTGTAAGTGCTGTCGACAGTCTCTCCCGGCTGGTATTTCACATAGTGGGGTATGTAGTAGTAGCCCCTGTTGGCCACCGTGGCGCACATGTTGGCGAGGTGGAGCGGCGTGCAGCCGAGCTCTCCCTGGCCGATCGACAGCGAGATTATGGACAGCGACCTCCAGCGGTCCTTGCCGTGCAGCCTGTCGTAGGTAGCCCTGGTCGGGACGTTTCCAGCCAGCTCGTAGGGGATGTCGCTGCCGAGCTTGGTGCCGAAGCCGAACGAAGTCACATATTCCCTCCATTTGTCGAATGCCTCGCCCACGCTGCCGTATTTGGGGTTGTCTATTATGTTGCGGAACACATAGCAGTAATATGCGTTGCAGGACATCATCAGCGACTGGTACATGTCGATGGGAGACACATGGTTGTGGCAGCCCAGCTTCACCCTTCCCACCTGGTAGCCGGCGTGGCAGGGATATTTAGTGTCGGGGGTAAGCACTCCCTCCTGCAGGCCTATAAGTCCGTTGACAACTTTGAAAACAGACCCCGGAGGCTGGGCGGACTGCACAGCGCGGTTGAACATGGGCTTGTAAGGGTCGTTTATCAGTTCCGAATAATATTTGTTGATCTCGGCAAGCTGCGACACGTCGATGCCGGGGCTGGACACCATGGCCAGGATCTCTCCGGTAGAAGGCTCGATAGCCACCACGGACCCCACTTTGTTCTGCATCAGCTGCTGGCCGTAAGCCTGCAGGTGAAGGTCGATGGTTGTCATCACGTCGCTGCCGCCTATGGCCTCCTTGTCGTAGGCCCCGTCCTCGTAATGCTCCTGGATGCGGTTGTGTGCGTCGCGAAGGAAGATCTCATAGCCCTTTTCGCCCTTGAGGCGGTCTTCGAAAGCCATCTCCATGCCGGTCTTGCCTGCGAAATCGCCCATCACATAGCCTTCGTGGGTGTTCAGGAAGTTCTGGTCGACTTCGCTGATGTATCCCAGCAGGTTGCCGCCGGAATTGACCGGATATTCGCGGGCCGTCCTGATCACTGCGTCGAAGCCGGGGAACATAAAGCTCTTCTCGGCGAACTTGTCGTACATCTCGCCGGGGATCTGCTTCAGGAACGAAACCGAGCCGAAGCCGATCCTGGTGCGGTAGCGGCGGTAATAGTCGAAGCGCTCCTTGACGAACTCCTCGTCCAGGTTGAATATCTCGCAGAAGGCCAGCGTGTCGAAGGGCTGCACGTCGATGGGAGTCACCTCGAGGTCGTAGATTATCTTGTTGTCGACCATTATCTCGCCGTTGCGGTCGAGGATGCGGCCGCGGGCGGGGTAGTTGACTTTATATTTCAGCGCGTTGTTCTCGGCGTTGATGCGGTACTTGTCTTCTATTATCTGCACGTAGAACAGCCTGCCGATGACGGCCAGGAAGGCTATCGCAATCGCGGCGATAAGGATGTTCTTTCTGCTGACGGATAGTGCCATACCTTACCTCCTCGAGTTGAACATGAAATAATCGATTGCCAGAACGAGGACAAGGTTGGCCGCACAGCTAAGCACAAGCCTGAGCAGTGTGGTCTGCAGGCTTTCCATACCTACCGAGTCGAGGCAGATGTAGACCAGGAAATAGACCAGCAGGGAGGTGAAGATGAAATTGATGTGCTTGAAGACGCCGGATTCGCTGATGGTCGGGAGGACGGCCCGCTCCAGGTTGTCTCTTGTGAAGAACGCGACGAACAGAGGCTTGCGGACTGCGGCCAGGGCTACCGACGCGGCTGCATTAAGGCCGACTATACCGTCGCAGAGGACGTCGACGGCCAGACCGAAGGCGAATGCAATGAGCATCGAGATGAATGTCTCCTGATAGAGAGGGAGATAAATGATGATGAGCGGCAGGCAGCACAGGTAGATGTAGGGGCCGAGATTGACATAGCCCGACAGCACTATCTGGATTATCAGCAGCGCAGCAAAGAAAACATATCTTCCCCAGTTGTCTTTCATCGCTCGCCTCCTTGTTCAAGTTCGTCTATTTCCTTGCGGTCCCTGTTGGCTACGATGTAAACGTGGCGCAGCGAATTGAAGTCCTGGAACAGGTCGATCTCCAGGCTCAGGTAGAGGCCGCTGACAGGTTTGATCTTGCTGACCACTCCGATAGGGATGTCGGAGGGGAAGATGCTGGAGTGTCCGCTGGTGGCCACAGTGTCGCCGACTGCCGCCCCGCAGTTCAGGGAGATCTCGGTCAGTGTCGCCTTGTGGGGATTGACCCCTTCCCATCGCAGCAGTCCGAAATGGTCGCTCTTGGTCAGGCGGGCGCTCACTGACTGCTCTGTGTTCAGGAAAGAGATCACATAAGAATAGTTGTCGCTGACGGCGTCGATTATTCCCACTATGCCGTTGGCCGTCACCACTCCCATGCCTTCGGAAACGCCGGCCCGGGTGCCCTTGTCGATCAGCATGTAGTTATGCTGCTTGCCGCGGGTGCTCTTGATTATGTCTGCCGCCATGTAAGAATAGAGACCAGCAGGATGCACGAAAGCCGTGTCCGGTTTTGCGGACATGGCTTTGTACATGTTCAGCTGGCGCTGCAGGTCGACATTCTCCTGCACCAGCAGGCGGTTGTCTTTCTTCAGAGAAAAGTAGGAACCGATATCACTTGTCTTCTGCCAGATGGCAGACTGCGCTTCACGTATTGCCCCGAGAATCTTGTACCGCTGCACGACGCTGTTGTTGGCGATCATAGCCAGACACAGCACCTCCAGTGCAATGAATACCACGATATTTATTGCGATGCGTACAAGAGCGGGGCGACCTGTCATCTAAACAGGAATTTATATGTTGAAGTGTTCTTGAGAGCCTGGCATGTGCCGCGGGCAACCGCGCGGAGCGGGTCCTCGGAAACATGGAACGGGATGTTGATCTTTCTGGCAAGCCTCTGGTCGAGACCCTTGAGCAGGGCGCCTCCGCCGGTCAGGAAGATACCCTTGTGGACGATGTCGGCGTAAAGCTCCGGCGGAGTCTTCTCGAGTACGGTGAGGATGGCAGTCTCCAGCCTGACAAGCGACTTGTCGAGGCAGTGGGCGATCTCCTGAGAGGTAACCTCGGCCTCCACGGGGTGGGCGGTCATCAGGTTAGGACCGTTCACGATATACGGGTCCGGAGTCTCGTCAAGCTCTGAGATGGCTGCGCCGATCTTGATCTTGATGTCCTCGGCTGTGATCTCGCCGACGCGGATGTTGTGCTGCTGGCGCATGTACTGCTGGATGTCGCTGGTGAACACGTCGCCTGCGGTACGGATGCTCTCGCTGGCCACGATGCCGCCGAGTGAGATAACGGCCACTTCGGTGGTGCCGCCGCCGATGTCGACCACCATGTTGCCTGAAGGAGCGGTGACGTCAAGGCCGATGCCGAGCGCTGCTGCCATAGGCTCGAACATCATGTAGACGTCGCGGCCGCCGGCATGTTCGCAGGAGTCGCGGACGGCTCTGATCTCGACTTCAGTACTTCCCTTGGGGATGCTGACAACGATCTTGAGGTTCGGAGCGAAGAGGGTGCGCTTGCGGTTGATCATCTTGATGAACTCCCTGAGCATGATCTCTGCAGCTTCGAAGTCTGCGATTACACCGTCCCTGAGAGGCCTGACGGTGCGGATGGTCGGGTTGGTGCGTTCGTGCATTAGCTTGGCCTGTGTGCCCACGGCGATAGGTTTGTTGGTGGGGATGTCTATCGCAACGATAGAGGGCTCGTCGATCACCTTCTTGTCGTTCATGAAGATGACGATGTTGGCGGTGCCAAGGTCAATTGCAAGTTCTTGAGTTAGAAACGAGAATGCCATATCGGTAAATAATAGTTGTCTAGTGTTTGAAATGTCTGAATCCGGTGATGACCATGGCCATGCCGTGCTGGTCGCAGTAGTCCACGCTTTCCTGGTCCCTGATGCTGCCGCCCGGATGGATGACGGCGGTGATGCCTGCCTGGTCGGCTATCTCTACGCAGTCGGGGAAGGGGAAGAAAGCGTCAGAAGCCATGACTGCGCCCTTGAGGTCGAAGCCGAAGCTGAGGGCTTTGGCGATGGCCTGCTTGAGGGCGTCGACCCTGGAAGTCTGGCCCACTCCGCTGGCGAGCAGCATGCCGTCCTTGGCAAGCACAATCGAGTTGGACTTGGAGTGCTTCACAAGCTTGTTGGCGAACAGCAGGTCAGCAACCTGTGCGTCGGTCGGGACGACTTTGGTCACGGGCTTGAGGTCGGCCGGAGTTTCGGTCTTGGCGTCCCTTTCCTGCACGAGGGCTCCGCCGAGCATTGAGCGGAACTTGATGGTTGATGGAACGGTGCGGCGGTTGACCATGATGATGCGGTTCTTCTTCTGTTTGAGGATTTCGAGGGCGGCGGGAGAATATTCCGGAGCGATGATTACCTCGAAGAAGATTTTGTTGATCTCTTCGGCAGCGGCTTCGTCTACGGGCACGTTGGTTATGATGATGCCTCCGAAAGCTGAGACGGGGTCGCCGGCAAGGGCGTCTGTCCATGCCTCGAGGACTGTGGCCCTCGTGGCGCATCCACAGGCGTTGTTGTGCTTGATGATGGCAACAGTGGGCTCCTTGAAGTCGGAGATCAGTTCGATCGCAGCTTCTATGTCAAGCAGGTTGTTGTATGAAATCTCCTTGCCGTGAAGCTGCTCGGGAAGGGTGGAGGCGTCGCCGTAGAAGGCTGCGTTCTGGTGAGGGTTCTCGCCGTAGCGCAGGTGTGTCGAGGTGGCGTAGCTCCTCGAGAACATGTCCACTTCACCGTCGCTGTTGAGGTAGTTGAAGATTGCCGTGTCGTAAGAACTGCTGACTGAGAAGGCGTATTTGGCGAATGAAAGCCTGTCTTCCTCGCTGGTGTAGCCGCCTTTCTCCTTGAGCAGGCTGGCGAGCTTGCCGTAGCAGTCCTTGCAGGGCACGATTACAACGTCTTTATAGTTCTTGGCAGCTGCGCGGATGAGGCTGATGCCGCCGATGTCGATCTTCTCGATTATTTCCTGATGGGTCGCGCCTTTGGCGACATACTCCTCGAAAGGATAGAGGTCGACTATGACGAGGTCCAGGGCAGGTATTTCGTACTGCTGCATCTGCTCGCGGTCGCCGGGATTGTCGCGCCTTGCGAGGATGCCGCCGAAAACTTTGGGATGCAGGGTCTTTACCCTTCCGCCGAGGATTGACGGGTATCCGGTGACGTCTTCGACCTTGGTCACTTTGTAGCCTTTCCCGGCCAGGAAATCATAGGTTCCGCCGGTAGAATACAGGGCCACACCCTGGCTTGCAAGGAGGTTGGCGATCTCTTCGATACCGTCTTTGTAAAATACGGAAATGAGGGCAGATGAAATCTTTTTCAATTCTGATGTCATGGTATAATCTTATTCACGCAAAAATAGTGAATAATGGCTAATTAAAAGTTAACTTTGTAGACAAGTTATTGACAAATGGAAAGAAAAAAATACGCTGTGATTGTGGCTGCCGGTTCGGGCGCGAGAATGAATTCAAAATTACCCAAGCAATTTATTGAAATTGCAGGCAAGCCGCTCTTGCGCCACACCATCGAGAAGTTCCTTGCGATGTCTTCCCCGGTGGAGATAATCGTCGTCCTGTCAGACGAATACAAGGAATACTGGAAGGACTATTGCCGTCGCAGCGACTTCCTGCCGAGGTACACTCTGCCCACCGGCGGTTTCACCCGTTTCCATTCCGTCAAGAACGCTCTGGAATATGTCCCCGACGGGGCGCTCGTGGCCGTCCATGACGGGGTCCGTCCCTTCGTCACCGCCGAGTTCCTGGAGGGCCTCTTCGCCGAGGCCGACAAGTGCGGCGCCGTGGCTCCGGCCGTGCCTCTTGTGGAGAGCATCAGAGAGCTCACTGCCGACGGCTCCGTGCCCGCCGACCGCAGCCGTTTCGTGGCTGTCCAGACTCCCCAGGTCTTCCGCTCGGAAATACTGCGCAAAGCCTACGCCCAGAGTTACGACACCTCCTTCACCGACGACCTTACCGTGGTGCAGAAAGCAGGTTTTCCCGTAAAAATAGTGGATGGCCTCCGCTACAACATCAAGATCACAACCCCCGACGACCTCCGCCTCGCCGAAGCGCTACTTTGAGACTTTCTTGCGGGGGTCTTTCTTGGCGGATGCTGACTTTGTCCTGACGTAGCGGGTTTCGTCGATGGATACTTGCCTTTCTATCATCAAGCCATTTCCCTGGACGACACTCATTACCGGAACCTTTCGCTGACCGCCGGTGACCGTGACCTGACCTAAACCGGTGTAGGTCTCGCACGGAAACGGTGTAGGTCCCCGGGTGCTTTGGGGTAGGTCCTCTGGGATGACGGTGACCTACCCCGCGAATCGGCTTCGCAGACACTTCCCGTGGTGTAGGTCTGGCACTTCTCACAGGACCTACCCCAAAGTATGCCGAGACCTATCCCAAAACATGGCAAGACCTATCCCAAAGGGTAGGTTATGCCACGCGACTAGCCTGGAGGAATGGTGACAGTGCCCGGGGGAATGATGCGCGTACCCGGGGGATAATGTGGGTTCGGGCTACTTTGAGACTTTCTTGCGGGGGTCTTTCTTGGCGGATGCTGACTTTGTCCTGACGTAGCGGGTTTCGTCGATGGATACTTGCCTTTCGATGGCTTCCTCGAGGGAGATCCAGGTCTCGGTGCGCTCGACGCCGTCTATGTTCTGGATGGTGTCGATGAGCACGTGCATCAGGT
>JAFZKU010000185.1 GCA_017551785.1 Bacteroidales bacterium | reverse complement strand
TGTCGTACAGCATCAAGGAGGAGACCACTTACAACAGGGAGGTGCCGCCACTGGTGAAGTATGCCAAGGCGCACGTGGACTGGAAGTGACTGCTGATTACGTATGATGAGGAGGGCACTGAAGAGGGAATACCTGTGGTGCCGGTGTGGAAGTGGGTGATGGGGATTTGAGAATTGATTAAAAAGAGACTATTATGATTAAAGATATGCTTACGGTGTGTGTGTCTGTGCTGGCGCTGGTGGCGTGCGGGATGCTGGCGGGCTGCCGGGTGGTGGGTGAAGATCGGGCAATGCCGCTGCTGGCGGCGGAGCGGGCGGCTGGCCCCGGCGAGACAGCGGCCTTGACAAAGGCTGCAGCAGATTCAGGCCATGCTTCGGCGGCGCCGGACAGCTCGGCGGCTGTAGCTCCGGCGGCAAATCCATCGCAGGGTTCCGTGGCCTCCCCCACCCTCCGCATCCTCTCTTTCAATGTGCGGACATGGACGCGCGACCGCGACGCGGACAGCGATGTATTCTGGCGCACCCGCATGGCGGCCATGGAGCGGATGATTGAGGCTCTGGATCCGGACGTGCTCTGTTTCCAGGAGATGCTGTTCCCCGCGACACGCTATGTGCCGGACGGCTACAGGCGCGTGGGTGCCGTGAACATCAGCCATCCGATCTTCGTCCGCAAGGGCCTCCAGGTCCGGGACACCGAGCTCGCCATGCGCTGGCAGGCCTGCACCGTGGAGGGCGTCCGCATCATCAATGTGCACTCCAGCTGGGACCGCGAGATCACTCAGCGCACCGTTGAGCAGGTGAATGCACAGCTGACGGGGCGCGACGTGGCCTGCGGCGACTGGAATGTGGGTCTGGCCTCACTCCAGAACGCCGGGCTGCAGATGGAGTCCGTCCGCGTGATGCTCGGCCTCCCCGAGGAAGACACCTTCGCCAATTTCAAGCGGCCGACCGAAAGCCACGGCCCCATCGATCACTTCTTCGTCCGCGGCTTGGCACCCCTATCCTACCGCCTCGTCACCGACACCTACGGCTGCACCAAAATGAGCGACCACTACCCCCTCCTGCTGGAAATACGATACTAATTATGAAAAAGGCTTTTGCTATACGATTATTGCTGCCCCTGGCCGGACTGATGGCTGCAGTGTTGCTGGCGGGCTGCCAGGAGGTGCCTATCGACGACCCGGCGCTGCCGCTTACCGACCAATTGCCGGCCTTCAGCATGCCGCACGGGCTGATGGAGAGTTCCTTCCAGCTGACCATCACCCCCGCTTCCATACGCGGCACCATCTACTACACCCTTGACGGCAGCGTGCCGACCGAAAAGAGCAAAGTCTACAAGAAGCCGCTGCCCATCTCCGGCACAACAATTATCCGGGCCATCGAGAAGGGCGCCGACGGCAGCTTCTCCAAAATCGCGACAACCAGCTATATCTTCGAGGACGTGCTGGACCTCGCCTCCACTCCGGAAGGATACCCTGAAATGTGGGGGCCCTACTGCCAGATCGACGGTCGCGCCAAGGCCGATTATGCGATGGATCCGGCTATGACGAAGAATGCTGCGTTGAGGCAGAAGATGAAGGCCGGGCTGAAGCAGATTCCCATCGTATCTATCGTCACCGATAAGGATAATTTTTTCAAGGACTCTGAAGATCCGGACACTGGCGGCATTTATATCCATACAGGCACTCCGGTTGGCGACAATATCGGCAGGGGCTGGGAGCGGCCTGTGTCTGTGGAGATGTTCGACGGCAGCAATCTCGACCTGACGGTGGACTGCGGCATCCGTATCCACGGCGGCCATTCGCGTCTGCCTGAGAAGAATCCGAAGCACGCTCTGCGGCTGAAGTTCAAGAGCGAGTATGGCCCTTCCAAGCTCAAATACCCCGTGTTCGGCGACAGCGGCCCGGCGGAGTTCAATACGTTGACGCTGCGAACTTTCTTCGGCAATTCGTGGCAGCACTGGGACGGCAACAACCGCAAACGGGCGCAGTACGAGAGGGATTTGTGGCACCGCATGGCCAGTGCCCAGCTGGGGATGCCGTACAGCAACGGCCGGCATGTGCATGTGTTCATCAACGGCATCTACTGGGGGATCTACAGTCTCTCGGAGCGCATCGACGAGAACTTCTGCAAGTCACATTTCGGCGGGAAGAAAGATGACTACGACGTCATAAAGGTCGATGAGGAGCAAGGTAATTCGGCGGTTGCCGACGCCGGGAGCTTCGCTGCTTTTGCCGAGCTGATGGCGCTGGACGGCAGTGACATGGCGGCTGTGGAGCGGCTGCTGGATGTCGACGAGTTCATTGATTTCATGATTCTGAACCAGTTTGGCGGCAATACCGACTGGGACTATCATAACTGGTATGCACTGTATAATCGGGGAGCTGACGGAGAGTGGGGAGCCGGAGCCGGCGGAGGCCGGGGTTTCAAGTTTGCCGTGTGGGATTCCGAGGGCATCTTCCAAAGTGTCAACGAGAACATTCTCGACCTGAACAACAAGGGGAAGCCGACGGGCCTTTTCCAGAAGCTCATGAAGAATACTGAGTTCAAGGCTCGCTTTGCCTCTCGGGTTCGCGAACTGAGCAGTCCGGGTGGCCTTCTGACGGCCGAACGGGCCACGGCGCTTTGGGACAGCCTCTACCATTCTATCGACGATGCGCTATATCTCGAGGCCGCCCGCTGGGGCGACTACCGCAATGCCGTCCATCCATACACATCC
>JAFZKU010000184.1 GCA_017551785.1 Bacteroidales bacterium | reverse complement strand
ATCTGAACGGGCCGAAGCCGTAGTCGAAATACATGGGACCCATGATATCCTGGACGTATGAAGGATATTTGAAACTGCCGTCGGCTTTGAGCACGTCGGCGCCAGCCCTAGAGCATTCCAGCAGGAAGGCGTTGCCGTAGTCGAAGAAATACATGCCCTGGGCTGTCAGCCGGCCGATTGCGGCGGCATGGCGGCGGAGGGAAGCATAAACGGCCTCCTTGAAGGCGGCGGGGTCGGAAGCCATCAGAGCCTTGCTCTGTTCGAAAGTGAGCCCTGCGGGATAATAACCGCCGGCAAAAGGGTTGTGCAGCGATGTCTGGTCGCTTCCCAGGTCGACCTTGATGCCTTCGTCGGCCAGACGCTCCCAGAGGTCCACTACGTTGCCTACATAGGCGAGGGATACCACCTCACGGGCGGCTACTGCCCAGCGGATGCGGGCGATCAGCTCGTCCAGGTCCTCATGCAGTTCGTCCACCCAGCCCTGGTCGTAACGTTTCTGTGCAGCTGCGGGATTGATCTCGGCGGTGACGCTCACAACTCCAGCGATGTTGCCGGCCTTGGGTTGTGCGCCTGACATGCCTCCGAGGCCTGCGGTGACGAACAGCATGCCGTGGCGTTCTTCTTCAGTGCCTTTGAGACCGCGCTTCCAGAGCTGTTTGCGGGCAGCATTCATCACTGTGATCGTAGTGCCGTGCACGATGCCCTGGGGGCCTATGTACATCCATGAGCCTGCCGTCATCTGGCCGTACTGAGATACTCCCATCGCGTTGAAGCGCTCCCAGTTGTCCTGCGATGAATAATTGGGAATAACCATTCCGTTGGTGATGACCACTCTCGGTGCATCCTTATGGCTGGGGAAAAGACCCAGAGGGTGGCCGCTGTACATGGCCAGCGTCTGTTCTTCGGTCATGCCCGCCAGATACTGCATCACCAGCCTGTACTGAGCCCAGTTTTGGAATGCGGCTCCGTTGCCTCCGTAAATTATGAGTTCATGGGGATGTTGAGCCACGCGCTCGTCGAGGTTGTTCTGTATCATCGCCATCATGGCTGCAGCCTGGGGGCATTTGGCCGGATATTCGTCAATGGGACGGGCGTAGATGCGGTAGGAGGGGCGGTAGCGGTACATATAGATGCGGCCGTACTCCTTTAGCTCTGCGGCGAACTCCGGGGCAAGCTGGGCGTGCAGCTCGGGCGGGAAATAGCGCAGTGCGTTGCGAAGCGCCAGTTCCTTTTCGGCGGGGGTCAGTATGTCTTTGCGTTTGGGAGCGTGATTTACTGTATTGTCGTAAGGCTTGCTCTCGGGCAGCCGGTCTTGCGGTATGCCTTCAAGAATTTCTTCCTGGAAAGTCATATATTACAATTTTGTTAGTGACAGTATTTCAGATTCGAGTATTTCAGCTTTGGCCAGCATTGCCTGGCCTTCCTGGATGAGCTTCTCGGCAGCCTCTTTGTCTTCAAGGCCCTGGGCGTTGATCTTTACGTTCAGGAAGGCGCCGCGCACTGCGGCACGGGCTGCGAGGGCTCCGACGCCTGCGTCAGATGCTGAGTTGGGGTTGCCGTCGCGGGCCATCGCTTCGGCAATGGGGAAGACCTGCATGGCGGTCTTCATGGTCTCAAGAGGAACCTGGGCGGCACGGAGGGTTGCGGCCTCTATAGCCTTGCGGCGGGCAGCTTTTTCTTCATCAGTGCCCTTCGGCAGGCCCATAGCGGCCATTATTCCGTCAAATGAGCGGGTATCCTCATCTACCAGTTCGAGCATCTTCGCGAGAACCTTCTGACCCTTGTCGGCCCACTGCGAGAACTCTTCCCAGCGGTCGTCCCAACCGCGCTTGCCGGCGGACAGGTTGGCCACCATGGTGCTCAGGGCAGCTCCGAATGCGCCCATCACTGCAGCTACGCTGCCGCCTCCAGGTGCCGGAGATTCAGAAGCCGTTTCCTCTGCGAAGCCTTTCACGGTCATGCGCACCAGCCTTTCGCGTGCTGCTTCCTCGGCAGGGTCTGCGATAAGGTATTCTATTACTTTCTCGCGCGGCTCGAATGGCTTCAGGTCGGACAGACCCATGCTGCGCACAGCTATCTTCATAAGTTCGTCTTCAGATACTCCCACGCTACGGTGCTGCTTCTCGAGGAAATAGCGGCCAGCATCGATAAGGACCTTCTTCGGGACGAGGCCTACTATCTCAGTTCCGGTCACGCGCATGCCGCGGGCCTCGGCCTTGGCTGAGACTTCGTCGAATGCTTTGTGAAGAGGAGTGGCCTCTATGTCGGTTATGTTCATGCTGACCTGGGCCACGCCGTATTCTGGAATGTACCATCCGATGGCCTTGCATCCTTTAAGCGTTCCGGGAATCCAAACCTGCTCGCCGTTCTCGTCCTTGATGAGGGCTCCGGTAAGGGAGCCTCCTTCGCGGGCCTTGCGGCCTTTCTCGCGCACGTCGAAGGCTACGCTCATGGCTTTGCGGACAGATGTGGTGTTTAGATTGAAGTTTACTGCGATGAGGAAGTTGCGGGCGCCTACGTTGCTAGCGCCGCTGCGGGCTGTAGTCTCGTCGTATTTCTTCGGTCCGAAGTCAGGCCTGCGTTCAGGGTCGGCCATCTTCTCAGGCAGAGCCTCATATTCTCCGGCACGGCATACGGCCAGATTGCGGCGCTCGGGCTTGAAAGCGGCGGCTTCGTAGCAGTAGCAGGGGATACCCAGTTCCTTGTACATGCGCTCGGCAAGTTTGCGGGCCAGTTCAGCACACTCTTCGAGAGTGATGCCCTGCACGGGCACCAGCGGCAGCACGTCAGTCGCTCCTGAGCGGGGATGCTCGCCGTGATGCAGTCTCATGTCTATAAGCTCCTGCGCTTTCTTTGCGCCCTGGAAGGCGGCTTCGCATACGGCGTCAGGCTCGCCGGTGAATGTCACCACCGTGCGGTTCGTAGCCTCGCCCGGATCGACGTTCAGTACGCTCACAGACCTGCCGTCAGGAGTCTTGGTAGCAGCGATAGCGCCCACGATGGCGTCGATGACAGCCTTGTCGCGGCCCTCGCTGAAATTCGGAACACATTCTATCAGTTGTCTCATATCAGCATATATCAGTAGTTTCTATCCTTCAAATATAATAAAAAAAGCAGGCCTTTGAAAGACCTGCTCGTTTTATAATGCTGGTAATTGCTTTTTGAATATCCCGATGAAGGAAAGAAGGTCTTCGGGGGTTCCGTTCGCTTCGCTCACTCCAATCCCTCCTATTGTCTGCTTCGTCCTGCTTCGCAGAACTCGCATTCAACAGGCACCTCCCACTCTGCAGCCGTGGGCGGCCAGCCCCACTCAGATCCTTCTTTCCTTCATCGAACTACATCGCGTCGCGGATTACGTTCTCGAAATCATCGCGGATCATCTCGCCGTCGAAGCAGATGAAAGAAGTTTCATCACCATCTGTATTCAGCATCACGAAACTCCTGATGACATTGTCATCGCCATTGGTGAACATCTGCATGCGGTCGCCGCTGTCTTTGGCCTCCATCAGCAACTCATAATTACCCCTGGAGATCATCTTCGAAACCTCGCCTGCCAGCTTGCTTGCAGGACCGCTGCTCGGCATGTTCAGGATATACATACCCTTGATGGAACGCACCAGGCGGGCAATATCCAAATCCTCGTCACCCATATCGATCGTAAGCTTGCCGATAAGCTTGAACATAGCCGGGCTGATGTATACGGCTTCCACGCCCTCGTAGTCAGAATACTTCTCGTAGAGAGACTTGCCCGTCTGGGCAAAAGCAGTCACAGAAAGAACTGCCAGAACTACTGTCAAAAGAATCTTTTTCATCGTATGATATTTATTGTTTTTTCCATTTCACTTGTAATCATTTCCCTGCTTTCAGCAACGGCCTGCTGTCCTTGCTGGACACCGTTACCAATCTTCTGGAACACTTCCTGGACCTGGGCGTATGCCAGGGCAGGATCGTCGAAAGTATCTTTCGGGCCGCGGTTTTCAAGAGCCAGGCCTATGCCCAGCATGAGGATGAAAGTAGCTGCTATGCCAGTAATCCAGCTGACATATATCTTGCGACTTGAACCACCTCTGGCCTCGTGTGCAAGTTCCAGCTTGCCGATCAGCTCCTTTGCCCCGGCATTGCCGGCAGGGAGGGTGGTGTCGTTGGAAATGGCTTCCAGCTCTTCCAGAGTCATTTTGTCAATGGTTTCTAAATCTTTCATATCCGTATCAATTGTCCAAAAGTTTCTTAAGTGTCTTGCGTGCGGCGCTCAGCATCACCCTCAGGCTCCCTTCCGCCAGTCCCGTCGCCGAGGCTATGTCTTCATAATCCATCCCTTCAAAGACTCTCAGCTGCAGCACCTTCCGCTGGTTTTCCGGCAAACGCTCCATAGCCTTCTCCACTGCCTTGATGGTTTCCCTCGCAGCGAGGGTGGAACTTTCGTCTGTGAGGCGGAACTCCACTGCCTTCAGAGATTCGGTCCTTGCAACATTTGCGTGACGCAGCCGGTCTGTGCAGATGTTCTTCAGCATCGTCATTCCGTATGCCTTGGGCTGGCGTATTCCTTCGAGCCTATCCCGCGAAGTCCAAAGCCTGATGTACAGGTCCTGCACTGCGTCTGCAGCGTCTGCCGCATCCTCCAGGATGTAGAGGGCCACACGGTAGAAACCGTTCTCCAGCGGCAGCCAGGTTGCTTTGAATTCGGAAGCGCTCATTATTACAAGTTCTACATTGCCGAGTTTACAAGGTCAGCAAGGTCGTTGGCGGATATGGTCCCGAAGAAGCATATCAGTGCGCCTCCATCCGGCACGAACATTATTATATCGCTGATAGTTTCGCCGTCATTCGAGGTAGTACCGTAGCACGACATCTTCTCGCCGTTCTCCTTCGCCTCCATCAGCAGCTCGCATCCCCTCAGTTCGTTCGACATCCTGGCGTTGAAAAGATCCTTGATGTGGTCAGGGCAGTCGTCATAGCTCACTACCAGCATGCTGTTGATGCCCTTTATCGCCGGAACCTCCTTTGTCAGACCACTCAGTCTCATTCCCATCTTCATCGCCGCGCCGCCAATCGAAACATAATCGATATTGGAGTCTGACACCACTTTAATACCCGGAAGGACCACCGCTTCCCTCTCACTTGCTATGCCTGACTTGCGGGCCTCGACCCTCATGTCATTTACCATCTGCTGGATCCTT